>NZ_JAILKR010000075.1 GCF_024693525.1 Selenomonas sp. | reverse complement strand
AAAAGCCTTCCCCTCTGGGGAAGGTGCCCCGTCAGGGGCGGATGAGGTAGCAACTTAAGCTATTATGCTTATCGTAATGCGTATAAAGGGACCTCATCCGAGCGCTTCGCGCCCACCTTCCCCAGAGGGGAAGGCAGTTTTGTGCCGACTCTAACCGAGGCGGCGGGGGCCCCAGTACCATAAGCGTAGCCTTGACGTTCCGCGTGAAGCAAGAAATTTTTGCCTGCGTTCTCGTTGGAAAAGCAGTTTCGTCCAAGCAAAGCGCGTTTAACTGTTTTCCAACTCTTAATTAAAAGGCAAAAATTTCTTGTAGCGGGTTGTCACCGGTGGAGCGTTGGTACTGGGGCCCCCGCCGCCGGCGACTTGCCTCGAATACGAACTCGCTACTTCCCTACAAACTGTAACTTGAAGTTTAATGCGTATTTCGATACTCTCGCGGAGAACATTGGAACATTTCGCGGAAGGCACGGGAGAATGTGGAATAGTCGGCAAAACCGACTTCGCCGGCAATCTGGGCGATGGGCATGTCACTGCGGAGCATATCGCGGGCAAGCAATAGCCGCTTGCTGCGGATATACTGGTGCAGGGCATAGCCCGTGTTGGCTTTGAATTTGCGCATCAGATAGAATTTGCTGGTGTAGGTATGTGCCGCCAAGGTATCGATGCTAAGGTCTTCTGCCAGATGCTGATTGATATAGGTGAGAACATCCTGGATTTTTTGGTCGTAGGAGGCGTTTTCCAATCCTGCTAGTTCGTGTCCTTCCAGCAGGCGGTTGACGAGAATCATAAATTCAATAAAGAGGATTTCAGTGAACAGTCCATTAGCGAATCCCTCGCCGTGGGCTGTTTTTTCTAATTTATCCATGTGGAATAGCAAATCGTGACTCGTTCCCGGTGCCTGGTGCATGACACTGGCTGTTTTGCGGGCTTGCAAAAAGCATTGGGAAAGATCATTATGTTGAGGGTCTTGTTGCTGCCAGCGTTCGAGAAAAGATGGGGAGACATAGATGACAATGCGCTCATAGTCGGCAGAACCGGATAGGAAAATCGGGCGATGGATTTCGCCAGCAGAGACAAAGACAACATCCCGGGCAGTGAGATGATAGGTCTTTCCTTCGATGACATAATCGACGTTGCCGTCGAGAAATAAGATAATTTTATGGAAATCGTGGTAGTGAAATGGAATCGGCTTTAACGTAGAATCTTTCAGGCGGAAAATGCGGTAATCCGTAGAAAGATACCCTTTTTTTTCGTAGTCGCTCACGGTAGCTGCTCCTTTCCTTTATCAAGCTCTTTATTAGTTTAGTACATCTTTTGCAATATTTAAAGCATATTTTGTGATTTTATTGCAATTTAAACCTTGCTATAATAGAACCATCAAAAGAAACGAGAAGCGTCCGGGGGAGACGCAGCATGATTTAGAAAGGCCGGTGACAGAGATGATGTTAGTTCGCAGTTATCTGATGGAGGATAAAGAAGTTATGATGCTGGATGGTACTACGGGCTTCATGCCGGGAGCTGCTGCAATTCGTCTCTTAACCAGCCGTCAGGGTGTTGGGGCTGACCGCATTCTGGTGTTCACCGGTACGCAGGAAATTCCTTCTTTTAAAGCCTTTACCAAAAAGGGTGTGCAGGAAGAACTTACGGCGGCTGACTATCTGGTTTTGTCCCGTAGTCAGGCTGATTACGAAATCCGGTTGACCGATTACTTTGTAAGATGCATGCGGGAAGCCGATGAATTGAACGAATCGGCAGCTTGTTAATCGCATATGGGAAACGCTAAACTTCCTCTTTTGAGGAAGTTTATTTTTTGGAATTAACAAAAATCCAATGGCTCTTTAAAGTGGACAAAAGAATCGGGGAGCAAAATAGTAGCCGTGATTGTTTTCTTTATAATTGAGTTATGGGAGGTTTTTATGGGTACTATTTTGTTAATAGCTATTCCCGTCGTGATTTTATTGGTCATCCTGTTTGTGGTGATTACGATGATGTATGTCAAGGCTTCGCCCAATCGTGCGATTATCTTGTCTGGTTTGCGTAAGGAACCGCGGTTCCTCATCGGCCAGGGCGGCATTAAGATTCCGGCGCTGGAGCGGGCCGATTATCTGTACTTAGGACAGATTTCCGTCGATATTAAAACAGGCCAGTCCGTGCCGACCAATGATTTCATCAATGTCCGCGTGGATGCAGTGGCCAAGGTTGCGGTGGCTAAAGATATCGAGGGGCGCAAGATAGCGGCGCTGAACTTCCTCAACATGAAGCCGGAGGAGATTGCCACCAGCCTTCAGGATTCTCTGGAAGGTAATATGCGTGAAATCATTGGTACCCTGGACCTTAAGGATATCAACACGGACCGCGATTCCTTTTCGGACCAGGTGGTCAGCAAGGCGTCTAAGGATATGCGCAACCTGGGTATTGATATCATTTCCTGCAATATCCAGAATGTCACCGATGATAACGGTCTTATCGTTGACCTGGGCGCTGATAATACGGCGAAAATTAAAAAAGATGCGGCGATTTCCCGTGCCCAGGCAGAGCGGGATGTGGCGATTGCTCAGGCCGCAGCTTCGAAGGAATCCAATGATGCCAAGGTAAAAGCCGAACTGGAAATCGCTCAGCGGCAGACGGACTTGGCCATTCGCAAGGCAGAGTTGCAGAAACAGTCGGATATCAAACGCGCCGAAGCCGATGCTGCTTACGAAATCCAGAATCAGGAACAGCAGAAATCCATACAGACGGCTACGGTAAATGCGGAAATTGCCAAAACCGAGCGTGAGCAGGAACTCAAACAGAAGCAAGTTGCCGTCCGCGAACAGGAACTGGCGGCCGAAATCCAGAAAAAGGCGGATGCGGATAAGTATGCGATTGAGGTTCAAGCCCAGGCAGAACTTGCGAAACAGCAGCGTGATGCAGAAGCACGCCTCTACATTCAGCAGAAGGAGGCTGAGGCTCAGAAAGCACAGGCTGAAGCGAAGAAATACGCCATGGAGCAGGAAGCTGCTGGTATCAAGGCGAAAGGTGAAGCGGAGGCAGCCGCTATCCGGGCCAAAGGTGAGGCAGAGGCCGCTGCTATGGATAAAAAGGCGGAAGCCATGAAGAAATACGGCAAAGCTGCCATGGCACAGATGGCTATCGAAATCCTGCCGCAGGTGGCCGCAGAGATTGCCAAACCGCTCACGGCGATTGATAAGATTTCCATCATTGGCGGCGGCGAGGATGGCGCCTCGGTGGGACCAATCGCTGGTAATGTGCCCTTGGTGTTAGCTAAGACTTTCCAGTCGGTGAAGGAGAGCACTGGGGTGGATTTGGCCGATATCATGCGTAGTGAGTCCTACGATGCCAAAGTAACGCGCAACGTCAACGTAACGGGAGATACTACTCCGGATGAAACGGCTAAGATTGCAGCGGTGGCTAAGGCAATCGATGAAAAAAATAAATAATCGCTCCTTCTAGAGAAAGCCTTGTTGACGCTAGCGTGTGCGCAACAGGGCTTTTTCTTAAAATTACAGTTTGCAGGGGAGTAGTACCCAGTTCGTGTTCGAGGTAAGTCGCCGGCGGCGGGGGCCCCAGTACCAACGCTCCACCGGTGACAACCCGCTACAAGAAATTTTTACCTTTTAATTAAGAGTTGGAAAACAGTTAAACGCGCTTCGCTTGGACGAAACTGCTTTTCCAACGAGAACGCAGGCAAAAATTTCTTGCTTCACGCGGAACGTCAAGGCTACGCTTATGGTACTGGGGCCCCCGCCACCTCGGTTAGAGCCGGCACGAATTGCTACGCCCTAGGAGGGGGTAGCCCTGCGAAACTTGCCACATCCTCAGCCGCCGCTAGGGGCAGTGCCATAAACGAAGCGTTTGATGTTTTCCGTGAAGAACGAAATTTTTATCCTCACCGTTCGTCGAAAAATTGCTACCGTTCAAGCGAAGCGCGTTTTGCAACTTTTTCGATGCTTAATTAAGGATAAAAATTTCGTTTAGGAAAACATCTCCCGTGGAGTGTTGGCACTGCCCCTAGCGGCGGCGAAGAGCTGCTTCGAATGAGATTCTTGTAACATATAAACTGTAATTTGTAAAAAGTGCGTGGATAAATTCATAGAAGTCTCCATAAGGTAGATGAATCAATCTTATGGAGGCTTTTATATTTTTATGTCAATATAAAGGAATTTTTCACAGTCCCTTTTGCATGAAGAAGATTTTGCCTTTGGCAAAATTGGAACAATGGCGTTATAATATAGAAGATTATATGGTAAGGGAAGTGCTGAGCAGGTGAAGCGGAATAATCCCATAACGAAACTCCAGCAACATATTGTTGAATTTTATCATAAAAATCCATTCTTGGAATATATTCATGCGGAGGCAGTGCCAGTGGCAGATGGCGGCGTTCAGTTAGAACTGAACGTGGAGTCTGAGCATACCAATCTTTATGGCATCATCCATGGTGGAGCTTTGATGACCCTGGCGGATACAGCTATGGGGGCAGCTGCACTGGCACGAAATAAAAAAGTCGTAACCATGAATCTTAGCATGGATTTTATGCATTCTGTACCGATGACAACCCGGATTATTGCTACGGGTGCGGTTCTTCACGATGGCCGCCATACGATGACGCTGGAGAGTGAAATCCGTGATGAAGCAGGAAAACTATTTGCCAAGGCGCATGGTACTTTTTATGTATTGGGCCGTTTTGTTGACGATTTGACAGAATAACGCGTATAATTATTTACATAATTGCAGATTTCAACGTCTTTTTTCCGGGGAGGTTGTACAATGAGTGAGTTGACCTTAGCCAAGGCAAAAGAAATACTGGCCAAACATACGACAGAAGCCCATCTTTTTACCCATGCGGCGGCTGTCAGTGCAGCGATGGGAGCCATGGCCGATCATTTTGGTGCGGATAAAGAATATTGGGAGGCAGTCGGGTATCTTCATGACGTGGATTATGAAGAGTTTCCCGATGAACACTGCCATCATGTGCGTGAATTGCTGGCACCGGAAGGCGTGGAAGAAGAAGTCATCCAGACGATTATTTCCCATGGCTGGGGAATTACTACGGATGAGAAGGAGCCCGTGACGGATATCGAAAAGAGCCTCTATACGGTGGATGAACTCACGGGAATTGTCCAGGCCTATGCACTCATGCGCCCGGAAAAAATGGATGGGATGGAATTGGAATCCTTCAAGAAAAAATTCAAGGATAAGAAATTTGCCGCTAAATGCAGCCGGGATACTATCAAAAAGGGAATGGAGATGCTTGGTATGGAACCGTCAGAGGTGATGCAATGCTGCATCGACGGCATGCAGGCACACAAGGAGGAGTTAGGCTTTTGATCGATGAACATGAATGGCGAAGCGTATTGCAGGTGGCAGAGGATGGGACATTTTCTGCCGCTGCCAAACACCTTTATGTTTCTCAGCCATCGTTGTCACAGTGTATAAAGAAGATAGAGGGGGAATTGGGCGAGGCCCTTTTTGACCGCAGCCAGACCCCCTTGCAGCTCACGCCTGCTGGAGAGATTTATGTGGAAAAGGCGCGGCAGATCCAGCGGCTGAAGCAGGAACTGGTAAAAGGAACGGCGGACCTTTCGGAGCTCCGTACGGGAAATCTTTGCATCGGCAGTTCCCGGACCCGGTCATCCTGCTATCTGACCCAGCCTCTTATCGATTTTCATCGGAATTATCCTGGGATCCGTTTGACGGTCCGTGAGCATAGTTTGCAGGAGCTTAAGGAGGATGTGATGGCGGGGACGGTGGATTTTGCACTGCTCTATGAGCCGTTGCCCGATAAAAATTTTGCTTCAATACCGCTTTTGAAGGAAAGAACCCTGTTGGCAGTACCGGTGGACCATCCCTTTGCGGCCCGGTTCGGTGGCCATCAGGTAACGCCTTATCCGACGATTTCCTTTGCCCGCCTGCACAAACAGCCCTTTATCAAATTGCAGGAAAGCCGGCGGATGGCTCATATCTATCGGTATCTTTGTCAGGAAACCCAGTGTGAACCCGATGTGGTCTTTGAAGCCAACAGCATCATCGATGCCGCCGAGCTTTGCATGGCAGGACTGGGCATTACCCTGGTTACGGATATGCTGGTGCGCGGCTGGCGCTGGAAAGAAGCCCCGCTTTTCTTTGAATTGGAAGAAAGTGTGGAAGAACGTCAGCTGGTGGCAGCCTACGGCCGGGGACAGCATCTCTCTCAGGCGGCCAAAACATTTATTTCGCTGTTGAAGCGATAGGAAAAATTTACAAGGAAACTTTTTTTCGAGGAGCATTTGCTCCTCTTTTTTAGCTTATAAGAATTTTGAATAGTCAATATAAGCAGCATGTATTTCCCCGATAGCTTTTTTTTATGTAAAATAATTCTAGTTAATGATTTGAGAAAATTGTTGTGTATTGAGAAGTGTTTAGGAGGGAATACTATGTCGAAGGAGATTTCACGTCGTACCTTTATAAAGGGCGCGGCAGCAGCCGGTGTCGTTGTGGCTGCAGGTTCTTACTTCACCTGGAATGGTAATAATATTCCAGAAAAAGTCAAAAAAGGTGACGTTACCTATGATGTCCTGATCATTGGCAGCGGTGGTGCTGGTATGCGTGCAGCTTTGGCTGCGGCTGAGAACAAGAATCTCAAAGTCGCTGTCATGACGAAACTCATTCCGACGCGCTCGGCTTCGACGATGGCTCAGGGTGGTATGAACGGCGTTACTGGTGTTACCGATACAGCAGATACGGTTGAATCGCATGTATTCGATACCATCAAGGGCGGCGATTATCTTTGCGATCAGGATGCCGTAGAATATTTTGCAGAACGTGCTGGTGCTAACATTTACGAGCTTGACTATATGGGATATCCCTTCAACCGGCAGAAGGACGGCTGCTTCCATCAGCGCAAGATGGGCGGTCACTCGCATGCACGTGCTTCCTACTTCGAGGATCGTGCTGGCCATGCAATGGTTCACACGCTGTTTGAGCAGTGCCTGGACAAGGGCATTGATTTCATCTCGGAGTGCCAGATGCTTGAGATCAGCATGGGCGGTGAGAAGAATGACCAGCTCAACGGCGTTATCGCTATGGATATGCGTTCGGGGAATCTCATCGGTGTTCCGGCAAAATCCGTTATCATTGCCACGGGCGGCTATGGCCGTGTGTACTGGATTCGTACGTCCAATCCGTACAGCTCCACGGGCGATGGTATCGTTGCTGGCATGAATGCTGGTATTCCGTTCAAAGATCCGGAGATGGTACAGTTCCATCCCACGGGCCTTTCGGCTAACGGCGTCCTGCTGTCCGAGTCCAGCCGTGCCGAGGGTGCACAGCTCAAGAACAAGAATGGCGAGCGTTTTATGGCGAAATATGCACCGGAGAAGATGGAGCTGGCAACGCGTGATATTGTAGCGCGTGCTATTGCAACGGAGATCGAGGAAGGCCGTGGTATTGGCGAAGGCATCCATGCCGGCGTCTACATGGATTTCACGGTTATTCCGGCTGAGCGTATCCGCGAGCGTCTGGGTCAGGTTGCGGACCTTTCCAAACGCTTTGCTGGTGTCGATATCACGAAAGAACCGGTTCCTATTGCACCGACCTGCCATTATTCCATGGGCGGCCTTGAGATGGCTGACTTCCATACGGGTGAGTCGCGTGTACCGGGCATCTATGTTGCCGGTGAGTGCAGCTGTGTATCCGTACATGGTGCCAACCGTCTGGGGGCAAACTCCCTGTCGGAGGTACTCGTCTTTGGTCATACGGCCGGTGACGGTGCAGCCGCTTACGCAAAAGAGCATAATTACGCTGGCAGCCAGGACAAACTTGCTCAGGATTGCCAGAAATGGAAAGATAAATTCGAAGAAGTCACGAACCGTCCGGAAGGCTGCGGCAAGACCGTACCGGAGATTCGTGATGCCATGGTCAATACGATGTGGTACAAGGCTGGCGTATACCGTCAGGAGGACCAGTTGAACCAGGCTACCCAGGAGCTCAAGGCTCTCGAGGAAGAGTACAAACATTGCTATGTCGGTGACTCCTCCCATGTCTACAACACGGCTTTTGAGCAGTATGTGGAACTCGGCAACCTGCTGCAGATTTCCCATGCTATCGTACAGGGCGCATTGGCTCGTAAAGAGAGCCGCGGTGGTCATTCCCGTCGTGATTATCCGAAACGTGACGACAAGAACTTCCTCAAGCATACGCTTATCTTCAAAGATCAGAAGACGGGCGAATATCGTGCCGAGTATAAAGATGTCGTTATTACGAAATATCAGCCGAAAGAAAGGAAGTATTGATCATGGACGTAAAGCTTAGAATCCATCGCTTCGTTGAAGATAAAAAATGGGTGCAGGATTACACGCTCCCGGTTACGGTTGGCATGACGGTACTTGAGGCCCTGACGCAGATCAAAGAGCATCAGGATCCGACCCTTTCGTTTACCTGCTCCTGCCGTTCCTCCATCTGCGGCGCTTGTGCTGTCCGCGTAAACGGCAACGCCGAGCTCGCTTGTGAGATTCTTGTTGAGAACCTCATGAAACGCTATGATACGGATGAGCTCACCATTGAGCCGCTGGGCAACTTCCGCGTTATCCGCGATCTCATTGTGGATTGGGATCCGAAATATGCCCGCATCAAGAAAATCAAACCGACGGTTCATCCAAAAGATGAATTCTCGGCTGAGGAAGGCTGTAAGCAGTCTCCGGAAGATTTCAATAAATACAAGAAACTCGCCGGCTGCATTCTCTGCGGTTCCTGCGTATCTGAGTGCAACAAGAACGCGCTGAATCAGGAAGACTTCCTCGATCCTTTCGTTTTCGTCAAAGCTGCGAAAATCACCCGTGATTCCCGCGATAAGGATCCGAAAGAGCACCTCAAGGCTGTTGTCGATGCTGGTCTTTGGCGTTGCTTCAACTGCCAGGAATGCACGGCAAAATGCCCGAAAGGCCTCGACCCGGCTGGTGCTATCGAGAAACTCAAAGAAGCTACCTTCAAGATGGGCCTCGATGACAACGTCGGTGCCCGCCATGCAAAGGCAATCTATGAGGATATCAGCGAGTCCGGTACGCTGGACGAGTCGAAGCTCAACATCAAATCGGAGGGCTTCTTCGCCGCCGGTCTGCGTGCGCCGATGGCTCTGCGTCTTATGCGCGTTGGCAAGATGAATCCGCTGGACAGCCATCCGGTCAACAAAGAAATCGATACGATCCGTAAAATCGTTAAGAACGCAGAAGCAGCATCGAAGGAGGAGAATTGATTATGAAATACGCATTATTCCCGGGCTGCGTCCTCGAAGGCGCTGCTGCTGAAGCTTATACGTCGCTGAAAAAAGTTTGCGAGAAGCTCGAGATTGAAATCGAAGAGATTCCAAACTGGACCTGCTGTGGTGCATCCCACGCTCAGGGTGTCGATGATTTGGCGGCATTGGCAGTCAATGCCCGTAACATTTCCATTGCTGAGAATATGGGCTGTGATATCATGACGGTTTGCAATACCTGCACGCTGCAGCTCCGTACGGCTAAAGCTCGTCTGGACAAGGATGAGAAACTTCGTGAGAAGGTCAACAATATTCTCAAGGAGTCTGGTCATCCCTATGAGTATAAAGGTACGAGCCAGGTTACGCATTTCCTTTGGATTCTTGACGACCATCCGGAACTACTGGATGGCAAGATTGTAAATCCGCTTAATGGTTATAAAGTTGCTGCTTACTATGGCTGCCATATCCTGCGTCCGCAGGAGGTCATGGACCATGGTGACGGCAAGCATCCGGAGTACATGGAACGCCTCGTTCGCAAGCTCGGTGCAGAGCCGGTTTGGTTCGATGCTAACCGCAAATGCTGCGGCTTCCATGCCCAGCTGGCTGCTGAGCATGATGTGCTCAAGGCTACGGGGCAGATTGTTGACAGTGCTGACCGCGCTGGCGCTGGTGCACTGGTTACGCCGTGCCCGCTCTGCCAGATGCAGCTCGATATGTACGAGCCGGAAGGCCGTGAGGCCGTTCACTCCCAGGCACAGGTTCCTATCCTGCACCTGCAGCAGCTCGTTGGTCTGGCTCTTGGCCTGACGAAAGAGGAAGTTGGCTTTAACCGCCACGTCTCTGCACAGGATAAGCTTAAACTGGGCTGATAAATACGCGTACCCTTTCCTAAAATTTAGATAAACACACACATCACAACACAAAGGTGACAGGCTCACAAAGAGTCTGTCACTTTTGTGTTATACTGAAGAAAAATGCAGGGGGTATTGGGGATGGCAAAGGTTGTTATCATTGGAGCCGGGCCTGCCGGCGTATCGGCAGCTCTTTATGCACGCCGGGGAGGCGCTGAAGTAACGGTGGTTTCCAGTGGCAAGGATACCGGTAGTCTTACCAAAGCACACTTGATTGAAAATTACTATGGATTGGCTGAACCGGTAAGTGGAGCTGAGCTTTTTCAGCGTGGCATCCAGGGGGCTAAGCGCATCGGAGTGGAGTTTATTGAAGATGATGTGGTGGCGGTGACTTTTGCGGAGGATTTTCATGGGTTCCAGGTGGAAACCAAGCAAGAGAAATACGACGCGGACATCGTCATCCTGGCTGCTGGGGCAGCTCATAAAACCCTGCCAGTTCCTGGTATCCGCGAATTTGAGGGCAAAGGTGTCAGCTATTGTGCCATTTGCGATGCCTTTTTCTATCGCCAGAAGAAAGTAGCTGTTATCGGTGCTGGCGAATATGCCCTCCATGAGGCCTCAGCTTTGCTTCCCCATGCGGCTCAGGTTACATTGCTGACCAATGGGGAAGAACCTGGCTGCAGCTTTCCGGAGTCAGTGGTCATCAAGACGGCGAAGCTTTCCGCGTTGGAAGGCAGCGGCCGGGTGCAGCAGGTGCGCTTTCAGGATGGTTCCGTTCTGCCTGTCGACGGTGTATTTTTGGCGGTGGGGGTTGCCGGTAGTACTGAACTAGCCCGAAAGATGGGGATCATGCTGGAAGGAAATGCCATTAAGGTGGATGAACATATGGCGACCAATATCCCTGGAATATTTGCCGCTGGTGATTGCACCAGCGGTTTACGGCAGGTGGCAAAAGCCGTTTATCAGGGGGCTGAGGCGGGGCTGGCTGCTTTACGTTTCCTGCGGGAGAAAGACGTGTAACCGGCATTAGACGAACCTTGCATGTTTATGGTAAAATCAATACTAGCTTTTGAATGAAATAACGAATCTTGGGTAATTCTGGAAATGAGGAACGTGCAATGATTAAATTAATTTTGTCGGATATGGATGGTACTCTTTTGGATGAAGCGGGCCGTTTGCCGGCAGAGTTTGATGCAATGATGGAAAAACTTCATGATCGCGGGGTCATGTTTGCGCCGGCCAGCGGTCGCCAGTATCATTCTTTAGTGGACAGCTTCCGGAAATATGCCGACACGTTTCTCTTTGTCAGCGATAATGGCACGATGGTTCGTCAGCACGGCCAGGAGCTTTTCTCGGATGTCATCGATCGGGATATGGCCCTGGAAATTGTTAACAGCATGAATGACCAGCCGGATATCTATAACGTATTCTGCGGTAAGAAGAAAGTTTACCTGCTCAAGGACAAGCATCCGGAAACCTATATGGATGAGTTCATGAAATACTTCAGCGAAATCGAATTGGTGGATTGCTTTGAAACCGTTGAGGATGATCCCATCAAGATTTCCTTTTTCACAGCTGCGGGGGATGCGGATACGAAGATTTTTCCGCTGCTAGCGCATTATGCCGATTCCATGCAGGTGGTACTGGCAAGCGCCTTTTGGGTGGATATCACCAATCGAGGGGCCAATAAGGGCATGGCTGTGCGCAAGATTCAGGAACGTCTCGGCCTTTTGCCAGAGGAATGCGCGGCTTTCGGCGATTATATGAATGATAAAGAGATGCTGGAGTCTGTTTATTACAGCTATGCGATGGCTAACGCCTATCCGGCTATCAAGGACGTTGCTCGCTTCAAGGCCAAGAGTAATGCTGAAGCTGGGGTTATGGATAAGATTCAGCAACTGTTGGATGAGGGCCTGTGCTGATGCTGCCGGCTGGATTTTCTTTGTTAATGGTATTATAAGGAAAATATAAGGAAAACCATCATATTCATTTAAGGAAGCTCCAATTCTAGATTCCTATACTTTAAATCAAGGAAGGGAAATACCCCGAGATAAATAATTTGAGGTAAAGGAGTCATAAACATGAAATGGAATAAAAAAAATGTTACCGCATTGGCAATGGTTGGCATGATGGGATTCGGTATCGCTACGGTATCGCTGTCGGGGGTTTCAGAAGCCCATCGTCATCATGCACAGCAGACCTTCGAAGATGGAACCAGCAATAAATATAGTCATCGTATCAACGAAGAAGAGATGACCCATAAGCAGAATGTCCGCGCGCTCAGATATCAGAAACGCAATGGACAGATTGGCGAGAAAGAGTACGATCGTCAGCTGCGGCAGGAGCAGGAGCGCCACGATAAAATCATCGAAGGCATCAAAGATGAATACGAGGCGCATAATCCCCATAAAAGCAAATAATCCGGAATGCCGGTTTTGACCGTCAGGCAGAGGCCTGACGGCCTTTTCTTTATATTGCATATTGCCAGATGAAACGGTATAATCAATAATAGGAAATTATGGACAAGTATACGCTTTAGGACATATTCATGGAAACGAAAAGCAGGTGATACATTATGCCGATGAAAATAGATAACATGACGACAAAAGGGCCCTCCATCTCCGTGAGCCGCAGCAGCGAGGATGAGCGGGTCCGGGATATGGATACCGATTTTAGCACGGAACTGCGCAATCAGGAAGAAGCGGTGACAACGGAACAGCTGGACAAGCTGTTGCGGCAGATTGATGAGCAGGGGGCTCGACTTTCCAAGACGCCAACCTATGATGAGCTGAAGTCTTATCGCACGCTCATCAAGAACTTTGTGGGGGAAGCGGTCAACCATATGTATGAGCTCCATACCCAGGCCGGCTGGGACCGCATGGGACGGCAGAAGGTGTATACCACTGTTCGCAAGATTGACAAACGGTTGGAGGAGATGGCAGAGAAAATTCGCCTGGGCCAGGCCAGCCAGCTGGATATTGTGGCCAGTCATGACGCCATCCGCGGGATGCTCGTGGACCTTTACATGTAATGGAACTCAATTGGAATAAGATTATCGGGCATGAGAAGCAAAAGTGTGAGCTGCGGACCATGCTGCAGGAAGGCCGTCTGCCCCATGCCCTGCTATTCACTGGTCCCGATGGTATCGGCAAGAAAATGCTGGGGCGGATGCTGGCAGCAGCCATTCTCTGCGGGGAGGAAGATGGCCCCTGTGGTCATTGTGAATCCTGCCAGTCGATGCGGATTGCCAGTCATCCTGATTATTACGAGGTGCTGCCGGAAGTCCGGGGTAAGTCCGCCAAGGTTATTCGTATTGAACAGATTCGCGAGATGCAGACTGTGGCTTCCCGTTATCCGGTTATGGCAAAGAGCCGGGTGGTGCTCATCGATGAAGTGGAGTGTATGAACGAAGCGGCTGCCAACAGCCTTTTGAAGACTTTGGAGGAGCCGGAAGGTCAGGTTACCTTCATTCTGGTTACTAGTGCGCGAAGTTCTCTGCTGGATACCATCGTTTCCCGCTGTATGCCGGTAGCCTTTGGCATGCTTCCGTTGGAGGCGATGACGGCTGCCCTGCAGGAGCGCGGCGTTCCGGCAGAAGATGCAGCTGAGCTTTCCGCTTTGGCGGATGGGAGCCTTGGACGGGCTGTAACCCTCTTCGAAAATGGCGGGTTGGCCCTTCGCAACGATGCCCTGTCCGTGCTGTCCAAGCTGGATGATATGGATATGGATAAAATTTGGCAGCTGGCCAAGGAAAAAGGCGATTGGGAACGGGAAAAACTCGTGGAGTGGTTCCTGTATTTTAATATGCTGCTTCGCGACATGCTGGTACTGTATGAGGATGGGGCGAGCCCGCTTTTGTACCATCAGGATTGCCGCGTAAAGCTGGCTCAGCTTTTGCCGCGGTTCCCGGAGCAGAAGATATTTGCGATGTTGCGGGAGGTTCGGGAAATGCAGCGTCGTTTGCAGGCAAATGTAAACCTGCGGTTGCAGATGGAAGGTTTTTTATTGCGTATACGCGATTTGACATAAAGGTTGTAGGAGGATAATTTTGCAGAAAATCATCGGAGTCCGCTTTAAAAAAGCGGGAAAGATATATTATTTTGGCCCGGGCAATCTGGAGATTGAGGCCGGGCAGCGCGTTATCGTCGAGACTGCCCGCGGTATGGAGTGCGGGCTGACGGTCCTTGGCCCTCGGGAGGTAGAGGACAGCGAAGTCATGCAGCCGTTGAAGATTGTCCATCGGATAGCCAATGCTTCCGACCTTCAGCGTCTGGAGGATAACAAGAAACGGGAGAAAGATGCTTTTGGCATTTGTGAGAAAAAGATTCAGGAACACAAACTGCCCATGAAGCTGGTCGAAGTGGAGTATACCTTCGACATGAACAAGATTATCTTCTACTTTACGGCCGATGGCCGCATCGACTTCCGCAACCTGGTCAAGGACTTGGCCTCGGTATTCCGTACCCGCATCGAACTTCGCCAGATTGGCGTTCGCGATGAGGCAAAACTCATGGGCGGAATTGGCTGCTGTGGGCGCCCCCTCTGCTGTGCGTCGTTCCTGGGGGACTTTGAGCCGGTTTCCATCCGCATGGCCAAAGAGCAGAATCTCTCCCTAAATCCCACCAAGATTTCGGGGATTTGCGGCCGCCTGATGTGCTGCCTCAAATATGAAAATGACTGTTATTGCGAGAATTGTCACAAGAAGCCTAAGAAGGTGCTGGCACCGACCCAGGGCAGCCGGGTGGTGTCCCTGGAAGGGGAGGGTAAGGTCATCTCCCTCAATCAGCAGCGCCGCACGGCGACTATCCTGCTGGATAACAGCCGCACGATTGTCGCTTCCTGGGAAGATGTCATCGAGAAGGATGATGACAGCGATATGATGGAGGGCTTCGAGGTTCCCCATGAGGAAATCATCGCGGCACCGGAGGTAGCGGAAGACAGCGGCAAGCAGCTGGAACAGCAGGAGCGTCCGCGCCGTGAACGCAACCGCCGTCCGCGGGAGAAACGCAAGGACGATGGCCGGCGGGACAACCGTGACGGCCGGGAAAACAAAGACCATCGCGGTGGCAATTCCCATAATCGCCGCCGTCCACGGGGAGAGCATGAGAAACAGAACCGGGAAGGCGGCAATCGCCAGCGCCGCGACCGCCGTCCACGGGGCAGCCGTGAGAAGGGCAATGGTGGCAATAACGGTGGAGGAAGAGAAAACAAAGAATGAGAGACGTCAGTCTGAAAGAAAATGAACGGCTTGACGATTTGATGAGGAGCGGGCGGCACATCATCCAGAATACGCAGGAATTCTGCTTTTCTCTGGATGCGGTGCTGCTCGCCCACTTTTTATCGTGGAAAAGCCGGCAGCGGGTCTTGGATTTGGGAACAGGGACAGGGGTGATTCCCTTGCTGATTGCCGATGAGGTAGCCCGGGTAGATGCCATTGAACTAAACGAAGTCATGGCGGATGTGGCGGCCCGCAACGTTTGGATGAATGAACTGGACGACAAGATTTTTGTAAAAGTTGGAGATTATCGTCAAATCCGGGAGCTTTATGCCCCGGAGTCTTTTGATGCGGTGGTGGCTAATCCCCCCTATCGGCCTGTGGCCCACGGCCAGGTCAATCAAATGTCAGGGGTGGCTAGAGCCCGCCATGAGTTTACGGCGACGCTGGATGACGTGGTACGGGCGGCACGTTTTGCCTTGCGCTTTGGTGGCCGGTTTGCCATGGTTCATCTGCCGGAACGGCTGGGGGAAATTATCGTGAGCCTCCACGAGCATCAGATGGAACCCAAGCGGTTGCAGATGGTTCAGCCTAAAGCTGGCAAGGCCCCCAATATGATGCTGATTGAAGCGGTGGTGGGGGCTGCCCCCGGGGGCCTCAAGGTACTGCCGCCCCTCATTGTCCATCAGGAAGATGGTAGTTATACCGCAGAAATCCTGCAGATTTACGGCATGGAGGAAGGGAATAAATGACAACGGAAGAGAAGAAGGGCACGCTGTATTTGTGTGCAACCCCAATCGGCAATCTGGAAGATATGACCTATCGCGCTGTGCGGATGCTCGGGGAAGTGGACTTGATTGCGGCCGAGGATACCCGACATACGCGGCAGCTGTTGACGCATTTTGACATTCATACGAAGCTGACCAGCTATCACGAACACAATAAATTTACCAAGGGGCCGGAACTTATCGAATACCTGCAGCAGGGCCATGACCTGGTCTGTGTCAGCGATGCAGGGCTGCCGGGGATTTGCGACCCCGGCAGCCATTTAGCGGAATTGGCGATTGCGGCGGGAATCCGTGTGTCACCGCTGCCAGGGTGCAACGCCGGCCTTTCGGCACTGATTTGTTCAGGCCTTGATACGACGCTGTTCACCTTTGTGGGCTTTTTGCCCAAGACGGCGAAAAAACAGCAGGAAACCCTGGCACGGGTCAAGGGCTATGAGGGAACCTTGATTTTTTATGAGGCTCCCCATCATCTAAAGGCAACCCTCAAGCAGCTTGAGGTTGGATTGGGGAACCGCCGGGCGGTATTGGGCCGTGAGCTTACGAAGAAATTCGAGGAATTTCGCCGGGGCAGCCTGCAGGAGTTGTTGGCCTATTATCAGGAAAATGACCCGCGGGGTGAATATGTCATTTTGGTGGAAGGTGCCAGCGAGGAGTCGTGCCCAGTGGAAGAAGATACACTGCCCAAGGACCCAGTTCGCCTTTGTCAGCAGTTGATGGCTGACGGTTTGGATAAGAAGTCGGCCATGCGGGAAACAGCCAAGAAGTTGGGCCTCAGCCGGCGGGACGTCTATCAGGCGCTGCTGGCTGAGGACGCCGAATAAGCGGTAACAGGGATTTTGCCCAGATAGCTGACCGGACCATTTTGCCTTTGGCAAAATGGCCGCAATGGCGTTATAATAGAAAAGATAGACGAAAACCCGAATCATTAGCGGGTTATTATAAGGAGGATCATTTTCCATGACAGAGAAAAAACCATTTTACATTACGACACCGATTTATTATCCGAGTGCTAAGCTGCACATCGGTCATGCATACTGCACGACGATTGCAGATTCCATTGCTCGTTTTCATCGTTTGGCCGGTGACGATGTGTTCTTTCTGACTGGTTCGGACGAACATGGTCAGAAAATCCAGGAGAAGGCCGAAGAGCAGGGAATCAAGCCCATCGAGTACACGAATAAAATCGTTGCCGGTTTCCAGAATCTCTGGAAACTCTTGAACATCAGCAACGATGATTTCATCCGCACGACCGAGAAACGTCATGAGAAAGTGGTTCAGGAAATCTTCCGCCGTATCTATGCCAAGGGAGATATCTACAAAGGCTCTTATAAGGGCCTTTACTGCACGCCTTGCGAGAGCTACTGGACGGAGCACCAGCTGGATGAAAACGGCTGCTGCCCGGACTGCCATCGCCCGGTTCAGGAAGTAGCTGAAGAAGCTTATTTCTTCAAGATGAGCAACTACCAGGATAAAATCCTGGATTACATCGAGAAGAATCCGGATTTCATCCAGCCGGCTTCCCGCCGCAATGAGATGATCAATTTCATCAAACAGGGATTGGAGGACCTCTGCATTTCGCGTACCTCCTTTGATTGGGGTATTCCGGTTCCCATCGATGAAAAACATGTTATCTATGTTTGGTTCGATGCGCTGACGAACTATCTTACGCCAATCGGCTTCCTCGATGATCCGGAGAAGTTCAACAAATTCTGGCCAGCAGACCTGCACCTGGTGGGCAAGGAAATCGTCCGTTTCCACACCATTATTTGGCCGTGCATCCTGATGGCACTGGATCTGCCACTGCCGAAGAAGGTTTATGGCCACGGCTGGCTGATTGTCGATGGCGACAAGATGTCCAAATCTAAGGGCAACGTAGTTGACCCGATTGGCCTTATCGATGAGTTCGGCGCCGATGCGATCCGTTACTTCCTGCTCCGGGAAATCAATCTAGGACAGGATGGCAACTTCTCCCGGGATGCCCTTATCCAGCGTATTAACAGCGATTTGGCCAATGACTTGGGCAATCTGCTGCACCGTACCCTTAACATGATCGGCAAGTTCCAGGATGGTGTGGTACTGGCACCCCAGGGAGAGAGTGAAATCGATAAATCCCTGAAGGCTGATGCTGCAGAAACGGTTAAGTTCTTTGATGAGAACATGCAGAAGATGGAATTGTCCCTTACCATCAAGAAGGTTTGGGCCTTCATCAGCCGGGCCAACAAGTATATTGACGAAACGGCCCCCTGGGCTCTGGCTAAGGATGAAACGAAGAAACAGGAACTGGCTAACGTCATGTATAACCTGGCGGAATCCCTGCGCCATATCAGCGTGCTGATTGAGCCCTTTATGCCGGTTACCGCTGGGCGCATCTGGCAGCAGCTCAACCTGCCGCAGGCTTTTGCAACGGTACAGCTTGACGATATCCGCCAGTGGGGCGGCACGCCGGCTGACCTCAAGGTCGGTACGCCGGAGCAGCTCTTCCCGCGCATTGAAGTGGAGAAAGAGGAACAGCCGAAACCGGCCAAACAGCCAAAGCAGAAAAAAGAGAAGAAGGCAGAAAAGAAAGCCGATAACGGCGAAGTCACCTTTGATGAATTCAGCAAGGTGCAGCTGCGGGTGGTCAAGGTCTTGGCAGCGGAGCCGGTTCCAGAAACGGAAAAGCTGTTGAAACTCAAGGTGGATTTGGGCTTAGAACAGCGCGAACTGGTATCGGGCATTGCCAAACACTACGCACCAGCGGACCTCATCGGTAAAAATGTCGTCATGGTAGTAAACCTCAAGCCAGCGAAAATCCGTGGCGTTGTTTCCCATGGTATGATTCTGGCGGCATCGGCTGGGGATGACTTGAAAGTCCTGTCCGTGGATATGCCGGTAGGAGCTGTCGTAAAATGATGGAGCTGGTGGATACCCATACCCATCTAAACGATGCGAAATTTTCCGGCCATGAGCAGGAGGCAATTGAGCGGGCCAGAAAAAACGGCGTAACCCGTATCATCAATATGGGGGATACGCTGGAGTCTTCCGCCAAGGCGGTGGAATTGGCAGCGGCTTATGAGGGCGTTTATGCCGGTGTCGGCATCCATCCCGAGGAAGCCTTTCTGCTGACTAGCCGGGAAGATGAGAGGTTGGCGGCCTGGTCCCAGCAGCCACGGGTGGTGGCTATTGGGGAAATCGGCTTGGATTATTACTGGGAAAAGGACCAGGAGAAACGCCAGTTGCAGCAGCAGGTGTTTATTCATCAGCTGGATTTGGCTCGTCAGCTGCATCTGCCGGTCTGTGTCCATGACCGGGATGCTCATGGAGATACTCTGGCCATCCTCAAACGGGAAGGAAAGGGTATTCGTGGTGTTATGCACTGTTTTTCGGGAAGCTGGGAAATGGCGCAGGAGCTTTTGAAGATGGGCTGGTACATCGGAGTGGATGGGCCGCTGACCTTCAAGAACGCCGCCAAGCTGCCGGAAATCGTGCAGAAATTCCCGTTAGAGCGCCTGCTGGTGGAGACGGATGCTCCCTATATGGCTCCGGTTCCCATGCGGGGCAAGCAAAACGAGCCGGCTTATGTCCGGTTTGTGGCTGAGAAAGTAGCCGAAATCAAGGGGATTTCAATGGAAATTGTGGCAAAACAAACCTCACAGAATGCGGAGGAATTATACGGGCTTTAAACCCTAAAAATCATGATTTTTTAGCAAAAGTGGTGGACGACCTCACGAAAGAGGCCTCCACCACTTTTCTATTCCCATTTTTCAGCTTGTTTTCAGCGTAAAGTGGGAGAATGGATACGTTGAATTTGACAAGTAAGTTTGCCACATGGTATACTTCTTGAAGTTCTTCACGCGAAATTTAAAGGGGGCTTTCAATGAGTTTTACGAAACTTATTACGTTCAACAAAAAAGAAAAGAAAATGGTGCTTTGCTTGATGCTGGCAGCCATGATGATGATGACAACGGGTTTTACCCGCAATACGATTCCTACGAATATTCACCAGGTATCCATCGAAGTCGATGGACGTACCATTACTACCAATACTACCCATACGAGCCCGGACTACATCCTTTCCCGGGCTGGCGTGAAACTTAGCGCCAATGATGAATTCCATATGGAAAAAATCAATGATAGAAATACGAAAATCACAGTTTATCGCGCGGTTCCGGTAACTGTATCGTACGAAGGTCAGAAAAAGGAAGTTATGACCAGTAAGCAGACCGTAGGAGACGCCCTGATCGAGTTGGGCTACAACCTGGAAGACGTTGATGCGGCTCCGGGGCTGGATACGAAAATTGAGGAGAACTTAGACATAGTTGTTAAAGACAATGCCGCTAAACTTCAGGCATTGGCTCTGAAGCGTGAAGAGATGATGAAACCAAAGGTACAGACGGAGAGCGGCTCCACGAGCTATCGCGCTGTCTATACGATGGAAGCAACGGCGTACCTGCCGACGGATGGCAGCCCGGAAGGCCTTACGGCCATGGGGATTCCTGCTACGCGCGGTGTCGTTGCCGTAGACCCGCGGGTGATTCCGTTGGGTTCCCGCGTGTATATCCCCGGTTATGGTATTGCCATTGCCGCTGATACGGGCGGCGCAATCCGTGGCGAGCGCATCGACCTTTGCATGGAAACTTATAGTGAGTGCATGAACTTTGGTCGCCGCGACGTACAGGTCTATGTGTTAGACTGATTGTCAATTCAAATTGAAGCCTTTCCGGATAAATCGGAAGGGCTTTTTTCTTGTCCGCAGGAAAATGGCTTGGGCGTATTCCCATGAAGATGTATTAATTAATCTACTTTTGTAACATTTATTAACATTTTTTAAAAGAATTATGCTATAATTATTGTTAATTGATAGCAGTTGGTTATCCTGGCGGATTCAGCTGTTCAAACCACCGAAAGGACGCATGTTGATGGACCAAAGCAAGACCGTCGTCTTGACGAAAAGAATATTGAGGGAATACTACGAGTTTGGGAATATTGTCGGCATCCAGAAATTATTTACGGAGGATGTCATTCTTTTTGGTATTCATTCTGAGACTTATGCGACGGGAAAGCTGAAGGCAGAACAACTCCTGCGGAAGATGCATCAGGATATTGATTCCTGTCGTGTTACGAAACTGAAATGCGTAGAATGTGATACCGAGGAAGGGCTGACCGTCCGGGCTAACGTGGTCTATTCGACCAATGAGCGCATGCGCAACATGCATCAGGTATTGGTAATCTACCGCGATACGGATGCGGGGAGGCAGATATGCGGGATGCATTTCCAGCGGGACATGCGCCAGGAATTGACTTATCAGGTGGTAAGCTCGCGGATCTTGAATCGCGGTGGGGAAAACGAATCCACGATGGAGGAAATCGTGGATATGGTTTCTTCCTATGTTAACTGTGCTTATGTCCAGTATCGTCCTGATAAAGGGCTGCCCCTTGACTACTACAGTGATGAGTTGTGGCGGATGTTAGGTTATGCCTCCAGCGCGGATTTTGGTGCTGGTTTGGAGGGGCAAATCCAGCGGATTATCCATGGGGATGATTTGGAGCCCAGCCGGGAAGAAATCAAGCGCCAGCTGCTTAAAACCGATACCTATCAAGTGGAATACCGTTTGTGCCGTCAGGATGGCAGTTATATCTGGTGCATGGAGTGTGGCCGCTATGTTTTCAACAAGCGGTCGGGGGTTGGAATATTCAATGCGGTTATTACGAATCTGTCTCCGTTGAAGCAGACCCATGCAACGTTTTTGTACAACCTTCGTCATGACCGTTTGACCGGATTATATAATAAGAAGGCTTTTTGTCGGCGTACGGCGGAAATCCTTGATGAGAATCCCCATACTGAGTTTGAAATCATGCGCTTCAACATTGCCCGTTTCAAGGTCATCAATGACCTGTTCGGCGAGGAAATTGGCGATAAGCTTTTGAAATATGTGGCGCATTTCCTAAAGAGCATCCGCTTGGAGCCCTGTGCCTATGGCAGGCTTTATGCGGATAATTTCCTGCTCTGCTATCCGACGGAAAATAACGTGCGGGAGCATCTGATTCATTCGCTGCAAATGCTGGCCGAATCCTTTGCGTTGGATTATCGGATTGAATTTTATTTTGGCGTGTATACGGTAAGGGATCCGGAGCTTTCCATCACGACCATGCTGGATCGTGCCTCCATGGGGCTTTCCCGTGCCCAGCATAACGGTTTGGTGCTCTGCGGGGAATACGATGAGGATATGCGGGAATGCATTGTCAACGAGCAGGTTATTGTAAACAATATGCACGGTTCCTTGCAGCGGGGAGAATTTTTGGTTTATCTGCAGCCCAAATACGAGCTCATGAGTGAAAAAGTGGTAGGTGCCGAGGCTTTGGTGCGTTGGCTCCATCCTCAGCTGGGCTTTATTTCTCCGGCGAAATTCATTCCGGTGTTTGAGCAGAATGGTTTCATATATCAGTTGGATAAATACGTCTGGGAGCGGGCTTGCCAGCTTTTGCGGGAAGATATGGATAAAGGCCGTCCGATTCTGCCGATTTCCGTCAACGTATCCCGCATTGATTTGTACAGTCCGAATATCGTCCAGGTCTTTGAAAATCTCATTTGGAAATACCGGATTCCGCCGCGGTATCTGGAATTGGAGCTGACGGAAAGCGCCTATGTGGAAAATCCGCAACAGATTATCGAGATTGCCAAGCAGCTCCAGGGAAAAGGGTTCCCTATCCTGATGGATGACTTTGGCAGCGGGTATTCTTCGCTTAACATGCTCAAGGATATGCCCGTAGATATTTTGAAGATTGACCTGAAATTTTTGGCGGACAGCGATAAAGAGGATAATGGCCGTGGCGGCAATATCTTAAACTCGGTGGTTCGTATGGCCAAGTGGCTCCATATCCCGGTTATTGCCGAAGGGGTGGAGACCCAGCAGCAGGCCGATTTCCTGCGGACTATCGGCTGTGAATGCGTGCAGGGATTTTTCTACTCCAAGCCGGTGCCGGTGGATGTCTATGAGGGCTTGGTGGACCAGGGCTATAGCAATGACCCGGTTCTGGTGCCCTTGGGGACTGACGACACGGCGGATATGATGACCATGTCGGCCCAGCTGACGGTGCTGTTTAACAGCTCAGGGGGAGCTATCGGGCTTTATGAGCTGGTGGGCAGCAGTCTGGAAATCCTGCGTGTCAACGATGGCTATTTCAAGCTGTTCGGCGATCCGCGGGAGAAGGTTTATGGTCCAGACAATCAGATTATGGACCGGATTGTGGCGGAAGACCATGATACCTTCTGGCAGTTAATCAGTGAAGCAGCCAATAAGAAAACGGGTTGCGAGGGGGAGATTCGCCGTCGCTGCAGTGATGGCCGCATTGTCTGGATACGGATGCGGGCCAGCATCATTTGCGTTGAGAACATGCGGACTTTGCTCTATTTGGTTATGGAAGATATCACACCGCTGGCTAAGGAAAGAGCCCAGTTAAAAGAATTACGGGAACGGCTGCGGGCCATAAACCCGGAGGAAGTAGCAAAATTCGAGCAGGAATATAATCTGCGGAAATAAAGGACTGAGAAATTGCAGTTTGCAGGGTAGCAGTACCAAGTTTGTGTTCGAAGCCAATCGCCGGCGGCGGGAGACACAGTACCAACGCTCCACCGGTGACAACCCGCTACAAGAAATTTTTGCCTTTTAATTAAGAGTTGGAAAACAGTTAAACGCGCTTCGCTTGAACGAAACTGCTTTTCCAACGAGAACGCCGGCAAAAATTTCTTGCTTCAC
>NZ_JAILKR010000088.1 GCF_024693525.1 Selenomonas sp. | reverse complement strand
GCCTTGACGTTCCGCGTGAAGCAAGAAATTTTTGCCTGCGTTCTCGTTGGAAAAGCAGTTTCGTCCAAGCGAAGCGCGTTTAACTGTTTTCCAACTCTTAATTAAAAGGCAAAAATTTCTTGTAGCGGGTTGTCACCGGTGAAGCGTTGGTACTGGGGCCCCCGCCGTCGGCGACTTACCTCGAACACGAACTGGGTAATACTCCCCTGCAAACTGTAATTTCACAGTCCTTTTTTGTTGCTTGTCGATTGGTTTGTAGTCATATGTCCTTTTTTTGCGGAAAAGATTTCTATACAATACTATATAGTAAGAAACGATAGAAAACCGGAGGGGAATTTATGGGGAAGACGCTGAAGGTGAATGCAGCCGATGTCATCATTGCCGGGTTGTCTGCATTAGCAGGGTTAGGGGCTTTGTTTCAATTGCCCGTATGGGCAATTTTTATCGGCTGGGCCTGGTATATCGCATTGGGGAATAAAAAACGTGCTATCCGGGAGGGAGGGGCCACGGCGATTATGGCTGCGGTGCTGGCGTTGTCGGCGATTGTCCTGACGGATGCACTGCAACAATTTATGCTGCCCCTGGCCGCTTCGATGACAGCGGTTTTTGTGGCAATCCTGTTGTTGATGATTTTCTTGAAACTGCCGGCATTTACGTCGTCGCTGGTGGCCTTTAATTCCTTTTCGTGTATTTTTGCCGGGTATTATCTGCAGGCCTTTCCCGTACAGGAGTCTTATCTTATGAGCCTGTTGATGGCCTTTGTGTGGATTACCGGGGCGAATGTGCTGGGCCTGCTGCTGGGCCATATCAATGCCACGTTGATTGCCTGGGTGCAGCGGGGATGGAAGTCCTCCCCGGAGACCGCGCCGGAATGATGGGCGGATTTTTTGTTGCGGATGCTTTCCATCCCTGGCAAAATGTAGTATAATATCGAAATCATACAGTGTTTTTCTGTGTGCATAAATTCGTTGATAACAGACAAAGTTTTCTTTGTCTGTTTTCTTTTTGCATCTTTAAGGATTTATTTTTTATTGTTTGGGAAGTGTTTTTAGGAGGCATGTATGGATTTCTTATTCCTGGCGCTGGTGCTCTATGCGATGGGCGCCATGACGATGCTTTGGCCGAAGCGGCTGGAGATGGCAGCCCATGCGATCGGCATGGTGCTGGCAGCTGCTGCTAGTGTGCTGACTTTTCTGGCATCGGCAACGTATCTTGGTACTATGTGCGGGTGGGGAGTACCCGCAGGCATGACTTTGGGCCGGTTTGGTGCGCTGATGGATATCGGCTGGAGCGGTTATACCCTGGTGGCTGATGGCTGGAGCGCGGCATTTTTGGTCATCACGGGATTGGCTGGCACCATCATCAGCTTGTACGGCGTGGATTATGGTAAGGCTTATCGTGGTATGGGTATTCGGGCGCTTTCGGGGCTTTGGAACTTGTTCCTCGCCTCGATGGTGCTGGTGCTGCTGGCCGGGGATGGGTTTACCTTTATCCTGGCTTGGGAGGTCATGGCGCTGGTTTCCTTCCTGCTGGTCAATCACGAGAGCAAGAAGAAGGAAACGGTCCATGCGGCTTACCAGTATATGGTCATGACGCATTTGGGAACGGCGGCCATCCTCATCGCCTTCTATCTGATTGGCAGCCATTCCCCGAGCTTGTTGTTTTCGGACTTGGCCCATAATACGCTGGAAGGGCCACTGCGTCATGTGGCCTTTGCTGCGGCCTTTATCGGTTTTGCGTTGAAATCCGGTTTGATGCCGCTGCATGTCTGGCTGCCCAATGCCCATCCGGCAGCACCGAGCCATGTGTCGGCGCTCATGAGTGGTGTTATGCTCAAGGTGGCGGTCTATGGTTTTGGCCGTTTTGTCTTTTATTTCCTCGGCATGGAGGTTTTTGCCTATGGCCTTATCGTCATGCTGGTGGGACTTTTCTCGGCGTTCCTTGGCGTGCTCTATGCCTCCATGGAAAAGGATATGAAGCGAATCCTTGCCTATTCTTCGGTGGAGAATATGGGTATTGTCTTTGCCACCTTTGGCTGCGGGATGCTGCTCGTGCAGACGGGCCATGGCACGATGGCAATGGTGGCCTTTACGGCGGTATTGGTTCATTCCCTCAGCCACAGCATCATGAAGGGATTGTTGTTCATGAGTGCCGGTGCGGTCATGCATGCCGTCGGCAGCAAGAATGTGGAGCTCATGGGCGCCTTGGCCAAAAAGATGCCAGTTACGGCGCTCTTCACGCTTATCGGTGCGATGTCGCTGTCCTCGCTGCCCTTTACGACGGGGCTGGTGGGCGAGTGGATGGCCTTGCAGAGTTTTGTCACGCTGGGCTGGCAGACGGGAACGCAGGAATTGCGCCTGCTCGTCATCGCTGCCTTTGTGCTCATGGGCCTTACCGGGGCACTGGCTTTGGGATGTTTCGTCCGCCTTTACGGCGTAGTCTTTTTGGGCCGCCGCCGGTCAGCGTTGGTTCTGAAAGCGCATGAAATGCCGTTTTTCATGCTGCTGGGCATGGGCCTTGAGGCCCTGCTCATCCTCGTTTTGGGCATTTTTCCGATGCCCATGGTGCAGCTCATGCAGGCATCGCTTACGGGGGGGATGATGGCACTGCCGATGGTCAGCACCGATGCGGTGGTCTGGAATGGTATCGGCGATTTTGCCAACGCAGCATCTTATTCGGCGTACAGTCCGTTTATGCTCATGATGCTCGCCCTTATCGTTACGGCTGCCCTGGCCTTTGTCCTTGAGGGTAAGGGGCTATACGTGCAGAAAGAAGTTACTTGGAACTGCGGTACAGTGCCTACCCGCCGTCAGCAGTATACGGCAACGGGCTTTTCGAAACCTTTGCGCCGGGCCTTTGATTTTATCCTGAAACCGCGCAAGGAGCGCACCTTCCTCAAGAAGGAGCATGCGTATTTCGGCCGCTCGGTTCATTACAATCTGTTTATTCCGGACCAGTTCACCGAGAAACTTTATGTTCCGGTGCAGCATCTCATGGTCCGCTTGTCTTCGCTGCTGCATCTTTTGCAGCAGGGAAGCGTCCGCCTTTATATTGGCTATACGATGATTGCCATGGTGGCAGTTTTGATTTGGGGGGTGATGTAAGATGGTCTATATGGCACAGAGTTTAGGTGTTGGTCTTGCCCAGGCGCTGCTCTTGTTGGTGTTTGCGCCCTTTATCGTTGGTCTTATCAATAAGACGAAGGCCATCTTGCAGAAACGGCAGGGCGCCAGCGTCCTCCAGGAGTATTTTGACCTCTGGAAATGGTGGCGTAAACCTGTCATCGTTACGCCCTATACGAGTAAAATCTTTATCCTTGCCCCGGCGGTTTATTTTGGCACGACGCTGATGGCGGCGGCAATGGTTCCAGGGCTTTTGGTCAGCATGCTGCAGGCAGGCAGTTCCGGCCTCAGCATGGGAGATGCCTTTGTCTTTGTCTATCTGCTGGCACTGGGGCGCTTCTTCATGACGCTGGGGGCCATGGATTCGGCTACGGCCTTTGGCGGTATGGGATCATCCCGTGAGGTGTATATTTCGGTATTGGTTGAGCCGGCGGTCATGCTGGCGATTCTCGTCAATGCCATGCGCTATCAGTCTACGACCCTTACCCGCATGGTCATTGATTTCGATACGTTCTACTTCACGGTTCCGGCGGTGCTGACCTGTGTGGCCTTCTTCCTGGTCATGCTGGCGGAGAACAGCCGCTTGCCGGTGGATAATCCCGACACCCATTTGGAGCTCACGATGATTCATGAGTGTATGACCCTGGAGTATTCGGGACGCTTGCTCGCGCTTATCCATTTGGGCAGCATGCTGAAAATCCTGATTTTCCTCGTGCTTTTCAGCACGTTATACCTGCCGCTGGCAATTCCCGTGGCCTTAAAAGTCCTCTTTGGGGCGCTGGTCATCGGCATGGTAGAGACCCTCAATAATAAGATGCGTCTCTTCAAAGTCCGGGTCTATTTGTCGGCAGCGCTTATTTTGCTGATTGTTTCGCTGATTGCTGAGTAAGGAGGGAGACGCAATATGGAATATTTAGTAGTACTCTTGATTTTCGTCGTCTTCCTGCAGACGCGAATTATGGAGCTGAAGCGCTCCATCCTGTGCCTGGCGGCACAGTCGGGCATCATTGCCGGTGCCTGTTTTGCCATTGGTCTGGGAGCCGGCAGCGGCCTTCATGCCTGGATGCCGGGGCTCTTGACCATCTTCGTCAAGGTGCTCTTTATCCCCGGGGCGATTCTGCGGTTGGCGGGGAAAATCACCGATGAGCGGGAAATTGTTTCGGATATCAACGTCAACTATTCTACGATGGCAGCGGCAGCTTTTTTGGTCTTTGGCTATTTGCTGGTGGATCATCTGCTGCCGGGAACGCCGGGACGCAGTATCATTGCCGCATCCATTCTGATGATTATGACAGGACTGGCCCTCATGGTAATGCGTAAGCGGGCTATTTTGCAGATGATTGGCCTTATCACGCTGGAAAATGGCATCTATCTTTTGGGACTTTTGATTACGGAGGGACTGCCGCTCGTGGTTGAGCTGGGCGTTTTCCTCGATGTCCTCATTGCCGTGGTCGTACTGGTCATTTTGACGAATCGCATGAGCCTTTCGTTCATGACCACAGATACGACTGTCATGAAGAAACTGAAAGGATAAGACAGCAATATGGAACTCAATTTTACCATTCCGCAGCTGGTCTATATGCTGCTGGCCTTGCCGCCGCTTTTTAGCTTGATTGCGGCTGTCAATGTACTGGGCAAGGGGCTCCTGCATTGGCTCAACCGGTTGACGGCGGTGGCCGCAGGTGCTATTGTCATAAAGCTGGTCATGGAATTTGACCCGTCAAATCCGGTCTCCTTTGGCTATCTTTATCTGGATGCCCTGGCCCTTTGGATGCTCATTATCGTCACTATGCTTTATCTGGCCTTTGCCTGGACCAGTAAAGCCTATCTTGACCGCGACACCAATATCCGCTATGGGTATCTGCGCCGGTTCAGCCACTTGGAAGGCCGCTTCTATGCCCTTTCTCATCTCTTTGTCTGGACGATGATGATCGTGGTTCTCGTGAATAATCTGGGCCTTATGTGGGTGGCCATTGAGGCGACGACGCTGGTTTCGGCTCTGCTGGTAGCCTTTAAGTTCACCCGCACTTCCTTGGAGGCTGCCTGGAAATACGTTATGGTCTGCACCGTTGGCATCTGTTTGGCGCTGCTGGGTACGATTCTTGTCTATTATGCCCAGATTCTGGCCATGGGTGGGGCCCAGGCCCTTGATTGGCAGTATCTGGCTGCGCATGGTGGGGAACTCAATCCGGCCCTGGCCAAGGTGGCTTTCTGCTTCCTGTTTGTGGGCTATGGCACAAAGGTCGGTCTGGCACCTATGCATGCCTGGCTGCCGGATGCTCATTCTGAGGCACCGGCCCTTACGAGTGGTTTGCTTTCCGGCGCGCTTTGCATCTGTGCCATCTATGTACTGCTGCGTAATGTCATCGTGATTATGCCGGCGGTAGGCATGGGCTTTATCAGCAGCCTGTTCCTGTTCTTTGGCTTGCTGACGATTGCTTTGGCCATTCCCTTTGTCGTCATCCAGCGCGACATCAAACGCATGTTGGCGTACTCCTCCATGGAAAACTTCGGCTTGATGGCCGCTGGCTTCGGTCTGTTTATGCCGCTGGCTGTTGAGGCGTCCCTTTTGCACATGATGAATCATGCGCTGGTGAAATACGCGTTGTTCTATACCGCCGGTACGATTATGGAAGCCTATGGCACGAAGAATATGATGCGCATGCATGGTATGCTGCAGCAGGCTCCGCGCACGTCACTGTTTTGGCTCTTGGGGATCGTCGGTATCCTCGGCATGCCGCCGATGGGTATCTTCTTCAGTAAGTTCTATATCATTGATAGTTTTTTCTTGGCTGACCGGCCATGGCTTGGTATGCTGGCATTGGTACTGTTGGCAGGTATGCTCATCGGTATTCTCTATCACGCCCTGCGTATGATGGGCGGCAAGCCAAAGCGCAAATCGGCAGGGGAGCTCATGGGCCGTCTGGATACGGCAGTCCTCCTGGTGCTCCTGCTGGCAAGCGGCATTGTCAGCGGCACGCTGTTGGAGCTCCCGTATCTTGGTGACCTTCTCGTGACTGCCGGCCAGATTATCTTAGGAGGGATGTCCTGATGGAAAATGTAAAAGAAATCAAAGTGGCAGACCTTCGGGCTGAGGCCGGGGCACTGTCCGAGGGGGGCAAGCACCCGCTGGCGGCGATGTTTGGCCGCGATGAGACTGCCCAGGGAAAAGGTTATGCTCTCTATGTGGTATTTGAAATTCCCGAAGAAAAGCGCATGCAGGTTTTAAAAGCGGCGGTGCCGGCTGATGGCGACCTCTGCTATGAGTCGTTGACGCCAATCCTGCCTGCTGCCGCTTGGTATGAGCGGGAGATTCAGGATATGTTCGGCCTGGTGCCAGTGGGGCATCCAGACCCGCGTCCCTTGGTGCTTCATGAGACCTTTCCAAAGGATTTTCATCCTCTGCGCAAGCAGACTGATAGGGCGGCAAGCCCCCGGGCCAAGGCTGGTGAGGGGAGCGAAATCCGCATGAGTGTTGCCCATGGTGAGGGCATCTATGAAGTCCCAGTGGGGCCGATTCATGCCGGCATCATCGAGCCGGGACATTTTAGGTTCAGCCAGGCTGGTGAGTCCATGCTCCAGCTTGATGCTAAATTGTTCTTTACCCATCGCGGTCTCGAAAAAATCATGGAGGGCAAGACGCCGCAGGAAGCACTGCCAATTGTTGAGCGCATTTGCGGTGCCTGCAGCATCGCCAATACTTGGAGTTTCTGTCAGGCGGTGGAAAAGATTGCCGGGGTTACGGTTCCCCAGCGGGCACAGATTATCCGCACGTTGCTCATGGAAATCGAGCGCATCACGAACCATATCGGTGACTGCGGCAACATTCCGGCTGGTGTGGGCTTTGCGCCGGCTATCAGCCTGGGGGGACGCACGAAGGAAATGATGATGCGCCTGCAGGAACGTCTGGCAGGCAACCGCTTCCTGCGCGGGGGGATCGTCCCGGGCGGTGTGGCGATGGATATTGGTGCCAGCTTGCAGCAGGATATCCGTGAGACGCTGGCGAAAGCGGAGAAAAATATGGCTGACCTGGCAAAGATGTTTGCCGAGCAGGAAAACTTCCAGAACCGCATCAACACCACGGGCATTGTCCGCCATCAGACGGCGGTGGATTTGGCCATGGTCGGTGTGGGTGCCCGTGCTAGCAGCTTTGCCCATGACAGCCGTCGGGACTTTGACTACGGCTGTTATCCAGGGCTGGAGTTTGCGGTGGTCACCCAGAAGAGCGGTGACGTAGCCGCAAGACTGGCGGTGCGCATCGAAGAATTCCAGGAGAGCCAGCGAATGGTTTCCCAGCTTTTGGATATGCTGGCCGTGGATGAAACACCCCTGCGGGTAGAAATCACGAAGGCGGTCGGCGAGGACTGGGGTATCAGTGAGTCGGCCCGGGGCAGCAATTTCCAGTATGTTGCCTTGGATAGTGACGGCCGTATCGATCGCATCTTCGTCCGCAGTGCCTCTTATCCCAACTGGCCGGCGCTGCCCATTGCGGTACAGGGCGATATCATCCCCGATTTTCCGCTGATCAATAAGAGCTTTGAGCTCTGCTATGCCTGCCTGGACCGCTAAAGGAGAGAGCTATGTTTAAAGTATTGGAACGATTGCTTCACGATAAGATTGCCACGGAAGATATCACCTTCTCCGGCAGTGAGCGTTTCCGTGGCAAAATCCAGGGCCAGTGCCCGGACGCGGCGCTGGAAACCTGTGCAAAGGCCTGCCCGGTGGGCGCCTTTTCGAAAGCAGGCATCGACTATCGCCGCTGTTTGTTCTGTGGCCGCTGCGTCGAGGCCTGTGTCAAGGCTGCTGGAGCTGAGGCGGGGATTGCCCATTCCTCGGAGGAGGCTATGCCGTATTTGTTGGAAAAAGCCCAGGAAGTCACGGCGGATATCATCCGCCAGAAGCTGGGGCGCAGCCTCCATGCCCGTCATCTCGATGCGGGCTCCTGCAACGCCTGCGATTTCGAGATGGGCGCTATGTCAAATCCCATCTATGATCTTCATCGCTATGGCGTTCATTTTGACGCTTCGCCCCGTCATGCCGATATGCTGGTGGTTACCGGGGTGGTAACCCGCAACTTGGAGCAGGCCTTGAAGATGTCCTATGAGGCGCTGCCGGAACCAAAGCTGGTCATGGCCTGCGGGGCTTGTGCAGCTGGCGGTGCGACCTATGGCGAATCCTATGCCATTGTGGGCGCTGCTGATAAAGTTGTTCCGGTTGACATCTATGTACCGGGCTGCCCGCCGCGTCCGTCGGCTATGATTGCCGGTCTATTGGCTGCGGCTGATATACTGGCGGAAAAATTGTAATTGCTCGAAGGACTCTTCGTTCGTTTGACGCCCAAATAGCAAATGTGATAAAGTTAGAGAGGTGTAGTTAAAAAACTACACCTCTTGTCGATAGAGAAGAAGTGTTTCTGGTATTGCTTTCGAGAGGTGATTTTATTGAAGAAACAAATAATCCTTTCCTTGGTAGTTACGCTTATTCTTGTATGTTTGGGCTCGGTGGCTATGGCGGCATCGATTCTGGTAAAAGAAGGGGCCCGTGGGCATGCGGTGAAAACGGTACAGACCCTGCTGATTGAGCAGGGGTACCTGACCGGCGAAGCCGATGGTGTCTGTGGCCCACAGACGGTAGAGGCGATAAAAAAGTTTCAGGAGGCCAATGGCCTTGAGGTAGATGGGATATGCGGGGATGGCACCTATTCGGCACTGTCGGGAGGCGCTGCCTATGAACCGCCAACGGTAGAAACTTATGGTGGCAGTGGCCGGCTGGTTTATGTTTCGGCTACGGCCTACAGTCCCCAGGACCCTGGCCTTTCGGCCTATACGGCCTCGGGAACGAAAGTGCGTTATGGCGTTATCGCTGTTGACCCCAACACGATTCCGCTGGGAACCCGGGTCTTCATTCCAGGGTATGGTGAGGCAATAGCCGAGGACGTCGGCGGCTTCAGCGGAAGTCACATTGACATCGCCTTTGAAACCCATGCCGAGGCCATAAATTTTGGCCGCCAGAATCTTGAAATCTATATTTTGGACTGAATTTCCAATCAGTCCGTCGACTCGAAAGAGCTGGCGGACTATTTTTTTGAGTGAAAAAGGGCTTGCAAGGGGACATTAAAGGATATTTATGAATGGGATATGGTACTATTTTGCATTTTTATATAAAAAATTTTATAAATATCCCCTAGGGGAGCTTGTAACAAATATCACATATATTTATAATATAGAGTAGAGATAATAGATGATATATATAATTGAGAATTATTTGCAGGATAGGGAGGACGAAAGCTATGCCAAAATCTTATCAGGCGAATGAGCTCACCGGCATCATTAAAATCAATGAGGGGAATTGCAAGGGCTGTGATACTTGTAAATCCTTCTGCCCGGCAGACGCCATCACTGGCGCCTACGGTGCAACCCATCAGATTGATAATGAGCGCTGTCTGCAGTGCGGACAGTGTCTGGTGAATTGCCCATTCGGAGCAATCGAGGATACCGTCGACGTAGTCGATGAGGTCATCGCAAAATTGAAGGACAGCAACACGACGGTGGTGGCAACGGTCGCACCGGCTGTCCGTGTCGCACTGGGTGAGGAGTTCGGTATGGAACCGGGCAAGCTCATCACGGAGCAGATGTATGGAGCCCTGAAAAAAGCAGGCTTCAAAATCATGGATGTCAACTTTGCCGCTGACAACACGATTCTGGAAGAGGGAACGGAGCTCATCCACAAAATCCAGAAATACGTACTCAACCAGTCGGTGGAAGGGGAACTTGGACCTTTGCCCCAGTTCACTTCTTGCTGCCCGGCTTGGGTTCGCTATATGGAGCTCTATCATCCGAATCTGCGCCAGCATCTGTCGTCGGCGAAATCTCCCCAGGGAATGGCCGGCCCCGTAGCCAAGATTTACGGTGCTGAGGAAGTATGGAAAGTACAGCCGGAGCAGATTTTCTGTGTTGGTGTTTATCCCTGCACGGCGAAGAAACTCGAGGCATCCCGTCCGGAGTTCACGGCAGCTGCTGATTACTGGAAGAAGAAGGGCCACACGGCAACCTATCAGGATACCGATGTGGTGCTGACGACGCGTGACCTGGCACGTCTGCTGAAGAAGCTCAACATCGATGTCCGCAATGTTGAGCCGGCTGAGGAGAAAGACAATCCGCTGGCTGAATACACGGGGGCAGGTACGATTTTCGGTGCCACGGGCGGCGTTATGGAGGCTGCTTTGCGCACGGCTTATTTCGTCCTGACGGGCGAGGAACTCGGCGAGCTTCGCTATGAGCCGGTTCGCGGCCTCAAAGAGGTCAAGACGGCAGAAGTCCCGCTCAAGCTCAAGGACAATGGCCAGGAAATCACGCTGAAAATCGCGGTTGTTCATGGAACGAAAAATGTCGAACCGCTGCTGGCTGAAATCGAAGCTGGGAGCAGCCCGTATCATTTCATCGAAGTCATGAACTGTCCGGGCGGCTGTGTAAACGGCGGCGGTCAGCCAATCAACCCGATGGGAACGTCCTGGACCGGCAAGTTCAAGGCAATCTTGCCGTGGTAATAGGAGGTACGTTATGAGATATTCCTATAAAGAAAAAGAAGTGAAGATAAACCGCCGCGAATTCCTCGGCTTTGCCGGCGTCATTGCGGCATTCCTTTGGACCGGTGCCTATACGGTGACGGACCTCATTGTCGATCGCACGAAATACATCAAGATGCGTACGGCAGGCTTGTATCAGGATGATGAGAAACAGGCGAAACGCCAGAGCCATCATAATCAGAGCCTGCTCAACATGTATAAGAAGATGAACTTCCAGCCGCTCAGTCCGATGGCGGAAGAACTCTTCCATACGCACTATGTAGACCGCAGCGTCCTGTAAGAAAGGTGGGATTACGATGGATAATAACTTTAAAGGAAATGAACGAATCCTTCATCATAGCCTGCCAGTTCGCCTGTTCCACTGGTGCCTGGTCCTGGGCTTTCTGCCAGCTGGACTCACGGGTGTGATTCTGTTTTTCCGTCCTTTCGGTGAGGCGGCAATGCATCTTTCCATGCAGGTTCATATCGTGGGTGCATGGATTCTCATGATTGCCTGCACGCTGTTCTTCCTGCTCTGCCCAGGACGCGTAGTAGCGTTCTGGCGCGAGGCCTTCCACTGGACGAAGCAGGATATTGAGTGGATGAAAGTCGGTGGCGGCTATCCGCAGAAAATGATTTTCCTGCAGGAAATCGATGTACCGCCGATGGGAAAAATCAACTCGGGTCAGAAAATGATGGGTATCATGGTATTCTTCGGTACATTGCTCATCATCCTTACGGGTGCGGTGCTCTACTTTGCCCTGCCGCTGGTACCGAAAGAGATTGCCTACTATGCAGACCGCATTCATCTGGTGGTCGGCCTGGGCCTGTTCCTTTGCGTCTGCGGGGGACATATTCCCCTCGGCATCTACAACTGGCCGGAATTTCGCAGCATGTTCGGTGATGGTACCATCAACGCCAAACACGCCGCACATCATCATCCGCTCTGGACCCAGAACGAAATCGAAAAAATCAAAGATTGATTGTTTGCTAAAAGGCCCGCATAAACGGGAGAGGAACCTCTCGTTTATGCGGGCCTTTTTTATGTGTGATGGAATCAGAAGCGGAAGTCGCGTTCGCCCTGTTCGATTTTTTGCAGGCGTTCGGCCAGCGTTTTGCGGGCGGCGGGATTGGTTACATCGGGGATGTTTTTCGCAATCAGTTTCTCACCGGCGGCTTTCGTCTCCGGTGATGCGTAATCTTCGAGATATTCCTTCAGGGTCATCAGGGCGTTGGGCAGGCAGCAGTTCTGAATCTGCTTTGCCTTGCAGAGGGCCATGAAGCGGTCGCCGGTGCGGCCTTCCCGGTAGCAGGCGGTGCAGAAGGATGGTACGTAGTCCATATCGATGAGCCATTTCATGACATCGTCGAGACTGCGGGTATCCGAGACATCGAACTGTGTCGTTTCGTCCGGGCGTTCTTCCTGGGTATAGCCGCCAACGGAGGTTCTGGAACCTCCGGAAATCTGGGAGATGCCCAGATGCAGGACACGTTCGCGGGATTTCTGCGATTCGCGCGTCGAGACAATCATGCCCGTGTAGGGAACGGCAATCCGGATGCAGGCGACAATCTTGGCAAAGGTGTCGTCGTCAATGGCATTGTTGAAGGTATTGACGTCGATATCGTCAGCCGGGCAGATGCGCGGGACGGAAATCGTGTGCGGGCCGACGCCGAATTTGGCTTCGAGGTGTTCGGCATGCATCAAAAGGCCAGCGTATTCGTAGCGGTATTTATCGAGACCGAAGAGGACGCCGAGGCCGACATCGTCGATGTCGCCTTCCATGGCGCGGTCCATGGCTTCGGTGTGGTAGGCGTAGTCGTGTTTCGGCCCCGTCGGATGAAGCTGTTCATAGGAATCCTTGTGGTAGGTTTCCTGGAACAGGATGTAGGTGCCGATACCAGCTTCGTGGAGCTTGCGGTAGTTTTCGACCGTCGTAGCGGCGATGTTGACATTGACGCGGCGGATGGCGCCGTTTTTGTGCTTGACCGAGTAAATCGTATGGATGGATTCGAGGATATACTCAATCGGATTGTTGACTGGGTCTTCGCCGGCTTCGATGGCCAAGCGTTTGTGGCCCATATCCTGCAGGGCGATGACTTCGTTGCGAATCTGTTCCTGCGTGAGTTTTACGCGGGGGATGGTTTTATTGACCCCGTGATACGGGCAGTAAACACAGCCGTTGATGCAGTAGTTGGAAAGGTAGAGCGGGGCAAAGAGCACGATGCGGTTGCCGTAGAACTGTTTTTTGATGTCCTCGGCGAGTTTGAAGATTTCCTCGTTTTTCTCGGGAATCTCACAGGCCAGCAGTACCGATGCTTCCCGATGGCTGAGGCCTTTGCATTCTTTGGCTTTGGCGATGATGGAATCGATGAGTTCGGCGTTGTTTTTGTTTTGGTCAGCATATTCAAGGGAGGCGAGGATTTCCTCGTGATCGATGAATTCTGAGGCTTTGCTTGATTTGGGATTATACACAGTATTGGTCCTCCTTCTGTTTTGTATAGCGGACATTGTCGCCACGGTCGACGGCCAGCTCACGGCCGACGGATTCAATTCGCTTGGTTAGGCAGACAATGCATTCGGCTGCTTCTTCCCCGGTGCAGATTTTGTTATCGTAGAGTTGATATTTGTTTCTGACGCTCTTGGGGGAAAGATTGGGCATGACTACGTTGGCACCCGCGAGAAGTCCTTTTTCGCGTCCGCGGGGATCGATGGTACCTAAGGCCGTGGTGGCAGGGAGCAGTACCTCGGGCATCATCAAGCGGATGATGCTCAGCAGGAACAGCGTCTCATCCAGGGTGCCGGCTTTTTCTTGGGCAAATGGCGTTCCTGCGGCCGGGATAAAGGGCCCGATGCCTACCATTTCCGGTTGGAGCTCGCGGAGAAATAGCAGGTCGCGGGCCAAATCCGCTGGTGTCTGCCCTGGCGAGCCTACCATAAAGCCAGCACCAGTCTGGAAGCCGAGTTCTTTCAAGGTACGAAGGCATTCGTAGCGATTTTCGGCACTCATGGACGATGGGTGCAGCTTACGGTAGTGTGCGGGGGTTGCGGTCTCATGGCGCAGCAGATAGCGGTCGGCACCGGCTTTTCGGTATCGCTGATAGCTTTCCTTCGTTTTTTCCCCAATGGACAGGGTGACGGCGCAATCGGGATGATTGTGCTTGAGCTGCCGTATCAGCTGGCAGATTTTGTCATCGGTGTAGTAAGGATCTTCGCCGCCTTGCAGGACGAAGGTACGGAACCCGAGTTCATAGCCGTTTTTGGCACAGGCAAGAATCTGTTCCTCGCTGAGACGATAGCGCTGAGTGTTGCTATTGCTGGCACGGATGCCGCAATAATAGCAGTCGTTTTTGCAGATGTTGGTGAATTCGATAAGTCCTCGGATGAAAACTTTTTTTCCATAATGCTTTTCTGCTGTCTCGACTGCCAGGTCAGCGGCGTAGGCCTGCAGTTCCTTATCGCGATGGATCAGCAATTCCGTGAATTCCTCAAGAGAGAGGTTATGGGATTGACGCAACCGGTCAATCAGATGGTTATGCTTCATAGATTAGCCTCTGCTTTGGGTTTTATATTAGTAGGTCACTGCTATTATTATACCATGGAAATAAGACGCCGTGCATCGTATAGATTAATAATAATTATACTGATGCACGGCGACCATATATTGCAGTAGACAAACGGGAAGTTATTCTCTGCAAATACATTCCCACTAAGTCAGTTGAGCCTCTGAAGTAGCGAATGGAATATACCTAACTATCAACTCCATTATAAAAAATATTAATGGCGATATGCAAGCTCCCCGGGGGGATAAAATGACTGTAAATTTCGTATAAATATGAAAATATCCCCCCTGGGGGCTTACAAAAATCGTTTATATTCCGCTAATATAATATTATTGTGTATTATATTTTTATGAGGAGGATAGGCAAGATGAATTATGCCTTGCGACGATTTGGGCAGTTAATACCAATTCTATTTGGCATTACGTTCCTATCTTTTTTGCTGATATATCTGGCTGGCAGTGATGCGGTAACGGAGCTGTACACGAACCGCGGGGTCGAGGTGGCACAGGAGATTCTCGATGAGCGGCGGGCGGACTTGGGGCTAAATCTTCCGTTTTTGACACAGTATGTGAATTGGCTTTGGGGGATGTTCCATGGGGATATGGGCATCAGCTATGTTACGGGAGAACCCGTGCTCGCGGCTTTTTTGCGCAAGCTGCCGGCGACGCTTTTACTCACGGCGCTTTCGATCCTGCTGACGATGGTGATTGCTATTCCCGCGGGGATTTTGGCGGCAGTACACCAGGATAAAGGGACCGATTTTATCCTGCGGTTTTGTAGCTTTATTGGCAATGCTATGCCCAATTTTTTTGTCGGGATGCTGCTGATGCAGCTCTTAGGCATACAGTTGGAGTTATTGCCGGTCATTTCCAGCGGCGTGGGCCTCAAGAGTGCGATCATGCCGACGCTGACGCTGGCCATTGCGATGTCCGCCAAGTACATGCGGCAGGTGCGTTCGGCAGTGCTAGAGGAGCTCAATAAGGATTATGTGCAGGGCGCTATGGCCCGAGGGATAAGTGACCGGGTTATCCTTTGGAAAAATGTCATGAAGGCCTCCATGCTGACGATTATGACGCTGTTAGCGCTATCCATTGGCAGTCTGCTGGGCGGTACGGCCATTGTGGAAAGCATCTTCATGTGGGACGGTGTGGGAAAGCTGGCCGTTGATGCCATCAATATGCGCGATTATCCACTGATTCAGGCTTATGTCATGTGGATGGCGATTATTTATGTGGTGGTGAATCTGGTGGCTGATATTTTGTATCATCAGTTTGACCCGCGCATTCGCTTGGGAGGGAGCCGGAAATGAGTGAAATAAGTGTACGTGCTCCCCAAATTCGCCGGGACAGGTTGAAGCGGAAATTGTATTTCTTTTCGACGGTGGCCGCACTTTTGATTTTGGCGGCTTTTTTTAGCGAATATCTGTGTCCGTATGATCCCTATGAACAGAATATGTCCTTGGCAAAGGCTGCGCCATCGGCACAGCATCTCTTGGGGACGGACCGGTATGGCCGTGATATGTTTTCCCGGGTTATTGCGGGAAGTTTCACGAGCATTTTTTCTACGCTGGCGTTAGTTTGTTTTATCACTGGCTTTGGCACGATCATCGGAATCTTTTGTGCCTGGATGGGCAAATGGATAGATACCGTGCTCATGCGGCTGGCGGATATGTTTCTGGCGTTTCCGGGCCTGGTATTTGCGCTGGCCGTGGCAGCGGTCTTAGGGGGCGGCGTTCATAACGCCATTTTTGCCTTGGCGGCCATCAGCTGGCCGAAGTATGCGCGGCTCGCACGCAGCCAGACGCTGGCACAGCAGGAACTTCCCTATATGCAGGCTGTCCGGATGGCGGGAAGTAGTCCGCTGAAAATCATCGGCAAGCATGTTCTCCCCAATATTGCTGGACCGATTTTGGTGACGGCGATGCTTGATATTGGTACGATGATGATTGAGCTGGCGGGGTTGTCGTTCTTGGGCCTTGGGGCAAAGCCGCCGATTCCCGAGTGGGGCAGTATGATGAGTGATACGCGTAATCTGTTGGCGACGCAGCCATGGGTGACGCTGGCTCCAGGTTTTGCGATTTTCTTTTCGGTCATGATTTTCAATCTGCTGGGCGATACCGTGCGTGATTGGCTGGACCCGAAGAATCGGAGGTAATCATGAGGGAAATCATACGATATGAACAGGTAGATATCCGTTATTACGAGAAGCGGGTCGTACGGGATATCAGCTTTGCACTGCAGTCAGGAGAAATTCTCGGTATTGCCGGGGAAAGCGGCAGTGGCAAGTCGACGGTCTTGCGGGCGGCTATGGGGCTTCTAGGACGGGGCGGTGTTGTGACACGGGGGGATATCTGGTATGGGGATAAGGATTTACCGGATTTATCCGAAAAAGAATTGCGGGCACTTTGCGGCTCGGAAATCGCGATGATTTTCCAATCGGCAGGCAACTCCTTTTGCCCTATCCGCACGGTACGGGCGCAACTCTGGGAAATGATGCAGGCCCATGGAGGAAGAGATGCCGTGGCGTTTGAGGAACAGGCCCAGGACATCCTAGCCAAGTTCGGTTTTGGAAGCCCCCGCCGCATTTTGGACAGTTATCCGTTCGAGTTGTCGGGGGGCATGCAGCAGCGAGTTGGCGTGGCGGCAGCAATGCTCTTGCAGCCGAAGCTCCTGCTGGCCGATGAACCGACATCGGCACTGGATGTGACGGTGCAAAAACAGGTCATTGAGGAAATGCTTTTGGCCCGCAAGCTGTTTGGCACGAGTATCCTGTTGGTCACGCATAATATCGGTGTCATCCGGGCAATGGCGGATAAAATCCTCATCATGAAGGATGGTGCCTGTGTGGAATACGGAAATACCCATGAAGTCATGGCAAAGCCGCAGTCGGCATATACGAAGAAATTGCTGGCGGCAGTGCCATGTCTGCGGAGGTGAGTGAATGGAAACGGTACTGGAAACCCGAAACCTGCGAAAAGTCTTTTCCGCTGGCAGCCGGGAACAGGTGCTGGCGGTGGATGATGTGAGTTTTACTGTGGGCGTCGGTGAGAAGGTGGCCATTATTGGGGAAAGCGGCAGTGGCAAGACCACGGTGGCTAAGCTGGTGACTCGGCTGCTCGCTGTGACTTCTGGGCAGATTTTTCTCGATGGGGTAGATATTACCAATGCCCGCGGAAATACCTTAAAGCAGGCATACCGAAAAATGCAGATGGTATTTCAAGCCCCTATCGATAGTTTTGATCCGCGCTGTACCTTAGGAGACGGTATTGCCGAAAGTTTGCGGAACCATGGCGCTACGAAAGCTGAGGCCCAAGCGGAAACGGCTCGGCTGCTGGCCCTTTGCGGGCTTAGTCCGGATTTGGGGGATTGTTATCCCTACGAGGTCAGCGGCGGGCAGTGCCAGCGGGCGGCAATTGCCCGAGCCCTGGCGATTAAGCCGCAGCTGCTGATTCTCGACGAAGCTACCTCGGCATTGGATGTGACTGTGCAGGCGGAGATACTGACGCTTTTAAATCACTTGCAGCAGGAGCTTTCTATGTCCTATTTGTTTATCTGCCATGACATTGCCTTGGTACAGGATTTTTGCGACCGGGTGTTGGTTATGCATAATGGCAGGATTGTCGAGGAGGGGACTGCAGACGCCGTAATCCGGCATCCGCAGATGGAATATACCCAAATGCTGATTGACAGTGTTTTGTAAGGCTTTCTTTTGGGAAGCGGAAGGAAAGGAGAACATGGTATGAAGTGGAAAAAACTTTTGGCGCTGGCCGTAAGTGCCAGCCTATGCATTGGGGCGCTGGCCGGCTGTGGCGGCAGTCAGACGGGGAAGTCTGATGCCGGCAAGGTGTTGACTATCGGCGATACGACTTTCAATAGTTCCAATGAGGAACCGGATATCAATCCCCATAATGCCTATGCTGGCTGGGCCTGCATTCGCTATGGTGTAGGAGAGACGCTGGTCAAATACTCCGATAATATGGAAATCCAGCCATGGCTGGCAACTAAGTGGGAAAATACCGATCCCCTTACGTGGAAGATTACCCTGCGCGATGATGTCACCTATTCTTCCGGCCGCAAGATGGATGGTGCCTCGGTTAAACAGTGCCTCGAACATCTGATTGCAAACAACAAACGCGCCAAGCAGGATTTGAAGGTGGCTTCTATCGAGGCCAATGGTCAGGAAATCATCATTAAAACGACGGAGCCGAAGCCGGCACTACTTAATTACCTTGGCGACCCCTATGGCTGTATCATCGACGTGGATGCTGGCTTTGACAATGGCATTGTTGCTGGTACTGGACCGTATATCGCTACGGATATGAAGACCGATGACCATCTGACCCTCAAGAAAAATGACAATTATTGGGGCGGCAAGCCGAAACTCGATAAGATTACGATTCGCACGATAACGGATGGCAATACCCTGGCCAATGCCCTGCAATCTGGTGAGGTGCAGGCTGCCTATGGCATGGCGTATGAAAGCTATCCGCTGTTCAAGAATGACAAATACACCATATCGCAGATATCTACGTCGCGTTGCTTCTTTGGCAAAATGAATTTCGACCCGGATTCGGTCTGTGCGGATCCTGCTGTCCGCAAGGCGATTTCTATGGGGATTGATAAGGAAAACTTTGTCGATAAATTACTGGAGGGCAATGGCTTCCCGGCTAACGGGGTATTCCCAGCCGGTGCGGCCTTTGGCGGCGATAAGGTAAAAGCCGAGAAATACGACCCAGAAGGGGCTAAGGCAGTATTGGAACAGGCCGGCTGGGTGGATACCGATGGCGATGGCATCCGCGAAAAAAATGGTAAAAAACTCATCGTTAAATGGCTGACCTATCCCAGCCGTCAGGAACTGCCGCTGTTAGCGGAATCGGCCCAGGCTACGCTGAAGGATATTGGTATCGCGGTGGATATTAATAACACGGCGGATAATAATCAGGTGGTAAAAAATCCGAAGAACTGGGATGTTTATGCGATGGCCAACGTCCAGGCGCCAACTGGCGACCCCGAATATTGGTTTACGGTATTTGCGACGGGCAATGCTACCAAGAATCAGGGCAAATATCAAAGCGCGAAACTCGATGCGCTCGAAGCAGAACTCAGCCAGACCTTTGATCCGGCCAAGCGGGCTGAGCTGGCTGTGCAGATGCAACAGGTGGTTCTCGATGACCATGCGTTCGTATTCTGCTCCTTCCTCAAGATGAGCATGATTTCCAAGGCGAATGTCAAGAACTATACCTCCCATGCTTGTGACTATTATCAAATTACCGCGGATCTCGATGTGGAATAACGTAAACTTCTAAAAAACCAACAGCCTAACGGCAACCAGAATAGGTGCTGTTAGGCTGTTGGTTTATTTCACCTTTACGATTTCATCCAAAAAAATTAGACAGGCAATTGCACATAACAGAAATATCGAGCCGCCAAATAGACCAACAATTAACTTCACTGCCCTTTTTTCTGGTTCGGTACATTCCTTCAGTTTACTGATCAATACAGACGCAATGGCAAAAAATATCAGCCAAAGGCCTACCGCATTTTTTATTACGCCATCATATGGTGTGTCAGTTTGCCAGAAAAATTCAATCAAGCAGGATGCGCCAAAGAAACCGAACGATAGGATAAGTATTTTTTGATGAAGTTTTTTCCAGCAATATACGGCTAAGCATATAAATAAAATTAAAAGGCATCCCCAAACCAATTTCTCGTTGATGTATTTATCCATTCCCTTAACCAAAGTCATCAATGAAATGGAAAAACAGACGAGAGGTTTACTTATTTTTAATTTAGTCATTTCCGAATACCGCCTTCATTTCCGATGATGTGTACGTATATCCGCACTTCTAATACAGTCGATTCTCCTGTAGGGAGGGCACTAGCTGGTGATTTTGTCAATTTCACGAAGTGGTTATGGTGAAATTGCATCG
>NZ_JAILKR010000042.1 GCF_024693525.1 Selenomonas sp. | reverse complement strand
TTTTTATCCTCACTATCCGTCGAAAAATTGCTACCGTTCAAGCGAAGCGCGTTTTGCAACTTTTTCGATGCTTATTTAAGGATAAAAATTCCGTTTAGGAAACCATCTCCCGCGTAGTGTTGGCACTGCCCCTAGCGGCGGCGAAGAGCTGCTTCGAATAAGGCTCCACTAACCGATAAACTGCAATTGGTAATAAGTGTGTGGATCATGTAGCAGAAGCCCTCATAAGTTAGACGAATCAATCTAACTTATGAGGGCTTCTATATTTTATGTCAATGGAAAGGGATGTTTCACCGTCTCGGTGGCGTTAATTTTTGATGATGGTCATATCGTCATGGTCGGCTTCGGCTTTTTGGATCATGACCTTGAGCCGTTCGATATTTTTCTTGTGGCGGTTGATGGCAAAACCGATGCGGATGTGTTCTTCCTCGGTAAAATCCGGGTTTTCGTAGGATTTTTCGATGCGCTTGAGCCGTTCTTCCACTTCGTGCAGTTCATCTTTCATGGGCTTTACATGTTCTAAAGCGAAGCCGTAAACGGCGCGGATCTGGTCTTCGACATATTTGGCGTAACCCGGTTCGCCGGATACGTCTTCTAACCGTTTGGCAATATGATAGATGATGTCAAACGGGCTTTCGCCACTGTGTATCATGTTGAGGATTTCCATTTTGACCTGTTGCTGTACCCCATGGGCCTGGGTGACGATTGGGTCAAGTTCCTGTTCATTTGTATTTTGAGTGGGGACGTTTTTCTGTCCAGCTTGTTCTTCCGCCATATTATAAGTCCTCCTTTGTAACACTTCAGATATTATGATTAGTATAGCATAGTATAGCAAAAAAAGAAAAAAAACGTAAGTTTACACATTTACAGTGGACAAGCAATTTAAATGTTGCATTGTAAAGTACATTTATGCTATAATGCATTTATCGCTTTAGAAAAACAGGGCCTCGTTCATGTTCGCTCGGTTGGGACATGGATTTTTTTGTGCCTTGTAATGTTCACTGCAAAAGGACAAACGGGTTCTTTTGCAAAAAGAAAAGGGTGTTAGTATGAATCAAATGTCTAAAGGAGAAATCTTGACCGTTGGGTTTATGATGTTCTCAATCTTCTTCGGTGCGGGAAATCTTATCTTTCCGCCGGCTCTGGGGCAGGCCGCTGGTGACCATGTGCTGACGGCAATGATTGGCTTTTTGGTAACGGGGGTAGGCCTGCCGCTGTTGGGAATTACGGCGATTGCCCTGCAGGGCGGGAAATATATTGAATTCATCCGCAAGATGACTTACCCGTGGATGGCGACGATGCTGCTGGTCATTCTTTACCTGACCATCGGGCCCTTGTTCGCTATGCCGCGTACTGGTGCGGTTTCCTTTGAAATCGGCATCCGTCCCTTCCTGTCGGCTGACAATATGACGCTGGGGCAGGCGGTCTATACGGCAATTTTCTATGCTGCATCTTATTACTTGGCACTGAATCCGAACAAGCTGATCGACCGGGTAGGCAAGATGCTGACGCCGGTTCTGCTGGTATTTTTGGTTATCCTGTTTGCCAAGGCTTTCGTGACGCCGCTGGGGGATATCCTCGATGCTACGGGGGCTTATATTGAAACGCCGTTTGTCCAAGGATTCCAGGACGGCTATCAGACGATGGACCTTTTGGCTTCCTTGGCAATCGGTACGCTGGTGGTCAATGCCATCCGCATGCGTGGGGTTACTTCGAATCGCGCCATCAGCCAGGTATGCTTGATTGCCGGGCTGATTTCGGTAGTCCTCATGTCCATGGTTTATGGCTCCCTTTCCTATATTGGGGCAACCAGCGCCAGTGTGCTGGGCCATTCGGAAAATGGCGGCCAGCTGCTGGCAGCAGCTATCTCGATTTTCTTTGGACCAGCAGGCAATCTGCTGGTGGCAGTCATCATTTCCCTGGCCTGCCTTACCACTTGCTGTGGCATAACTTCGGGAACGGCCTGGTTCTTTAATAAGCTTTTTAAGAATAAGATTTCCTATGAGCGCTTGCTGCTTTTTAGCATTTTGTTCAGTTTCGTCGCCTCCAATGTGGGGTTGACCCAGATTATCACGCTGACGATTCCATTCCTGGTGGGAATCTATCCGCTGGTTATCGTATTCGTCCTGTTGTCGCTGTTTGACCGCTTCATCGATTGGCGCCGCAGTGTTTACCGTGGTGCCATGAACTTCACCATGGTATTTGCCATCATCGACGGTCTTAATGCGGCAAACATTCAGCTGCCAGGGGTCAATGAATTCCTGACGGCGTATCTGCCCTTCTACAGCATTACCATGGGCTGGGTAATTCCGGCCTTGCTGGGGGCCTTCCTCGGTTTCGTTTATTCCTGTTTTCAGGAAAAGCCGGCTGATGTAAGTGTAGCAAGCTGATTGAATATAGAAATGCCTCTGCCTTGGCAGGGGCATTTTTTAGTACCTAAAGCTGTTATCCACAGAAACACTGTGGAGGATTGCTGAAAAACTGTGGATAAGGTGTTAAAAAGAGGGAGAATTATCCACAACTATCCACAGAAAAGGCCGGTAACATTCGCTACCTGGTGGATAACTAGGTTTATGGTATAATTTTTGCCATGAGAAAGGCAGGGATTGTTATGAAGGTGGAATGGAAACGCCAGGAAGAACGGAAAACGGTACGGGAAATTGTAAAGATATATTGTCGCGGTCATCATCATGATCGGGAAGCTGGCCATGAATTGTGTCCGGATTGTGAAGCGATTGCCGCCTATGCCGATATCCGCATTACGAAATGTCCCCGTATGGCGGTGAAGACCTTTTGCAGTGTTTGTCCGATTCATTGTTATGCCAAGCCCCAGCGGGAATTGATTTTGACGATTATGCGTTACAGCGGCCCACGGATGCTTTGGCATCATCCGGTTATGGCAATTCGCCATATTTTGATTCAGTGGCGGACGCGGCATGGGCTGCGAAACGGCGAAAAATGATAGGATGCCGCTTTTCCGGTGAGAAAGTTCTTTCCGTATTTCCTTTTGGCAGGTATAATTATTAAGGAACTGATTCGGAAAAGGAAGGGGAATGTGCTTTGAAACCTTATGAAAATATTTTGCTGATAAGTGACCTGGATGGGACTTTGATTCCGCGCGGTGGCGTGATTTCGGAAGAAAATAAAGAAGCACTTCATCGGTTTGTGGAAGGGGGAGGCTGTTTTGCGATTGCTACGGGCCGCACCCCAGAGGCAGCGGCAGGTTATGTAAAAGATTTGCCCATCAATGCACCGAGTATTTTCTTTAATGGCTCGATGCTCTACGATTGGAATAAAAAGGAAATCCTGGCGACTTGCCCGTTGCGTTCGGCAGAGGATAAGACTGTTTGGCCGCGGTTTGCCGAGGCGGTGCGTGAGTCCTTTCCCCATGCTTGCATCGAGGTATATACGGCGGAGAATTGTCATATCATCAGCGATGAAAAATACGACGACCCCCGTCTTCCCTTTGAGTATTATAAATACGAGCACTGCAATTTGGATAAACTCCGGGATACGGAGAAAACGCCATGGCTTAAATTCTTTATTTGCGCGGAACCGGCTGTGCTTCATCGCGTAGAACGCTTGGAAAAGAAATTTGGTATCGATGCCTTAACCAACAGTTTTTATTCTGAGGTAAATTATTATGAATTTGTAGCCAAGGGTGTATCCAAGGGGACCATGGTGGAAAAAATCCGTCAGCTGCCGGAATGGAAAAATTATCGGATTATCGCCGCAGGAGATTATCTCAATGATAACGAGATGCTGGAACTAGCAGATGTTGGTGTTGCTTCAGGAAATGCTCATGATGCAACTAAGGCAGTGGCCAATCGTACGGGCTGTAAAGTGGAAGAACATTTGATGGCTTGGATTTTGGAGCATGTCGTAGAAAGCGGGGAGGCTTGAGCATGAAAAAGATTTATGTATTGGCAACCGGTGGTACGATTGCAGGCAGTGCAGAATCGGATGTGGCTACGACCGGATATAAGGCTGGGGCCATCGGTATTGATTCCCTGCTGGCTGCTGTGCCGGAAATCCGCGAATTGGCGGAGGTTTCCGGCGAGCAGATTGCCGCCATTGACAGCAAGGATATGACCCAGGAAATCCAGCTCAAGCTGGCACGCCGCTGCAATGAATTGCTGGCTTTTGAGGGAATTGATGGTGTGGTCATTACCCATGGTACGGATACGATGGAGGAGACGGCGTATCTGTTGAGCCTTCTGACTTGTACCGATAAGCCCATTGTGCTCACGGGGGCGATGCGCCCGGCTACAGCCATCAGTGCAGATGGCCCGTTGAATCTGCTGGATGCCGTGCGGGTGGCCGTCAGTCCAGAGGCTCGTGACCGTGGGGTTTTGGTGGTGACCAATAACCAAATCGATGGGGCCCATGATGTTACCAAGTCGCATACTACGTCGGTTCAGACTTTCCAGTCACCCAATGGCGGCTCTTTGGGCAGCGTGGATGACGGTGTGGTGAAATTTACCCGCCGCAGTGAATTTACCCATCTTGCGGGGAGCCTCAAGCTTAGCGAAACCATTCAGAAGCTTCCCGATGTGCGGATTCTTTACGGCTATGCTGGGGATGACGGTCTCTTGGTGGAGGCGGCCGTAAAGGCTGGTGCCCGGGGCATTGTCTACGCTGGTATGGGAAATGGTAGTCTGCCAGCTCCAGTGGAAGAAAAGCTGGCTCAAGCGGTAAAAGATGGTGTGACGGTAGTTCGCAGCACCCGTGGTTATGCTGGGCAGGTAACTTATGCAGAACCGTCTTATGAAGCGGCGAAAATCCTCCGCAGTGAGAGTTTAAATCCGCAAAAAGCGCGGATTTTGTTACAGTTGGCACTGCAGCAAAAATTAAAAAACGATGAAATACAGGAATGGTTTAATCGTTTTTAACTGTTTTTTAGCATTTGAAAGAAAAAACATTTTGTCTTTTTAAGGATAATCTTGTATAATGAGGAAAGAATAAAGGTAATCAATTCTAGATTATTTTAAAAGGAGAATTTCAAATGGCTAGAACTGCAAATTATGAAGAAAAAATCGCTAAGATTGAAGCGAAAATTGCCAAAAAACAGGCAGAGCTCAAAAAGCTGAAAGTGGAGCTTGCAGAACTCAACGAGCAGAAAGCAAAGACCGATTATAAAGAGCTGCTGGAGTTCATGAAGAAAGAAAACATGAGCCCGAGTGCTGTATTGGAAACGCTCAAAAAGTAAAAAGAAATTCCCGAAAGACGATGCTGAGCCCTCGACGATGGACCTGGCATCGTTTTTTTATCAGCTAGGAGGTTTTATCCTATGGCGGAAAAAATTCATGTTTCGGAAGAAGAGTTGAAGAAAATCGACCCGGAAAAATACGAGAAAAAATTCTCAGAAGACGGGTTTTGGAATAAGATAAAAAAGAATGCAGCGCAAATTGGTGTGAAGGTTCTTTATCAGGCATTGCAGCTTTATTATGTGACGAAACAGCCCAATTGCCCGACGAAAGTAAAGGTGGGAATTTATGGGGCTCTGGGATACCTGATTTCACCGATTGATGTGATTTCGGATTTTATTCCTCTGATGGGCTATACGGATGATGCGTCGGTTATTGCTGCGGCGATTGTATTGGCACAGCTCTATATCACCGAGGATGTTCGCCGGCAGGCGAAGGAAAAGATTCGGAATATCCTGGGCGATGTCTACGCTGACCAATTGGGATGACGAAGAGGATTCATATAGTTTTCAGTATCAACCAGTTTGTTTCAAGAATTCTTTTATATAATGAATGTCGTAAGAGAAAGCCGAGAAAACCAGTATTAATGGTTTGGAGGTAGGAAAATGAAATACGACATGAAACAGAAGTTATCGAGATATTCTGCCCGTAAACTGCTTTGTGCAGGTTGGGCAGCCCGTACGCTGACGGCTACGGTAATGCTGATGATGGCGGTAGTAGCGCCTGTGAATGTTTCCCGCGGTTATGCAGCGGCAGCCAGTGATGAATCCCTAGCTGCGGTGGTGGAGCTGGCCGATTACAGCGATGAGCGCGCGGAGAAGACTGCGGCAAAGCGCCGGGAACGCCGCGAACAGGCAAATGTCTTAGCTGCACAGCTTTTGCTTAAGGCACGTGAGGCCGAGGACGGCATCACGGCTGCCATGCAGCAGCTGGAAACCGATGGGGCCTATCTGGAAGGGCTGGAAAATCGCTTCAAGCGTGCGGACAGCCTGTCAGGAAAAATCCTGGCTGATGCAGAAGGAAATCATGAGAGTCTGGATAAGGCTGCCGGAGCAATCAGTGATGTGCTGCGGTATACGCTGGTAGTCGATGAAAAGTCTTATGCGGCCCAGGTCCCAAGGGCATTGCACCAGTTGGAGGAGTCGGGATTTACCGTGCTCAAATTCCGCAACGCCTGGGGGGGCAAATTCTATCAGGGTATCAATGCGCAGCTTATGAGCCCGGAAGGGGTAAGAGTGGAGCTTCAGTTCCATACGGCCCAATCCTATGCGATAAAGCAGGTGTCCCATGAGGTCTATGAGATTCGCCGCAGTCCTCAGGCTACGGATGAGGAGCGGGCAGAGGCTGTGCGCATGAGCATTGTGTACAACAACCATGTCATCATGCCTGCGGGGGCGGATAAGGTGACTTGGGAGGTTAAAACAGGACAGGCAGCATGATTATCCACATCCCCCTGTGTATAAATCTGTCAATGGGCTTTGGCATTGGCTTTAGTGGCTAGTGCCGAGGCTTTTTTTATTGCACTCAAGCAAAAAAATCAGTAGAATAGAGGCAGAGTATTGACAAAATCGTGAGGTTATCCACATTTTTATCCACAATCGTGTGGATAAAGAAAGATTTTTGGGGATAACAATATGTTTTATGTGGATTAGTGGATGAATTCGAGGAATGTATGGATAATCAGAAAAAAGTATTGAAATTGTTTGATTATATCCGGCAGGTATGCAGCTTACGTCAGCAATTGATTCGGAATATCAAGGAGCAGGACTGGACGCTGTTTTTTGATGAGCTGCCGATAGACCCGAAACGCATCCATGTTTGGAAAAATTCCGGGGAAGACGGCCATGAGGGTGTGCTGCTGGAGGTGGAGAAGCCAGAGTTTACGGCTTGCCCGGAAATGCCCTTTGATTTGGTGGGCTGGGTGCGTACACCGGATTGGCGGAATTTTGAGACGGTGGACATTGAAGTCCGGGAAGAACGGATGCGCAAGGACCCACGGCTGGGGGAGATTACCGAGCGCTTTGTGGATTCCGGGGTGCGCATTGCGGCCTTTGAGGACTGGAAGCGCCGGCGTACCTTATGGCGGGCAGGAGAGATGGTCAAGAGCCGTACCCAGGCTTTGTTCATGACCCTTTATGAATTATATGACCGCTGCCGCCAGGAGCCGGAACAGCTGGAGCTCATGGTGGGGGATGGCATGTTTTACAGCGGGCTGGATACGGCCATCCATCACCCCATCGTATTGAAACGGGTTCGCCTTCATTATGATAAGAAGGGAACCATGCAACTGCTGGATACAGATTATCCGACGGAGCTTTACGGGGATATGTTTCAGGATATGCCTGGAATAGAGGGAGACGGAATCCGGGCGTTTTCGGCCCAGCTGGATGAGGCGGATCTTCATCCGCTGGATGGGGAGCTGGTGTCCTTCCTGCAGGAGGCAGTTCCGGCGTTGACGCCGAACTGCCGGTTTGCGGAGAAGCGATTTGATATCCTGCCGACAGACTGGTATCTGGTCTATCCCCGCCAGGTGATGTTTCTGCGCCGTCACAATGCCGGACTGGAACGGGCAATCGCCGGTTTGATGGCGTATGTGGATACCCATGGCGAAGTACCAACGGCATTGCTGGAAATCGTGGACCCTGCGTATGGCAAGGCGCCGTCAGAGCCAATGACCGTAAGCCTTGAGGATATCCGTGGGGAGGCAGAAGATATTCTGCTCACGAAACAGGCGAACGCTGAACAGCTGGCAATCGCGCGGAAAATTGAGCAGGCACCAGCTGTGGTGGTTCAGGGGCCGCCGGGTACCGGCAAGACCCATACGATAGCCAATCTGCTGGGGCATTTCCTGGCCAAGGGACAGCGCGTGTTGGTGACCAGCGCTACGTCAAAGGCCTTGTCCGTGCTGAAGGAGAAATTGCCGGCCGGCATACAGGACCTCTGTGTGTCGCTGCTGGAGGATTCCCGCCAGGATATGGAGCGTTCTGTCAGCGGGATTTGTGAGCGTCTTTCCCGTTCTTCGGCGGAGGAAATGTATCGGGCGGCAGAAACGCTGACCACTGAACGCCAGGAGCTGCTCCGGCAGTTGGGAGAATTGCGCACGCGGCTGGAAAATATTCAGCGCATGGAGGCTAGGCGGGATTACTTCCTGTTGGAGGGAAAAGCCTGGTCGCTTTCGCGTATGGCGGCATTTTTGCATGACCATGAGAAACTGTCGGGGCTGATTCCAGGGGAAATCGAGGAAGGGGCATCGCTGCCTCTTTCCGAGGCAGAGTTTTTGGAGCTTTACGCGTCAAATGCGGCCTTTGATGCCCCGTTGCTGGCGGAACTTGGCGAGAATTTGCCGGACCGGTCGGAACTTTTGACGCCGGCCGAGGCAGCGGCGGCTTTAGGACAGGCAGTTGCCCGGCAGCAGGAAAAAGCAGAATTGCTGGCAAGCTTTCCCGAAGTGGCATTAGATGGTGAAGGGCATGTCCTGCGAAAGGGCCGCCGGGTGACGGAGGAGCTTTCCCTGGACATGCTCCAAGAGACAAATGTCTTGTATCATACCATTGACTTTTCTAGGTTCCGGCAGGAGTGGGCCCGTGAGGCGGTGCTGGCAGGCCAGCAGGGCGGTGCCCATCGTGAGGTCTGGGAGATGCTTGGCCGGGATATCGGCAGGGTACAGCAGCTCAAACAGCAGTCGATGACGCGGTTTTTTGGGCGGGAGTTTGACTACAAACTGGACCGTCCGCTGGATAAGGATTTGATTCAGCTGCTTTCGGAGCTGGCCGAAGCCTTTGATGCCGATGGGCATCTTTCCCTGTGGAATCGGCTGCGCCATAGTGATTGGAAGGCGGTACAGCAGGGCTTTTGTATCGATGGCAAGCCCCTGGCCAGCCGCAGCGATTGCCAGCTGGCCATGCAGTATGTTTCCCTGCATCAGGCCCGTGAGCTGGTGCGCCGCGAATGGTCCCAGCTGCTTGTGCCCTACGGCATGATTTCCTATGAAGAATTGGCTCAGAACGAAGATGATATTGATGACTTGGTAAGTGCCCGCTGGCAGGAGATACAGGAGCTTTTGGATTGGTATCCGAAGGTTTGGGATGAACTGATGCTCTGCTGGCGCCGGGCAGGGGTAATCGCTGATGCCATTTACGAGGGGGGCAGTTATTTGACGCCGCACCAGAAGCTGCAAGAGCAGCTGTCCTGGTTGGAGGAGGATTTCCCTCGTTGGCAGAGACTCTTAGTGCTTTGTGAAGAAGAGGGCAGGGGAGAAGATCCTCTGGAAAAATCCCGGCTGGCAGTGGCCGCGGCGGATGGTACGGTGGCCAGAATGTTTGCCAAGGCGCTGCTGGAAGGAGACGCAGACCTTTATGCGGAAGCCTATGAGCGATTGGCTGCTGATGACAGGCTCAGGGAGATGTATCTTCGTCGTCAGAAGCTGCTGGACCGGTTGGCGGTGGCAGCTCCCCTGTGGGCACAGTACATCCGTGAGCAGGCCGAAGGTTTTGCCGGCAATGTCCCTCCGGAGAATTTGCCGGAGGCTTGGCTTTATCGGCAATTCCAGCAGGAACTTGACGATGTGCCGCAGGAGGATATGCGGGAGCTTTCTCATCAAATTCACGATTTGACGGCGCGGCTACATCAGACAACTACCGAATTGGCGGAAAAGTTGTCCTGGTACCATTTGCTCAAGGATGTATCGGGGAGCAATCTCCAGTCCAGCCTGATTGGCTGGAGCAAGGCGGTAGCTAAGATTGGCCGGGGAAAGGGAAAATATGCAGCGCGGCATATCCGGGAGGCACGTCAATGCATGCTGGAGGCCCAGGCGGCGGTTCCCGCCTGGATCATGCCGCTTTCAAGGGTATGGCAGAATTTAAAGCCGGAGAGTGAGAAATTCGATATCCTATTGATCGATGAAGCCAGCCAGGCGGACATCACGGCATTGCCGCTGCTCTATTTCGGCAAGAAAGTCATCATCGTGGGCGATGATAAACAGGTCAGTCCGTCGGCTGTAGGCGTGACGGCAGAAGACATTACCCGCCTGCAGACGGCATCCATCCAGGGTGTTATCAAGCATGCGCCGCTGTATACCATGGATACTTCGCTTTATGACATTGCCCAGATGAATTTTGATGCACGGATGCTCACCGAGCATTTCCGTTGTGTACCGGAGATTATCGGATACAGCAATCAATTGGTTTATGATGGGCGCATCCGTCCCCTGCGGGAATCTGGCAGCAGTCCTTTGATGCCGTTGGTGGATGTGAAGACCGATGGCTGGCGTGAGGGAAGCCAGAAACGCAATTACCGGGAAGCGGAGGAAATTGTGGCTGCATTTGCCGCTTGCCTGGAGCAGCCGGAATACCAGGGCAAAACCTTTGGGGCTGTCTCCATGTTGGGGGATGAACAGGCTAAAGTCATCCGGGAAATGGCGGTTCGGCGCCTGGGGATTACTGTGTTGGAAGAGCGTCAATTCCTCTGTGGTAATCCGGCCCGGTTCCAAGGCGATGAGCGGGATATCATATTCCTGTCGTTGGTGGACAGCTGTGACGAGGGAAGCTCCCTGAGGCTGCTTTCGGAAGGGCACAATGGCAGTACCAGCAAGCGCTACAATGTAGCGGCTAGCCGTGCGCGGGACCAGCTCTGGATTTTCCATTCCATGGATGTGGAGGAGTTGAAACCGGGGGATATCCGCCGGGGGCTTATCGAGTATGCCAACAATCCCGTCCGGGATGTGGTGCAGAACGAAGCGGAGGAGTCTTCGCTGGCGGCGGTGGTGTATCGTGAACTGGTGCGCGGTGGCTATCATGTGGAGAAGCATTTTGCTGTTGGTGACTATACGATTGATATGGTAGTCTTGAGCCAGGGCCAGAAGGTGGCCATCGATTGTGATGGTGAACATTGGGTGAGCAGCATCCAGCAGGCCGCAGAAGAACGTTGCCAGCAGGCAGTCCTTGAACGTTTGGGCTGGAAATTCCTGCGGGTTCGCGGAAGTCATTGGTACCGTGATCCTGAGGAAACATTCCGCTGCTTAGGTGCCGAATTGGCTTTCCAGGGAATAGAGCCAGGGACTGGGGAACCGGAGGAGTGCCAGTTGGCAGGAAACCGGCGCGAAATGGTACTCGCAGAGGTCAGACAGCGGGCCGAGGAAATCCTGGCTCAGTGGCGGGCCGAGGCTGATGAATAACTGCAATAAAATTTTTTTCGATTTTTTGTAAAAAATATTTGACAAAGTGTGGAGGAATGGCTATAATAGATTTTGTCAGTCAGCGAGACACAGAAAGTCCTGAGTTGAGCGATGACAGAATGCGGAAATAGCTCAGTGGTAGAGCACCACCTTGCCAAGGTGGGGGTCGCGAGTTCGAGCCTCGTTTTCCGCTCCATATCGCGGAAATAGCTCAGTGGTAGAGCACCACCTTGCCAAGGTGGGGGTCGCGAGTTCGAGCCTCGTTTTCCGCTCCATTCTTGATTAGTAGCTGAAAAGCTTCTATATACAATGGGCCTATAGCTCAGTTGGTTAGAGCAACCGGCTCATAACCGGTCGGTCCTTGGTTCGAGTCCAAGTGGGCCCACCAATTCCAACTTTATATTTTAACCAATGTTATGACTCAGTAGCTCAGCTGGATTAGAGTATTTGACTACGAATCAAAGGGTCGGGGGTTCGAGTCCCTCCTGGGTCACCATTGTGGGTAGGTGCCCGAGTGGTTAAAGGGAACAGACTGTAAATCTGTCATCTTCGGATTACGATGGTTCGAATCCATCCCTGCCCACCACCTGAAATGATAGCGTCGCATATGCGGCGCTTTTTTGTTACTTAGATATATGAAAAATTGCAGTTTGACGGGTTAGTTCTAGCCTTCCCCTTACCGAGGGGAAGGTGGGCGCGAAGCGCTCGGATGAGGTGTATGCGTCCGTATGGAATCCCGCTATTACGAAGCGCGGGGTTCACGGGGTAGTGCTTTTTCTGTTTCCGCTAAAATGGGCCGTTCGCAA
>NZ_JAILKR010000037.1 GCF_024693525.1 Selenomonas sp. | reverse complement strand
GCAAATCGCCGGCGGCGGGGGAGACAGTACCAACGCTCCACCGGTGACAACCCGCTACAAGAAATTTTTGCCTTTTAATTAAGAGTTGGAAAACAGTTAAACGCGCTTCGCTTGAACGAAACTGCTTTTCCAACGAGAACGTAGGCAAAAATTTCTTGCTTCACGCGGAACGTCAAGGCTCCGCTTATGGTACTGTCTCCCCCGCCGCCTAGGTTAGAGCCGGCACAAAACTGCCTTCCCCTCTGGGGAAGGTGCCCCGTCAGGGACGGATGAGGTGGCACCTTAAGCTATTATGCTTATCGTATTGCGGATAAAAATTTCGTTTAGGAAAACATCTTGGCGGAGTGTTGGCACTGTTCCTGGTGGCGGCGAAGCGCTGCTTCGAATCGGAAAACGCGAAATAACGAACGGACAAATGGGAATTTGTAGTACAGAGGGGGGAGGCTTTTGGTGTGTTGGCCGCCGTAGTTAATGTATTTGACTGTTTCTGATTATTTCTGCTCGATTTACGGATTTTCACTTGTTTTGTGTGATTTCCTCTTGACAAAACCAGTTCCACAAAGTAGACTATAAACATGAAATCGGTCTCATAAGAGTGATTATAACAAGAAGAGCTTTATGTTTTGGGAATTTTGGGAGGTATCATAATGAAAGACATCCGTCTGGACAGCCCGCTGAATGGTCAGCTGGTAGAACTGAAGGAAGTTAAGGACCCGGCATTTGCTGGCGGGGCTATGGGCCTTGGGGCAGGTGTAGTGAATCCGGATGGCAAAGTGTATTCGCCGGTAGACGGCGAAATTACGGTGCTGTTCGATACGAAACATGCCATTGGCATTCATTCGGTGGATGGGGCAGATATCCTGATCCATGTTGGCCTTGATACCGTTAAATTGGGGGGCGAGCACTTTGAGGCGAAGGTCGCCCAGGGGGATACCGTCAAGAAAGGCCAGCTGCTGCTGGAATTTGATGCGGAGGCCATCAAGCAGGCTGGGTACGATACGACGACACCGGTTCTCGTGACAAATGCGGCGGAATTTGGCCAGGTGACGATTGCCCTTGGCGATAAGGTAATTACCTCCTCGGCGAACAATGGTGAGACGGCTGCCGCAGTGACGGATGATAGCGAATACGCAAACCTCCCGAAGGAAGCCCGGGTGGCAAAGCTCATCGAAAAATACGTTGGTGGCATGGACAACGTCCGCAATGCAGAGCATTGTGCGACGCGTCTGCGCCTTATCATCAACGATAAATCCAAGATTGACGAAAAGGCTATCGAGAATATCGACGGGGTCAAAGGTCAGTTCTTCGCAGCTGCCCAGTACCAGATTATCCTGGGAACGGGCTTTGTCGACAAGGTTTTTGATGAATTCGTAAAGGGCACGAACTTCAGTGGTGTCAGCAACAAGGAAGAAGCCTATGCACAGATGACGCCGATTCAGAAGATTTCCCGTACTTTAGGCGACGTCTTTGTACCGATTATCCCGGTTCTCGTTGCAACCGGTCTTTTCATGGGACTGCGCGGTGCGGCCCAGAGTCTGGGGGTTCAGTTCAGTCCCAATGTGCTGCTGCTGTCCCAGATTTTGACGGATACGGCCTTCATCTTCCTGCCGGCGCTGGTCTGCTGGTCCACCATGAAGCGTTTCGGCGGCACGCCGGTCATCGGACTGGTTCTCGGCCTTATGCTGGTTGGTCCGCAGCTGCCAAATGCCTGGGCAGTTGCCGGTGGTGACGTCAAGCCGATTCCTATGGATATCTTTGGCATGACGATTGGTATCGTCGGCTATCAGGGGTCGGTTCTGCCGGCACTGGTTCTCGGTATTTTTGCAGCAAAACTCCAGAAGGCCCTGAAGTCCATCGTTCCGGATATTATCGATCTTATCGTTACGCCATTTATCACGCTGTTTGTTTCGATGATTCTTGGTCTTATCATCATTGGACCTATCATGCATTCGCTGGAGACGACTATCTTTGGTGCTGTTTCGGCCTTCCTGCAGATGCCTATGGGCATTGGCGGTTTCATTGTCGGCGGTCTGCAGCAAGTCATCGTCGTATTCGGTGTTCATCATGTATTCAACGCCCTGGAAGTTCAGCTGCTGGCTACGACTGGTGTTGACCCATTCAACGCCATCATCACAGGTGCTATCGTTGCTCAGGGTGGTGCTGCTGTGGCTGTTGCCCTCAAGACGAAGGACAAGAAGAAACGCGCCCTCTACATTTCCTCGGCCGTTCCGGCTTTCCTGGGGATTACGGAGCCGGCAATCTTCGGTATTAACCTGCGCTTCATGAAGCCCTTCCTCTATGCCTTAGTTGGCGGTGCTTTCGCTGGCGGTGTGGCAAGTTTCCTGCATCTTGCTGGTACGGGCATGGGCATCACGGTTCTGCCGGGTACGCTCTTGTACCTTGACCATCTGCTGGAATACATCCTCGTAAATGCCATCGGCTTTGGCATTGCCTTCGGCCTGACCTTTACGTTGTTCACACCGGAAGAATAAAGAAGTAATTGAAAAGGCCTTCCCCGCATGGGGAAGGCTTTCCGTGTCGGAAAAGGGAGATTCGTTATGGAGAATTTCGATAAAAAAGCTATCGACGCCAAGCTGGCACAGGGATTCCCCCTTGAGCATCGTTGGCATAACCGCTTCCATTTGGAAATGCCGTTTGGTCTTATCAACGACCCCAATGGCCTGACCTACCACAATGGGGCGTATCATATCTTTTACCAGTGGAATCCGCTGGGCTGTGAGCATAAGAATAAATGCTGGGCCCATGTAAAGACCCGGGATTTCATTCATTACACAATGCCGGAGCTTTCCCTGTGGCCGGATGATGTTCATGACAAAGACGGCTGTTATTCTGGCTGCGGCGTTTCGGAGGAGGGAGAGCTGCGGGTACTCTATACCTGCAACCGCAAGGAGGATGGCGTCCGGATTCCGGCGCAGCGGTTCGGTACCCTCCAGACGGATGGCAGTGTGCGCAAGGATGAAATTATCATCCCGGACCATCCGGAGAAAATCACCGGCCATTTCCGGGATCCCTTCCTGTTCACTCGGCATGGCCGCCGCTATCTCATAATCGGTGCGCAGCGGGAAGAGGAGGAAAAAGGCACAGCGCTCATCTATGAAGAGGTCGCAGGCAAATGGAAAAATCTCGGTGAGATTCACACGCGCCTGGGGGATTTCGGCTATATGTGGGAATGCCCCAATCTCTTGCAGTTTGGCAGCTACGATGTAATGATATTCTGCCCCCAGGGGCTTCCTGCCCGGGCTTATGACCGTCAGAATATCTATCAAGCGGGATATATCGCCGGCCATCTGTCCCTGGACAGCATGGATATGATGCAGCATACGAAATTCCAGGAGCTGGATCGTGGCTTTGATTTTTATGCTCCGCAGGTGTTCGAGCACGAAGGGCGTCATCTGCTGCTCGGCTGGATGGGGATGCCGGATAAGGATGAGGATTATCCCTCGAAAGAGCAGGGTTGGATGTACAGTTTGACTATGCCCAGGGAATTGCGGCTTCGCCAGGGGCATATCTATTCGCGGCCAGCCCGGGAACTGCGGGATCTGCGGGTGAAAGAGTCGGCGATAGAAATGGAGGATTCCATGGTATCGTCGCTGCGCCAGTCGCTCTTTGAAGGCTCGGAAATCCTGCTGGAGCTGGTGCTGGGGGAGGCGAAAAACGTATCGTGTGTCCTGCATTATGGCTTGGAAAAGCTGGTATTCAGCTATGACCGGGAGCAGCAGACGATGACGATTGACCGCGATGGCATGAAGAACGGCGGCCGCGGAAAGCGGGGGTTCAAGCTGTTTGTTGATCAGAAGCTTTCGCTGCAGCTCTTTGTCGACAAGGCGGCCGTGGAGGTCTTCTTCCAGCATGGCGAGGAAGTGGCAAGTCTGCTGGTGTTCCCCGAAAAGAATATCCAGCCGGAGCTGGAGGTTCGGAGCGACAGCCCGCTAAAAGCCGTAATCGGCACGGTTTGGGAACTGGATTCGTATAAATATCAGCTGAATTCGTGACCTATATGAATAAGCCCCTGAAACCATTGGTTTCAGGGGCTTATTCATGTCAGAAAACCGGTCAAAGCCGGATTTCAAAGGGGATTAGTTGTTTACTGCACGTTCCCCCGTTGAGGACGCTAAGGGAATCCGACGAATTCGCTCAAAGGGGATTGAATCAAACGAGTATCGGATATCAAGATACGAGTCAGAACAGGTAAACACGATTTTCTTAAGGGGGAACCTCGATGTTTTCTTAATCTGTTTTATATAGAACTGCGCATCTTTCGCAGAAAACGGGCCTTTAGCGATGATAACGCGGACGTTATCAATGAACATGGGGAAACACCTCCAACAATACATCCGTACAACTGTCAGGTCCGGGTAAGACCCTGCAGGGGGAGCCTGCATGACAGCATCTCTGGTTGTTAGCGATGGGATGGATAGGGGTTATCCTTCAACAACATAATTAGCATTATACTATGGATTATTTTGTTTGTGAAGCGGCGTATGGTGCTTATTACCCGAAAAGTCCTGCATTTCATGGAATTATTACCAGTCTATAATGGGAATAAACGAAAAAACGCCGTTTTCTGAAAGATTACGGCGTTTTTCGTGTATACAAAAGACATTTTTGCTCAAGCACAGTCTTTAAATTTTAGTTTTTTTAGATGAAATACATCAGGCTGTCGGCGTCTTTTTGGGCATCAAGTGCTGTCAGGATATCATCGAGACGGACATTGGACAGCGTTTCTTTGATGTTGTCATCCAGCGGCGTAAAAACCTTAGCGGCAAGGGCACGGTTAAGCTCTGGCATCTTGTCCGAGGCTGGGGCTGCTTTTTCCATTAGGGATAGTTCAATAGAAGAAAGAATATCGTAGGCACTGATAGCGCGCGGTTCACGAGCCAGCTGGTAACCGCCCTGGGAACCTTTGATGGAATTGACCAGATTAGCGCGTTTTAAAAGCGAGAAAACCTGCTCTAAATAAATCTTGGAGATGCCGAGTTTTTCCGAAATGCTGATGATGGTAACGGGGGAGCCCGAAGCGTAATTGCGAGCTAAATAGGTCATAGCAGCGAGACCATAGCGTCCTTTGGCAGAAATCTTCATATAATATACCTCGTTTCCGAAAATGCTCAGTGGTTATACATATATAGATGATATGTTATGCTTGTATAGTATATGATAGTGAAAATAGCGGAAAAAGTCAAGGCGGAAACATTGACAAAAAATGAAAACTGTGTTAATATGTAAACATATTAATCATATATGTTTTTAATTGAAGCTGATTTATGAAGTGGAGGCGTTTTCTAATGGGTAATATTTACAATAGCGTAACAGAGTTGATTGGCGGCACGCCGCTGCTTAAAGCCAATAACTTTATCAAAGCGAATGATTTGAAGGCCAATCTTTTGGTGAAGCTTGAGTATTTCAATCCGGCTGGATCGGTCAAGGACCGCATCGCCAAGGCGATGATTGAGCAGGCGGAAAAAGATGGCAAGCTTACGAAGGATTCGGTTATCATAGAGCCAACTTCCGGCAACACGGGAATTGGTCTGGCCAGTGTGGCAGCAGCTCGCGGCTATAAGGCTATCCTCACGATGCCGGAAACCATGAGCGTGGAACGCCGCAATCTTTTGAAGGCATATGGTGCCCAGATTGTCCTGACGGACGGTTCCAAGGGCATGAAAGGTGCCATCGATAAGGCAGAGGAACTGGCAAAGACGACACCCCATGCCTTTATCCCGGCCCAGTTCACCAATCAGGCCAATCCGGCTGCTCATGAGGCAACTACTGGTCCGGAAATCTGGAATGATGCCGATGGCAAGGTTGATGCGTTCGTGGCTGGTGTCGGTACGGGGGGGACGCTGACTGGTGTAGCCCGTTATCTGAAGAAGCAGAAACAGGATGTCCATATTGTGGCCGTGGAGCCGGCTACGAGCCCGGTTTTGTCGAAGGGCCAGGCTGGCCCCCATAAGATTCAGGGTATTGGTGCGGGGTTCGTGCCGGATACACTGGACACGACTGTTTATGATGAAGTTATTGCCATCGCCAATGAGGATTCGTTCCAGTATGGCCGCCAGTTTTCCCACAGTGAGGGCATTTTGGTAGGCATTTCCTCCGGTGCGGCGCTGGCAGCTGCCGTACAGTTGGCAAAACGCCCGGAATTTGAGGGCAAGAACATTGTGGTGTTGCTGCCGGATACTGGTGACCGTTATCTTTCCACAGAATTGTTCGCCGAATAAAATAAAGAGTAGAGGTCCGCTGCCAGATAGATTACGGCAGCGGATTTTTGTCGTTAAATTCCCATTTGTCGAGTAGTTCGTAAGGTCGTGTTCGCAGCAAATCGCCGGCGGCGGGGGAGACAGTACCAACGCTCCACCGGTGACAACCCGCTACAAGAAATTTTTGCCTTTTAATTAAGAGTTGGAAAACAGT
>NZ_JAILKR010000034.1 GCF_024693525.1 Selenomonas sp. | reverse complement strand
AGCAGAACCATCATGGCGGTACCATACATGACCAATATCATAATAAGTACTGAATACCAAGCCTGGAATCTTCGTATAGAATCTTGGCTCAATGGTGGCCATAATTCCCTCATCACCGGCGCCTTCGCCCTGAGGATAAGCCCGGACACCACTTGCACCGCCCAGATACATACGCTCGGAACCGTCAAGATTGTGGCTGGCAATCTGCCCGGACCCTTTTACCAATACGTCCGCACCATTTCCTAAACGTGCGACCGCTGTCACATTAGCTTCACCTTTGGTAAAACGGCCTTCCGTATCGTCTCGTCTAGCCCATTCCTCCTCAATTTCCAGCTTACCAGTAGTCAATTTCACGCCATAGTTGAAGATGAACCCTTTGCGGCGTTCAAAGCCATCCAAGCCTACATATATACCATGGGAACGCTTATTAGACGACAACGCGCCATTCATAAACTCATCTTTCAGCCGACGGTAATCATAACCATATTTCAAGGTCAATCCACTGTTAGTCAGATGATAAATCGAGCGATGGCCAAATAGGCTAATTGTCTCAGCAACACCAGTAACGCCAAAATTCCCTAAGCCGGTCTCATAATCCATACGGCTAAAGCCCACGCCTAATGTCGCTCCGCCACGGCCAATTATGGTCTCGTAGTTGGCATAATAATTGTGCATTCCTCTATTGGAAATAAGACCGCCCACAGAGATTTTGTCACCATTGCCACTGACATCATAGAGATTTTCCTGCAAGCCATAACGATAGCGCCCTGTGTCCTCACTGCCATAGTTTTCCATATAGAGAACAGTATTGCTGCCCTTGCCTTTTTCAATACGGACAGTCAGGTCACTGGTACCAAACTCTTTGCCTGGGCTTAATACACCCACAGCTTTAGTACCACTCACATCAGAGATGGAGTACAATGTAGTCTCCAGCTTACCCGTACGGATAATCTCACCAGACTTCAGATTATTGACAAAGCCTTTCGCCACCCGCTCCTTCAAATTACTACGGTTGTCAATTTTAATTTCTCCATAACGGCCAGGAATAACCTTAATGGTTATCATGCCGTCCGGACTTTCCTGAGCTGGCACATAGGCCGCTGCTGCGGGATAACCATGCTGGCGGCAGTAACGAGTGAGGGCCGACAGCGTTTCGTTAAGACTCGCCATGGACCGCTTCTCCCCCATGCCATCCTGTAAAATTTTCGTCAGCTCCCCCTTGTCCAGATAAAGATCCGGTGCCTCCAACCGAAAATTGGTAATGGTAAACTCCACCATAGGTGCTCCTTGAGGCTTATCCAGGGTAATATCCTGTACTTCCGCCTGGGGTTTCGGAAGTTCTTTTTCCACTTCCCGCCCCGGTTGGGAGAGGGCGGGCGCAGCACTGACTGCGCCTCCTCCTAAAGTTATAACAGCCGCCGTGATTCCTGCTGCAATTTGTAGTTGCTTTAGTTTCTTCATGCTGTATCCTTCCCATTAAGCTACATTTACGCCTTCATCCTCCACCTTCAGTTCGATTTCATCATCATTCTGATTATTGGAAGATTCGATAGCAATTTCACCTTCTTTTTTCTGGTTCTCAGCTTTATCCTCGTTATTTTCTTCCAACACATTACCAGACTCATCCACTAGCTGAATAGTGGCATTGCTGACACTGCCCGTATTCTGGATTTCCATAGTGAGATTTCCTTCACTATCCGTGCTGACAATTTCCGCCCCAGAATTGTCATCAGCTTTCTGCTGCTCACCGGTTATGGAGAATACTTCCAGATTCACGATAGAACCATTGCCATCCAACTCAATATTAGCCGTGCTGGCAGCATCGGCACCGTCAAGGTTCACAATATCACCGCCTACAATGCCGATAGTGGCCAAAGATTTGTCCCCTTTGCCCAACTCTGTCGCGGCAACACCGCCGTCAAAGCCGGAACCATGAATTTCACCACTATCGATGTTTTCACGAGCAATAACATTACCACTCTTGTCCACATACTCAATGGCCGCGGCCCCATTGTCACCAAAACCGCTGTTCAAATCCTTGGAAATCTGATTGTAGATATCCCCATTGGGCGTAATCTTGGAATCCGGGTTGTCATTGATAATAGAGCTTGGCGTAACCGTAAAGGCCGTAGCATTGGACGCATCCTGGTCAAAAGTATAGTTCAGGCCAAAGTTACCAGAAGTCCGGTTGCTGTACCATCCGTATACCGGATAACTGCCAATCACAGATGTGCTAGTCGTGGGCAAAGTATCAAATTTAAAGCTGGAAGCCAGGCCTAGGTCACGAGTAAGCAATCCCTCCACTGTACCGGTAAACTCCGGCATTGCTTCGCCTGTGTTCACATTTGCTGGCGTTGCCACAATGTTAAGTCCCTTACGGGAAATTGTGCCAGATCCAGTAACCTTATCGGCTGCTAGTTCATAGTTTGGATTACTGAGATTTAAGGTATAAATCACATCATGCTTTCTTAGTTCGCTGGAACCTTCGGAAATTCCTGCATTGGGATTATCATAAGTTGCCTGGGCAGTAAGTCCGATATTGTCACCAGATACCACTCTGTCACCAAAACTTATATTGGCCTCGGCATTTTTCGTGCCACTGGTGTCGCCATCATATTCCTTGGTCATCTCGCGGATAACACTGGCTGTCAGCCTACGCGGTTTAATGGTTCCATCCTTGCCACTAACTGCCAAAGTCAGTCCATCATCCGTAGACTCAGCGGTATGTTTACTATCATCAGCCAATACCAGCTGGTAATTGTTTCCATTTTCCATAGCCAAGTTATAGGTATAAGCCTTGTCCCCCGTGCTGGCATTAGGATTTTTGAAATCCGCTGACTGGATAAACGCCTTAACATTATCTTTATCTGCGTCAATAACTTTGCTGTAGTCAGGATAGTCGTCAGACGCCATCATCCAGTTATCTTTTCCTACATCCGTTTTGCCATCATATTCCTTAGTCGGCGCCTCCTTCACATCTACAGTGATGGTCAAGGGATTAATCCTGCCACTTCCCTGCAAAGTTTCAGTGCTGATATAATAATTTTTATTAGCGGGGCTGTCATCCAGTTCGAAATTGGTAAAGTTGACGATAGCATCCTCAACCTTTCCTTTGCCCGAGTAGTTACCACGGTTTACATCACCATCATGGGCATAGGCAGCCTTGACGCTTTCCTTCATCTTCACTGCTTCACTGCCGACAACGCCCGTAGTTGCATCCGCATCTTCAAATTCAAACCAGCTGGTACCGCCAAAACCATCTACCACGTCACTACCATTATAATCCCGTGCAGCTACGGAACCATAACCAGACTTCACTTGCACCTTCAGCTCACGTTTTTCAATATCCCCCTTCTTTACCAATGTTTCCGACTGCTCGTGTACAGCAGTAGTATCAGCATCTTTGGTAGCTTCCGTCAATGTGTAATTGTTCTTCTTATCCCCCGTAAGCTTCAACGTATATTTCACGTCTTTGCCATTCAGAATTTCTCCCGGCATCGCACTGGCTTCTGCGCCGACAAAGGTTGCGGTGACGCTGTAGTCCACATTGCCATCCCCAAAGTCGGTTGCCCAAACTGACTCATCTTCATCGGAAAAAGCAAACTTAAGCTGTTCCTTAGTCGTGGCATCATCAATGAAAGTATCACCATCATAAATCTTGCGGAAGTACGCACCATCTGTATCCACGGTCAGCACACGACGGTTAATTTTGCCTTTTACCTCAGCACCACCAACATTATTCGTCGCATCCGTGCTCAGCCAGTTACGTGTTGCACCTGCAGCTGCTTCAGTGGAAAGCTGATAATCCCCTTGATTGGTTTTTACCTTCGTAATATTGTAATTCAGCGTATAGGTGCCCACCACCGAGACAGGATTGCCCGCATCATCGTTATACTGTGCAGTGCTATAAGTATAATCGAGATTCTTCGTAGCACCATCCGTTGAGGAAGTTGCCACTAGCTTCAGCACGCCTTTGGGATCTTTTACATCCGGCGTGGTATCGTAAGTCTTGTCCACACTCGTCCACTGCGCCTTAACTGTATCAAGGGATAACGGCGTAATCTTATCTCCATGCTCAGTACCGTAGAAGACCGGTTCATCTGCCACCTCATAATTGCGGGCGGCAGAATCCATGTTGCGTGCAATATAATCATGATATGCAGCAGCAATATTCTCATACAATACCGGCTTCGTACCAACCTCATCCGTATCTGCACTTGGGCGGTATACATGCCCGTCAGCAGTAAATGCGTCCTTGGTGCTGTCATGAATACCATAGGTGCCAATTATTTTATGCAAAGCTGTTGAATCCAGTTCAATAGCCCCTGCTCCCGTGGCACCGCTAAAGGTAATCACCTTATCAGTATCTCTTACGGTTGCGGTAGTCTCCGAATCCGGGTCATAAGGCTTCACTGCAGGGGCAAAACTTGCCGTAATCGAAAGCGGCGTAATCATGCCCTTGCCCGTCAGGGTGCCGTTAATATCCGTATCTGCGGTGTACGTGGCTTCCGTATCAGCAGCCAGAATATAATTGTCCTTAAAATCGCCCGTCAAGGTCACATCATAGTAAACATCCTTGGCGGCAACATTGCCGTCTGCATCACGGCCAACATTGGCATCCGCATAGTGGATATTGCTGGGCGTAAAGCTGGTGCCATCGTCAAACAGTCCGCGAACCTGTACCTTATCTGCCACGCCCGCAGTTGTCACTGCATCATCACCGTCATAAGGCTTAACCACCGTATCCGTGCCTGGTTCATCCTTCAGTGAAGCATAGACCGTAGCCTTGGTAATGGTACCAGCGGCTTCCTGCCACCATTCAGAACCATTGATATAGCCATTTACTAAATCTTCCTCGTACAGGGAGTCATCAATAATGTAGTTCGTTTCGATATCGCCCAGCCCCAGCTTGTACATAACAGTAGTAGCCGTAATGGTCCTATCGTCCTTATACAGCGCACTGTCATAGCTGTAGCCAAAATCTTCCCAGTCGCCATCAGCAGTCTGCACCTGGAAGGTCGTGATATAGTTCTTGTCCCTGGTTGTTGCCTCGCCATCCTTCTTAACGGTATAGGTATTGTCATAGGTCTTCGTGGCCGTGCCGATAGCAATATTGATTCTGTCTCTGGTCAGTGCCAGCGGATTGATTTTGCCTCTTCCATAGAACGTATCTTCGACCGTGTAGTTGCCCGCATTATCGCCCAGAGCCGCAATTACGCCGCTGTACTGCACATCCTTGCCGGAGGTATTTACATCACCGTTAATCACGAATGTGTCATCGGTACTGCGCTCGCCATACAAGCCCTTCAAGGCTCCGGCGAACTCGTCCAAATCCACATCTGTGTCCACCACGGCATTATTTTCCGCACTGCCAAAGTCGAGTTTAGCACCAGTGGGCATGGTACTGCGTTTCACCGAAGCCACTTTCGTGTCTTCGTCCGCCCAATCATCATCATAGGTGCCATAGGTCTTGACCGGCCAGCCAGTGTCTGCATCCATGGCCGTGGTGCTAACGGTAAGGCTGCGCGGGGTAACTTTGCCGTTGCCCTTGTACAGCGTGGTAAGCTCATCGCCGGACGCATTCACAAACTTATAGTCGTGGTATGTGTCACCAGCCAGTTTCAGATTGTAGGTGACTTTCTTCAAGCCTGTATCTGCATCAAGGTCAGTATCAATGGCATTGACATTTTTATTGCTGTACACTGCATCGGAGTTATTTGCAATCCCAGCACCGTCAGCATAATCAGCTTCCAGAATCTGCTCATTAATGCCAGAAACCAGTGCTTCACCGCTGGCTGCGGCTTCACCAATCTTGACCGTCAGTCCACCATCATAAATCTTCGTGACGCTGCTGACAATATCGCCTTCGCCGACCACAATCCCCCGCGGCGTGATAACACCTGTGAGGCCGGCACCGGTATCATCCGTGGTTTTCGTAACCACACCGTACAAATCCGTGCCGCTGTCCGTAGTCACCTTGATATTGGTAGTATCGGCAAGGGTCAGGGTATAGGTAACGCCCTGTTCGCCAGAGTCATGGCTATGCTCGTCATCATAGACCGCATTTGTTACCGTAAAGCCAATAGCCAAAGTACCGCTGGAGGTATCCTTGTCCACGTAAACCGAATCCAGATAGGATTCTGCCGTCACATCATCATGGGCAACGTATTCATCGCCATTGTAGACCTTGGTAATCGGGGAACTGTTGCGCTTGACCTTGACCTCGGACTCCTTGATGGTCAATTTCTCAATCTCGCCGCCGCCCGCGTCAATAACCTCGGTAATATCCATCTTGTAGTTATGGTTCTTCAGCAGCCCGTCAGACAGAGTGTACTTGACATCCTTCGCCCCGGCGTTTTCATCAGGCTCCCACGCCGCAAGCGTCGTGCCTGCACCATACTGCCCCGTAATCAGCGCCGAAGCTCCCGTGCCCACGTCGTTAAATACCGTGTCTACCGAATCGCCGGTGTCGGCAAAGGTTAAACCATCACTAAGCACCGCTCCATTAATGGTGATAACATCATCCGTTTTAAAGGTAGCTGTATCAGCACTCTTGCTGTTGGTAACAGCATCACTGCCATCGTAAGTCTTGGACACAGATGCAAAGGTCAGGCTGCTAATCTCCCGCTGGTTGATTTTGCCCACAGCATCCTTTCCGGTGAGTGAGAATACCGTTTTCCCATCGGTATCTGTCGTTTCAGCAACCACCGTCTCGCCATCCTCACCAAATGTACCTGTAGCAATCTTATAGTTTTTGGAAACATTATCCCCATCCATCACCTTGGCGGTGAAGATAATATCTTTCGCCAATACTTCATCATTCTTGGTGTCATAATATACATCCTTGCCCTCTACCGCAGGAGCTGTCACATCAGCAGTATCAATCGCAGGCATAGCCTGATATGCACCGGTAAGCTTGATTTTGGCAGTTGTATCGGTGCTCAGGAAATGATGGTCTACATCATCATCTGCATAGATAATAAAATCTGTATTCAGGCTGCTCTTGTCCGGGTCAGCGTAAAAATAAAACTCCTTGGTCGCAGAAGTGCCACTCCCCCGCTTCACATCCGCATCGCCATCATACTTCTTGGATTTATCGGCGGTATCTTTGAGGATAAGGTTAATGGTACGGGGCGTGATTTCTCCCCTGCCAATTACAGTAAGCCCCTCAAGGCCATCGGAAAGTTCATTATCCAATGTATCCAACGAGTAATTGCTGGCAGCAGCACCTTCTACCTTAATGGTATAACGGATGCCCTTGGCACCATTAGACACTCCCTCACCATCAACATTCCATGCATTACCTGCCGAAGCATCACTCAGGGAAGTAATAAACTCTGCCTCTTGCACAACAAACTGCACACCATCATCCAGCATCTTGGTGATACTGCCGGTATAATCCGTACCAGATACCGCATCTTTATTGCTGACATACTTACCGGCAATCGTGATGCCATCCGCATCTGCCGTAAAAGTATAACCGCCATTATATTCCCTCACGGCATCCTTTTTCGTATCATCATTGTACCAGGAAAAACCATTGCTCGTAATAACACGGCGGGTAATCGCACTCGCACCCGTGGAGAACAACGCCCCTCCTGTGGTCTTGGCCTCCCCTTCTTTCCAGACACCATCCGTATCTTTATAGATTATCTTGCCGGAGCTGTAGAGCACATTGCTGGTATCATTTTTATCCACCAGTACGTAGTTCTTCTTTACATCATCATCACCATTAAGTACCAAGCCGCCAAAACGGACTTTACCCGTATAATCACCCACATAGGAATCCGTATCAGCAGTTTCCGTAGCTTCTTTCACATAGTATGCCTTGGAGTCATAGCCTAAGGTTACAGCGTCAGAACCTACCAGATAAGACGTAATCGCGGAAAAATCAGCCGATGTAACTGCACGGTCCGTACCATCCGCATTCTTGACGATTGCATCCCCATCATAGGTCTTAGTATAAGCCGCAGCAGGAGAAGACAAAGCGACTTCGATTTGCTTCGGGGTAATAACCCCCTTCAATGTACCTTCAAAGTGAATAGCATCGCCACTGGTGGCACCATCCAGTTTATAATCACCCCCTTCGTAGACCAGCGTAATATTCCCATCAAAGGGCACATTCTTGTCCACGCCTACGGTGCTGTCAGCGGCCGTTTCCACATATTCAGGGTGGTCTTTATCCTGAAATTGCGAGTCCCCCGTAAAGGTAAGCCCAACCTTGCTTTTGTCAGCATCCAGAATCCCTGTGGAACTGCTGCTGTCTCCGCTGAACAAGGACTTCAAGACATCGCTATCAACATCAGCCGTACCGTCATATTCCTTAACCACGTAACTGTCTTCCAGTGCTTCCGTATTAACCTTAATGGTACGGGGAGCAATGGAGATATTATTGCCGTACAGGTCATAACCATCCTGGTCGGAATAAAGCAGCGCCAAATCGTATTGCTTATCCGTTGCGCGTTTATAGGTAGCCCCCTTGCGGCCATTGACGGTGGTATCGTCCTCGGTTTCTGCATTATAAAACACATGCGTATTGTCAATGGTGGTATCGCCTACAGTAGCAAAAGCCACTTTGGCATCTTTCAAAGCATTATTTTCATCCACCGCAGCCGCAGTCTTATCGCTGTTGACGATTTTCAGATACTCGCCGTTGTAGAGCAGGCCATCAGGAACTTCTGTTTCCTCCGTTCCCACCGTTACGGTTTCCATAGCAGTATATGCAGGCATATCAGTTCCGCCATTAGTACCGTCATTGTATTTCATTGCAGCTGTATCCAGCTTGCCGACAGATGTGAAATACTCATAGTTGTAAGTGGTTGTTTTTATTCCTTTTAGGTGGGAGGTAAGCAGGGGCATATCCTGCCCTTCATAAATGCGCCATGCAGGACGGGTAACTTTGCCATAGTTCACCCCGTCTATCGTTACCGTGCTCGTGGTCACACCGCCTGTGTTGGAGATATAGCCATCCCATGAAACCATGCCACCATCAGTCAGGAAAGCTTCTATACTGGTCATATCGACACCAGTAGTCTCGTGTCCCGAGCCATCCGCTGAATAATATTTATATTTACTTGCAGTCTTGATTAATACATTTTCTACATCGTCTGCCGTAATGGAGCCTGAGCCAACTACATCCTTGCCCACACCGTATACTCTGGACATATGCAATTTGCCTGCATTCATAGTTTGTGCCACAACACCGCCGGACATAACCGAGCTGTAGCTGTCTTTGACTCTATTGACTCCTGTAACCACTGTTTCGCCTGTTGTTGAATCAACATAATTCTCAGCAGTCGTGCCAATCAAGCCCCCACCAGTACCAACGGTACTGTCATCAGAATTCGCATATACGACACCCGTATTATAGGAATTGGTAATGGTGACACCTTTGGCCTCGCCAATCAAACCACCAGAATGAGCAGTATTGCGGCCTGTTACAGTTGACTTTTCATTATATACGTTATCCAATTTCGCGCCATTACCAGCAAGCGCCGCTATGCCACCGGCAAATCCATCCGTTGCATCACTTTTAACTGCCGTAAAAGTTGAATCAGCTACTCCTATATTATAAATTTCAGCAGTACCGCTGATTTCCTGAAACAAGCCCGGAGCAGAGATAATATTGGATATTTTGTGAAAATTTCCGTCGATTTTGCCAGAAAAAGCACCTGTTGTCTTGTCTGTACCTGTTATCCCCCCGACAGAATCCGATGCATCAATATCTGCCACCAGCATATAATTTTTCGCCGGTGCTTCACTTATGGTAGTTTTCACTCTAGCCCAAAAACCACCACTGCCGCTGCCAGCCGCCAGCGCAGCAACTTTTTCCTCATCAGTCGGTGTCAGTGTGGTAAAATAATCCACCTCTGCCGCAGAACTGCCCTTCACCAGAGCCGCTGTGGCATAGCCCGCATCAGCTCCCGTGGAATTTCCCACATGAATATAACCACCTGCGCCTGCCTTTAAAGTAACATTCGTGGTTTCAGCCGAAATATCGTCAGAATTTATCAGGCGGATATTCTGCCCTTCCAGAACCACCTTATCGGCAGAAATGCTGCCCATATTGACAATATCCGTGGCTACACCGGCAGTCGTATTCTCCAACACCGAGGTCATATCCCCCGCCGTAGCTGCGGCAACGGCATCATCCACACTGACATAGCGTGTGGAGGCATAGAGACGCCCTACGTCCACACTGGCTCCCTCGCCAAAGATAACCCCGTTGGGGTTGATGATATAGACATCCTTGCCGCCAACAATGGCACCGTTGATATCCGAAGTATTCTTGCCGGAGACAATGTTCATATAATTGTTCGTCTTGGCACCGTCATCAAATTTCACAGTTTCCCCGCTGGCCACGGAAAAATCCTGCCAATCAATAACATTATTGTGATTTATCCCGGAGGCATTATCCTTTATATTCAATGTTTTTGTGGTAGTATCATAGGTTTTGATATCAACATCGCCATGCTTGACCACGCCGCCCACCGGTGCCCCATGCACCACCGGCACAATACTAAACATCCCCGCTGCCAGCGCAATGCTGACTCGCAGAGCAATTTGTCTCATCTCTTTATCCCCACGCATTATTAACACCTCATTTATTAAGTGTACAATTTATTTTATTTCATTACATCTTATTTTTCACGTTAATTCTAAAGTTATAATATCCCAATTACTCAAAACGCCCTGCATTTGTGATAGCCGTCTATGGCTGTCGCAAATACAGGGCTATTTATATTTACATAAGTTTACATATGGTTACTGCAACAAGCTAAGTACAGACGAGCTATTCTGATTTGCCTGCGCTAACATGGACTGGGCTGCTTGTTTCAACACATTATTTTTGGTGTAGTTGGTCATTTCCTTGGCCATATCCGCATCACGAATAATGGATTCGGATGCATTGGTACTTTCACTGGCAGTTGTCAGGTTAGACACGGTAAAGCCCAGCCTGCTTTCCACTGCCCCCACCGTGGTCTGGAGCTTCAAGGCTTTATCCATAGCCAGTTCCAAAACGCTGATGGCGGCATTGGCTTTTTTCTGGGTGCTGATGGAAAGTGTGCTCCCATCGGCAGCCCTTAACCCCAAAGCCGTAGCCCGCATATCGGAAAAACCAATCCTGACTGTCTGATTGGCCTTCGTCCCTATCTGGAAGGTCAATGCATTATCCGGCGACTCATTCTCTGCCCGAATGGCTTCATAAAAATTATTCAATACAGAATTGGCCGTCTGATTAATCGTACCATCTTTATTCACCACGTTAATGGTCAAACCAGAAACCTGCCCATTAACTCCTGCGGTTCCCGCTTTGAAAATCAATGCTTTATTACCATTTACGGTATACACATCAGTTCCAGTTCTATCCTTGCCAACATTATTGCTAAAAACCGTACTAATCTGCGTAGCCAGCGGCGTATCTCCATTTTCATCTTCACTCATTTGGAACATCTCACCCACTGTATAAGCACTTACGGGTGACAGGGTAGTCATATATGTTTTCCCCTGAATAACATAGGAATATTCAATCTTGCTGTCCGGCAATATTCCCAAGCTGCGACCTGTAACATCACACAAATCTGTGATGTCATCACCAGTAGATACATTGGGGGCTAAGCTCTCATTGACCAAGGATGTGTAGGTTCCCGGATGTATTACCTCATTGTTATGCGACCCATCCAGCACCGTCTTGCCATTATATTGCACATTGGCATTTTCATCCAGCTGGTCAACGGCCTTATCCAATTCCTTTTGAATCGTCAACCGGTCTGCATCAGTATTGGTATCATTAGCCGCATTGATGACTTTTTCTTTCAGGGTGCTGAGGATGTCCACGGTGCTCTGGATACCGCCCTCAGCAACTTTCAGCATGCTGTTGCCATTCTGCGCGTTGTCGATGTCCTGACTCAGACTTCTCATCTGGGTGAGCATTTTCTCTGAGATGGAATAGCCGGATGCATCATCTTCCGCACTGTTGATTTTCATCCCTGATGCAACTTTTTTCAGGCTTTTGGCAAGAGCCTTGTCGTTCTTGTCCAGTTGGTTAAGAGTATTCTTAGCCTGCATATTGTTCTTCACTACCATAGCCATAGTGGCCAACCTCCTTGTTTCCGTGACCATTATCTATCCGCATAGGCAAGCCTGCATCCTCCTCAATGCAGATTTGCCGAATCCTCTACTTATGTATCGGTGAAAATGGCAAATACTTAATAGCCCCCTCAAAAAAATTTTTATAAAAAGAACCGGCATACACCGGCTCCTTTGGGTAACTTGTTTTATTGCAACAGGGACAATACACTGCTGGTGTTTTGGTTGGCCTGAGCCAACATAGACTGGGCTGCTTGGGATAGGACATTGTTTTTGGTATATTCTGCCATTTCCTTAGCCATATCGGCATCACGAATAATGCTTTCGGAAGCCTGGGTGTTTTCGGCATTGGTAACGGTGGTAGCCTGAGTCTGATCCATGCGCTGAGCATAAGAGCCCCAGGTAGTGGCGTAGCCTAAGACTTTGTTCATGGCTTTATCAATCTTTGCTAGTGAGGCTACGGCTGCTTCCCGTGGATTGATTTTGATATTTTCCCATTCGCCTTTTTTGATTTCCGTCCGCAGGCCCAAAGCATTGGCACGGTGGTCATAAACCTGCACCAGTATATTTTCGTTAGCTTTCGTACCTGTCTGAATACGCAGGTTGTCATGGAAACTTTCCCCTAAAGTTTTGGCTAAATCACGCAAGGAAATTTCGTAATCACTGCTGATGCTGTAATATTCACCACCAGTTCCGCTAGTAATTTCTTCCCATTCACGATAGCGGTTCGATATAACATGTGCCTTGACACTATCAGCATTTAATGCATCCACCACATCACTTACCGAATACCAATCAGAAGCGGGCACTGTTCCTGAACCGGTTATTGGTGTATCATCAGAATCATGCACATCAGCATCCGTAATAACTACAACATGCCTCATTGCATCCTCTCTCCATTCATAGGCTAATGCACCATCAGTAGAATCCATTATAGCTTCCAGCCCGGACTCCGGCATATCACCTCCACCAGTAACGGAGCTAGCCAACGTGTCCAGTGCCGAAGAAAATGCATCCACATCATCACCAAAACGCTGATGTTCAAGACGCCCACTTAATGACGATGGTGGATCAGCTGTGCAATCACCATAACTTACCAAAGCAAAATTTGCATCTACATTTATACTACGCAAATATGAGGCAAAGCCTCCAACCTTACTGGCCACAGAACTTATGTGCCCGCCCATACTCCCAGTAATATCCACGACAAACACAAAATCCGCTGGCAAAATATCCAAATCACTATTTTTCCCCATAGGCATCAGCACATGAATACCGTTAAAGGTAGTGCCAGTAGCAATATCGTCTATATTATCAATCATGTGGTTTAAAACTTTCTGCGAAGTAGCCCGGTCTTCATCGGTCATGGTATCATTAGCCGCGCCGAGAGCCAGTTCTTTCATCTGCTCGATAGAATGCTTTATTTCCTCCATGCCACCTAAACCAACCTTTACCAAGGAGCGGCCATTCTGGATATTCTGATCATCTTGATTCAAGCTGCGCAAGCACACCCGCATCTTCTCTGAAATTGCATATTCGGAAGCCCCATCGGCAGCACTGTTCAAGCGCATGCCGGAAGCCAGCTTCTTGGAGGCACTGTTGGCCTTGGTGATGTTTTTATTTAGTTCCCCCAATGTCATCATTGTTGTGGCGTTATTCATAAGCGTCATTGCCATGATACATTCCCTCCCTGAAAAAGCTTACCATGTTCATTGCAGTAGTGACAATACGCTGCTGCTGTTCTGATTGGCCTGTGCCAACATGGACTGCGCGCTCTGACTCAGTACATTGGCTTTTGTATAGTCAGTCATGGCTTTGGCCATATCTGCATCCCGGATAACACTCTCCGAGGAAGTAACATTTTCGTGGGCAGTCATGATATTTGAGGCGGTGTATTCCAAACGGCTGGTCATGGCACCGATAAGTGTCTGCTGCTTCAGTGCTCGGCCGATTGCCCGGTCAATAACCGTAATGGCGGAATTAGCCAATTCCTGAGTCACAACACTGAGCGTGGTGCCATCAGACTTCCTTAACCCCAACGCCTTGCAACGCATATCCGCCAGCCCTACCCGCATTTGCTGATTGGCTTTGGTTCCCGTATGGAACACCAAATTCTTCTCCGGCTCTGCATCGGCAGACTGCTTGGCCAGATAGCGGAGTATCATATAACCGGCGGCATAGGCTTGGTCACCTGAGGCCGAGGAAGAATCTTCTAAGACACTACGCAAAGTGGAAGGACTAGCTACCAATGTTTGTATGGTACTCTTACGGAAATCATCAATACCATGTACCACTTCAGCAGCACCTTCCTTGATATACTTGGGCAAGCTGGAGAAATTCTTGATATTTGCAGACATCAGAGCATGTACCATCTCATGGGCAATAGTGCGGTCGAGGTAACCTGCTCCGCCGGATGCCTCGCCATTCCAATCGTTCAAATCTATGGACGAGTAATAACTCATGTTGATGGTCATGCTAAGCCCTACTGTCTCGCCCCCAGCAGAGGAACTGGTAACGTAAGCCAGAGTTCCCGAAGTTCCTTCGTATGCCAGCTTCACATCCATAGTACGGACATAGTTGCCATTCTCCCAGAAATTCAAGGCGTAGGATTCATCGATAAGATCCATACAGTTTTGCAACCAGGGATTATCCAAGGCTCCCAAGATTGCCCGTTCTACATCGGAACTTACAGAATCTGGCCAATTTATGGTCAGGCCACGAATACGGGATGTCCCCCCCGTCGGATCGCCGCCATAGGGATAATCCTTTTCTGGCACAATGCTTTCTGCTGTCTTAACCACTTCATTGCGCGCGTCTTTACCAGTAATGGCACCAGTATCATCATTATCCAAATCAATACCACAGGCATCAAGACCACTGTTCGTGATATCGTTGATGAAACTGTCAATCAGGGCTTTTTCGTTCTCGAATTTACCGCCAGAAACGTATTTTATCGCCCCATCCAAAGCATCTGCAGCAGTAGTGTTAGCATCATCCAGATAGCTCATAAAGGATGCCATAGCGTCCCAAGGATTTGCTACGATGCCTCGCCCCTGAGTGCCATCCAAAAGCCGCTTACCGTTAAATGTCACCGAGGCATTGTCCTCAATCTGTGACATATATTGATTAAGTTCTTTTTGGATAATAGCACGGTCATCATCTGTATTGGTATCATTAGCGGCATCAATAGCCTTTTCCTTAAAAGATTTCAGGATATCCACCGTAGAGGATACCGCACCCTCGGCCGTTTTGAGCAGACTGGTAGCGTTCTGCGTATTTGCATGAGTAGATTCCAACCCCCGCAACTGCACCCGCATACGCTCACTAATGGCATAACCAGAGGCATCATCAGCTGCGCTGTTCAACTTCTGACCGGATGCCGCTTTTTCCAATGCTTTGGCTAGTTTATTATTATTCTTATTCAGCTCCCCCAGTGCCATCTGGGCTGCCACGTTATTTTTGATTACCATTGCCATGATGACTACCTCCGTGTGGGCATAAATCATCCTTCACATATAGTATATCGACAAAATCTTCAAAAACTTAAAGGATTTTTATCCCATGCGGATATAGGTGATTTCAAAAGAAAAAGACACAAGCCCCGCAATAGGAACTTGTGCCTTGTAAGTTTGGCTATAAATTATTTGCTCATAGCTTCCTGAACAGCTACAGCCACAGCAACGGTCATACCAACCATCGGGTTGTTGCCTGCGCCGATGAGGCCCATCATGTCAACGTGTGCCGGTACGGAGGAGGAACCTGCGAACTGGGCATCGCCGTGCATGCGGCCCATGGTGTCGGTCATACCATAGGAAGCCGGGCCAGCTGCCATGTTATCCGGATGGAGCGTACGGCCCGTGCCGCCACCGCTTGCAACGGAGAAGTACTTCTTGCCGTTTTCGATGCAGTCTTTCTTGTAGCAGCCTGCAACCGGATGCTGGAAGCGAGTCGGGTTGGTGGAGTTACCCGTGATGGAGATATCAACCTTCTCGAGCTTCATGATAGCAACGCCTTCCTGTACGGATTCAGCGCCGTAGCAGCGAACCTTGGAACGGAGGCCATCGCTGTAAGCGATTTCGTTCACAACGTTAACTTTGTCAGCCTTGAAGTCGTATTCCGTTTCCACGAAAGTGAAACCGTTGATACGGCTGATGATCTGAGCAGCGTCTTTGCCGAGGCCGTTCAGGATAACGCGCAGCGGGTTCTTACGAACTTTGTTAGCCGTCTGAGGAAGCTGGCTGCTTCGCATTCCTGGCTGGTCACGAATCCTTCGCAGCTGCTGAAGGTGCTATCGGTATCGCTCAGACGGCTAACAAAGTTCGTAAGAACCCGCTGCGCGTTATCCTCAACGGCCTCGGCAAAGATGCTGCTCAGATCATCAGCCGCATCAACGGTTTCACGTTCGTAGAGACGGAGTACGACTTCAAGTCTGACAAAGTCAATGTTGTTAAGGAAATCGCTTACAGCGATGGCCTCCGTTCCAAAGTTAAATGCTATGGCGCTGAGTCCGTACAGGAAGGCGTTGCCATCATGAAACTCGAGAACGTTGATATCTCCATCACGGGTAACTCCACGAACCCGACGCGCTTCCAGCATCCGGTTGCAGGCTGCTACAAGAAAGATTGCATCGAGAACGGCAAGAAGTACTTCTCCGTTGCATCTGGTGGCGGTACGGGCCGTACGCTTCATCCGGACAACATGGCAGCCGGCCCGGCTTCCTATGGTATGACGGATACGATGGGCCGTATGCACGGCGATGCTCAGTTCGCAGGTTCTTCCTCCGTTCCGGCTCACGTTGACATGATGGGCCTCATCGGCGCTGGTAACAACCCGATGGTCGGCATGACCGTTGCTGTTGCTGTTGCCGTACAGGAAGCAATGAGCAAATAATTTCCGTTTTGGAAACCTTTATATGCTAGCAAGAAAATCCCGCAGCTTTGGCTGCGGGATTTTTTTATCTCTAGGACCTTTGATGGATATATTGAATTTCCGAGGCAGGCATGTTATATTTAAAGCGTAAAAATATAGGGAGGAGCGACAACTATGGGGAAATTAAAAAAGATATCCTTGATTTTTGGGGCCGCGATGACCTTGACGGCACAGTCTGTTCTGGCGCAGGTGGTAGTCGTTGATGGATATGGGGCGGATAAGGACAGCGCCCTGCGGGACGCATCGCGGGCAGCTGTGGAACAGGTAGTAGGGACTCTGGTGGATTCCCGGACTTTGGTGACCAACTATGCCACCGAACTGGACCAAATCTATATGAAATCCCAGGGATTTGTGAAGGATATGAAGATTTTGTCCCAGGATGTAGTAGCTGGGTCTGTTCATGTGAAGGCCAGCATTGATGTGGATACCTCGCCGGATGCCAAGCTCATGAACAATCTTAAGATGCTCATGATGCTCAATGACCCGCGCATTGCCGTGGTTATTCTGGAGCAGGACGACAAGGGAAATGTTTTGGGCCACGATCAGATAGCAGAATCGGCTATCAATGCCCGGCTTATTGACCTGGGATTTTCCCATGTGGTGGATGCCGGTGTCGCTTCCTCATTGCAGGATGCCCGGTTGTTGAATCGTATTTACCAGGGCAGTTCCGCCATTGGCAGTATCGGCCGCTCACTGGGCGCTGATTACCTGGTGCTGGGTGTTTCTACGGCACAGGCCCAGGGGATTTCCCTGCCCAATGGCAAGGGAGGCTACGAGCCAACGCTGCTCAAAAATGGCAAAGCGTCGATGACGGTTAAGATTTTGAAATTCGATACAGGGGAAATCATTGGCACCTTTTCGAATTCGGCTAAAGCTGTGGACAACAGCCTGGAATCTGCCAAGCAAAAGGCAATCGGAAATGCCGCCAAAGATGCAGCAGCGAAACTTGAGGATAAGTTCCGCCATTTCAGTGCAAATGCCAATCAGGCGTTGCAGTTAGAAGTTCGCACCATGGATTATCAGGCGGTACAGCAGTTGGCCGATGATTTGCGAGCCTTGGGAGTAGTTCAGAATGTCTACATTCGTGAACATCAGAACGGCAAGGCAATTTTGTCGGTGGATACTATTGTAAAACCGGAAGTTTTAGTGAAATCCCTGCAGGGGAAAACTTCCTTGGGCATATTTATTGCCGGAATCAGCAACAATACGATTAAAATGTCGGTTTCCCGTTGAGCAAGGGAAATGAAAGGATGGAACGATGATGAAATTAAAGGGAATTATGGCCGCTTTGTGCCTGGCTGTAACGTTGGTTATGGGAAGCAGCTTGGCAAGTGCCGCTTCGGTGAGCATTCTGGATCACCCGACTTTGGCAGTGCTGCCCTTTGCTAATAAGGGGATTATCTCCAAGGAGTGGGACCGTGAGGAGATGAATCAAATCCATGATTTTGCCATTGCCGAACTGTTGAACACCGGCAGCTTTGACGTGGTAGAGCGGGCACGTTTGAAGGATGTAACGGATGAAATGGCACTGGCCATGAGTGGGATGACCAATCCCGAGACGGCAGCTCAGGTGGGCAATCTAACGGGGGCCCAGTATCTGGTGCTGGGTAGCATCAATTCCGTGACGACGCAGAAATCCTCCACGTCGGTAGTTGGTGCCGGAACAGATCGTTATAAGGTCTTTGCGACGGTTTCCCTGCGGGTAGTGGATGTAGAAACGGGCCGCATTGTGTTGGCGGCTGTCGGCCGGGGAAAAGAGCACAATACCGTTGCCAAATTGCCGCTGAACATCATCCGCATTGGCACGGCTGATGTGGATAAGGGCCAGGTGGAAACGGCGCTGGAGGAAGCAGTACATGATGCGGTCTCGGGCAAACAGGGCCTTTTGGCGCGCATGAATGGCAAGGTAAAACCGGCAAAAAGACGTTGAGCCGGTTTTGGGAATAATAGAGGAGAACAGGGATGAAAGCATTTAGCCGGATAGCCGTGGCAGCTTTGGCCGGTTTCTCATTTCTTACCGGAAGTGTATCGGCGGCAGGTCTTTTTAACAGTGCTGGGAGTGGCCCGCGGATTTTCATTGGTGAGGTTCAGAGCTATGGCGATTACGAACTGAAGCGAGAGGCCTTTGATACCTTTGCCGATAAACTGTATCAGAACATGACCACCAATAAATTTCAGGTGGTCAGCCGGGCCGATATGACGAATGAAGCCGGCCGCCACGATGCAGGAAATTCGGAGGAGGATGATAAGCTGTCGGTGATTCATATGGACGCCATCATCCACGGGCATTTATTCGAACACGGCGAAGCGGCGGCAAAACTTGTTCGCTATGCCGATGCCACTATGGGCCGGAAGTATTTCTATGATGATGTGCGGATTGAAAATTGGCGCAAACAAAGCGGTGTACCCTATCGCCTGTCGCCGTCGGCGGCCCAGCAGGCCGAGGAGATTGCCCAGAATTATGGGGCGCAGTATCTGTTATTCGTCAACCTCAAAGATGTGGATGTGCGCCTAAAGCACACCATGTTTGCCTCCCGTACGGAACGCGAAACCCGGGGGAAAAAGATGACGGCTGTGGTGGATTATTATCTGCTCAACACGGCCAATGGTAAAGTGTTTGAGGGTCACTGCGAGAACAAGAAGACGGCACAGCTCATGAATTTTGCCATCGTGAAGAACGGCAAGGGCATGAATGTGGATGAGATGCTCAATCAGGTGATGGCGGCTCAGGTCGAAGATATTGTGGCGGATTTGAACAAGAATGGCATGAAAGCGGTGCAGTAACTATGGATACGACAAAATGGCTTCGAAAATTGGGGGTAATTCTGCTGGGAAGTGTGCTTATCGCTGGTGGCTTTTCATCAGCGGTGCAGGCTGCTGACCGTCCTGTTGTTATGGTAGTGGGCTTCCAGAACCGGGTGTCTAAATCGAAGGTGACTTTGACGGATTTCCAGATGGAGCCCGAGGAGATGCTTCCTGGTCCGCGTACCACCTTGGAAGCGGAATTGAGTCTGAGTCCCCGCATCGATGTGCGGACTATGGATACGGATGTAATCCGGGCCCGCTATGATGAGGTGGCCATTATGGAACAGTTGGGAAAAGGCGAAATTATCCCCGAACTGGAAAACGAGGCTGATTATCTGATTTACGGCTATCTGACCAATGTCAGCAACGTCAAATCTCAGGCAGGAACCATCGGCATAGGGGGCAAGGATAAGACCGCCCATGTGGAACTCAGTATGCGCGTGATTGACGCCCATACCGGGCGGGTGGTCTTTGTCACAACGGCGGATTCCCGGCGCAAGAGCGCACTTAACTATCACGCCATTGTCCATCGGAATGTGTCAGGAACCGAGACGGCGGTGAGCCGGGCTCTCGATATTGCGGCGCAGAATCTGGCCTATAAATTTTTGCAGGCGATGTGAGCTTGGGGGAGAGTTTGAAGGGAGAACAAGGGATTATGCAAATGAAAAAAATACTTGGTTTTTTGGCTGCCGGCGTTCTTTTATCCGGGATCGTTGGCATGTCGAATGCTGCTGCCGCGGGAAATATTTGGATGGATGAGAGCGCCGAGATCCAGGCAAAGCAGTTCCGTAAAGTCATCCTGTTACCCATGCGGGTGGGCAATGAAACCACAGGACGGGTGAATGCCAATCAGGGGTATAACAACTATCTCCATGCCCGCATCAACAAAAAAATAAAGAATACCAATTTCCTGGGCTTTGGCGAACAGCTGGAAGAGAAAAAGCAGATTTTGCGGGAGACTCCGGAATATCAGGCTTTGCTGGGGAATTTCAGCAGTGAAACCGAACGGGCCAAAAACATTTATGATGCTACCATGGCCGATGGCTATCTGGTTCCCCACCTGCGCCGTCAGGAAGTGCGGGTGGATCATTCGCCGGCTACCTGGACCACGGTCCGGATGGAGGCCTATCACGATATTATCAACGGCCCCAAGGGGAACAAGTACAAAGTCAATTACCACACTTGGTTCCAGAATCATCAAATCCCGGGTTATGACAATTACCTGCAGATGATGGATATGGATTTTGTCCTCTATGATGCATCGACGGGGAAAAAGGCCATGACCCTGGTGGATTACTACAAGAACTACGGTGTCGATGCGCGGCATGCCTTCAAGCAGATTACCAAGAATTTTGTTGGCGACTGGGGACGCCTGAAACGCCATCCAGAGCAAAAAGTTGCAAAAGATGCCCCTGCCATCAGCCTTGGCAACATCGTCATTCCCGAGGATATCAAGCAAGATGAATTGGTTGCCAAAACATTGGAATATGCCATTCAAGATGAGGCAGAGAATAGTTTAAAAAAGGTCAGATTCGATAATTCGGGTGCGAAGACCCGCTATTATATCACGGGCAAAGTTACGCGTTGCAACAGTGGCCAGACCTGGCATCAGCCTTATGCCACGGTTCAGACCATGTTTGATCATTCGGAGAAATTCCAATGGGAGGACTCCAATGGAAACAAGCAGACCGCAACGAAAAATTACTACCGGTCGGTGATAACTAATCACTACGGTTATTACTCTTTCTGGTATGAAGTCGGCGTGGCCCTGCGGGTGATTGATTCGCAGACGGGCAGCATCGTCTGCAGTGTTTTCCGCACGGAATCCGATGATGACCGTTATGCCGAAGCCCTTCGCAAGAGCATCAAACGATTATGCAAGACAATCGACAATAAAATAGGGGAAAAATAACGCCAGTAAGTGATAATGGATAGTTCTAAGGTCCTAAAATAGCGCGTGCGGTTTATAGGGGATTATGTTAAAATAGGCTTATAGGATTGGAATTTGATGAGAAGAGGAGATTCATGGATGAAAAAAGGAGTAAGTTGCCTTTTGACACTGGCCTGTTTGACGCTGGCAGGCGGTGGAGTGGTCAATGCTTCCCAGGCGTTGGATGAAGAGGTGCCAGCAGCGGCGGTGGTTGAACCGGCCGAAGCGGTACCCGCTGTTATCACGGAGGAAAAGGCTGTTGTGGCGCTAATCCCCGAGGATGGAACGAACAGCCTTACCGTAGATGGGACGAACAGCCTTACCGTTTCCGAAAAAGAAAATCCGATAGAACCCATTGAACAACCATTGAAAAAACTTACCTTGGAAGAGGAACTAGCACAGAATCAGCAGTTTATCAATGACAATGAGCTGGAGAAAGCCCTCGAGAATCTCACCGCTATGATTGAAGAGCGTGGTTGTCTCGTACCGGCTAGGGCCTATTATCTGCGCAGTGTGGCCTATTTCAATCTGCAGCGGTATAACGATGCGCTGAGGGATGCTCAGACGGCCAGTCGTCTGGATGAGGATGAACCCCTTTACTATGTGCAAAAGGGGCTGGTTCGTTTGGCAATTTTGCAGATGTACGACGTTATGGGACAGGATGCTGCCGTAAAGGAGCAGTGCGGAATGGTCGAGATGGATTCGGAAAAATCTCTCGAATTTCAGCATCGCTACTGGCCAGCCTTGTTCTGCCGTGCTATCTCCAACTATATGCGCGGTTCGATTCATAAATCGCTGGCAGACTGCGGCGATGCGCTCAAGCGCGGCGGCCGCGGGGTAAGCTTTGTGGAGGCGTTTAATGTCTACGTGCAGGCAGAGCGAACGGCGGGGAATGCCCGATTCCCTACGGTGGATATCCAGCCGGTACTTTTCAACAGCATCAATGGTCTGATGAATAACAATGACAAAAATCAGTGCCCGGAACTTAGTGTGTAAACTTGTAACAGGTAGCGTTATGGGGTACAATAGCAGAAGATGAATCTTTGAATGCTATTGCAGGAGGTAACCCACATGAACGTAATCCACACCAATGATGCGCCGGCAGCAGTCGGCCCCTACAGCCAGGCTGTTTTAGCGGGCAACAACCTTTACATGTCGGGGCAGATTGCCATCGACCCGGCGGCGGGCAAAATTGTTGCCATTACGATTGAAGACCAGGCAGAGCAGTGCTGCAAGAATATCGAAGCCGTTCTCAAAGCAGCGGGAACGGATATGACTCGCGTGGTAAAGACAACCTGCTTTTTGGCGGACATTGCTGACTTCAAGGCCTTCAACGAAGTCTACGCCAAGCATTTTGTCAGCAAACCGGCCCGCAGCTGTGTGGCTGTAAAAGATTTACCAGCTGGTGCATTGTGCGAAGTCGAAGCCTTGGCTGTTATTGAAGAATAAACGAATCGGAAAAATAGCCCTATCGAGTCTATAGCTACTGGATAGGGCTATTTTTATTTGCCAATTATGCCGAAGTACAAGGATTTTGCGATTCGAATCGCAAAATATAGGAAATAAAAAAAAACCTTACCTCAGATGAGGTAAGGTTTTGTCATTTCAAAATGGTGACCCAGGAGGGACTCGAACCCCCGACCCTTTGATTCGTAGTCAAATACTCTAATCCAGCTGAGCTACTGAGTCATGGTGTTGCGCATTCGCAATCAACGTATATTATAATAGCACCTGTTTACCATGTTGTCAACACTATTTTTTAAGAAAATAAAAATAGTGAATTCAGAAAATAAGGCATATTATGAATATCGATAGGACGTTTTTCGATAAAAAAGGGGAGATACGATAAAACAATATAGAAATAATGGCAAATGTGCGCAAATTTGTTGCATTTGGGTCGTTTATGAGATAGATAATCTATGGCAAAATGTCCTATCAAAAGATGTGAAGAAGATTAAAATTTCATATTGAAAGGGAGAAGAGACTTATGCAAAAAAGACGCAAAAGGATTGTTTGCTTGGCCATGGCCTGTATGCTGGCAGTGTTTGGTGGCGGCCAATGCCAATCTGGAACTTACTTACTACAAACTGAAACCATTTGATACGAGTTTCGGTGAGTATCGTGATACCGGCTATGCTGCATTTACGTACAGCTTCTGATTCTTTGTGAGGTAGGAAAATGAAAAAAACGATGTTGAAATTCTTTGACCGTCTCGTGAAGGATAATGGCGTCAACGACTTTGATGTCATCGGCTTCTCCTATTATCCGTTCTGGCATGGTTCTTTGACGGCCCTTCAACAGAACCTCGACGATATGGCCAACCGTTACGGCAAGGAAGTTGTCGTGGCGGAAACGGCCTATGGCTTTACCACCGATAACTACGATATGGAAAAGAACCATTATGGCAAAGCCGAGGAACGCCGTTCCAATTTTGCGGCAACGGTTCAGGGCCAGGCTTCGGGACTGCGCGGCGTTATGAATGACTTGGCGCAGGTACCAAATGGCCGTGGACTGGGGATGTTCTATTGGGAACCGGACTCCCGGTCTTTGCCCAGGAGGGCGACTATACCGTCAAGGGCCGTATCCCTGCTGTCAATCAGCCGGTGGAATGTGATGTGGAGATTAAACCGAAGGCAAACCTGCTGAAGAATGGCGACTTTGAGACTATGTCGCTTAGCGGCTGGACCGTTGAAGGCGACAAATGGACCGTTACGCCTACCAGCGGCAAAGGGAATGCCAAAGGCGAAGGCTCCATGCATTATTGGGGCGGTGGTGTCTATCACTTCACCATAAGCCAGGAGGTCACGGGACTTACCGATGGCAAATACACGGGTCAGGTCAGCTCCCAGGGCCTTGAAGATGGCTCGAAGTTCAAGCTCTTTGTCATTGGCGACAATGGCGAAAAGAAAACCGCTGACATCTACAATACCGGCTGGAATAAATGGCAGACGGTAAAAATCACCGATGTGGAAATCAAAGGTGGCAAGGCCGTTGTTGGCCTTGAGATGCAGGGGCAGCCGGATAAATGGGGCTCTGCCGACAACTTTAAATTCTATCGTCAGGATTGACAGGTCAATTGACCGGTCAAAATTGACAAGTCAAACCGGATTCGCCGCTAGGATGAATCCGGTTTTCTTATAGCGAAAGAAGGATTTTGGTTAGGATTTCACGAAATATGAATATAGTTCATTTTTGTCTTTTCACTAAGATAGTTTTCCGATATAATAGAATAGGAAAAGATAAATCAAACGATATATCAATACGAAATGCCTTAGGATAGGAGCGAGTGAGATGGAGGAGAAAATGGGGCGCCGGGAACGCAAAAAAATGCAATCCCGCAAGGCAATCCTCGATGCAGCAGTAGAGCAGTTCAGCCAAAAGGGGTTCAAGGAAACCTCGGTGGCAGATATCATGAATGCGGCAGATCTTGGAATTGGAACCTTTTACAATTATTTTCAGTCCAAAGAAGAGATACTCGTGCAGCTGATACAGCAGATGGTAACGGAGGTAGCAGAGGCGCTGCGGGAGCTCAAAGCAGCAAATCGTCCGGCAGATGAGCTCTTAGAGGCTGGTTGCCGCATTACGGCGTGCTTTTTGGACAAGAACCGCTATGTATTGCCTTTGTTCATATCGGCAGCAGAGCACTCGGGGCTTCCCGAGGGCAGTGACAAACAGCCCAAGGTAGCATCACCGGGCTTTAAAGGGCTTTACGAGCGCATCCTGCGGGAAGGACAGGAACGGGGCGAGATTCGCCAAGATGTACCGCCAGAGCTTATTGCCGAGATGTTTCATTCCATTTATCAGGCGGCAGCTCTTAGTAAGCTGAGTATTTCTTTTCAAGAAAATATTGAGATGAAGACACGGCTGATTCTTGATGGCATTCGCGTAAGAAAATAATTTTATTGTGTGTTTAGGTATTTTAGGAGTGTAGGAAGTAATGATTAGTGTAACGAAGCTGTTGTTTGCCCGGGAGTATTTTGGGGACAATCTGCGCTATACCAAGAATGCGCATTCGATGCGTAATGGTGCGGCTGAGGGCATGGGGCCAGTGGTAGTCTGGAATTCCACCAAGACTTGCAATCTCAAATGCATGCACTGCTATATGGGGTCAGATGCATCGAAATATCAGAATGAGCTGACGACTGAGGAAGCCAAGAAATTCATCGATGATTTGGCGGATTTCAAGGTTCCAGTTTTACTGTTCTCGGGTGGAGAGCCGCTGATTCGTCCGGATTTTTTCGAACTGGCAGAGTATGCACAAAAAAAGGGGGTTCGACCGACTCTTTCGACCAATGGTACCCTGATTACCCGGGAAGTGGCCCAGCGCATCAAAGATATTGGCGTGGGCTATGTCGGCATATCGCTGGACGGCCTGAAAGACGTCAACGATAAATTCCGTGGCGTTGAAGGGGCTTACGAAAAGGCAATGGCTGGCATCAAGAACTGTGTGGCCGTAGGACAGCGGGTTGGCCTTCGCTTTACGATTAATCATCACAATATCCAGGAACTTGACAATATCTTTGACTTTATCGAGCGCGAAAATATCAATCGCGTCTGCTTTTATCATCTGGTGTATTCGGGACGCGGCGAGCATATGGTGGACCAGGATGTTACGCCAGAGGAATCCCGCCATGCCATGGACATCATCATTCGCCGTACGAAGGATTTCGAGGATCGTGGTCTGGAAAAAGAAATTCTGACGGTGGATAATCACTGCGATGGCGTCTATATGTACCTCAAGGCCTTGGCTGCCGGTGAAGATGAGACGGCGGCACAAATCAAGAAATACATTGCCATGAATGGCGGCAACCGTTCGGGGATTGCCTTTGGTGAAGTTGACCCGCTGGGCTATGTCCATCCGGATCAGTTCACCCAGCATCATACCTTTGGCAATGTGCGGGAACGCAAATTTGGTGATATCTGGTCGGATGTATCCAATCCGATTATGGCAGGACTCAAAGACCGTAAGCCACTGCTCAAGGGCCGTTGCGCAAAATGCAAGTGGCTCGATAACTGCAATGGCAATTTCCGCACCCGGGCCGAAGCAGTCACAGGCGATTTCTGGGAATCGGACCCCTCCTGCTATCTGACCGATGAAGAAATTGGTTTGACGGAGGGAAAGTAAAATGAAAATCATATCCTGGAATACGACGAATGCCTGCAATATGTACTGCGCGCATTGCTACCGTGATGCAGGCTGCAAGGCTGAGGAAGAACTGAATACGGAAGAGGCCAAGAAACTTTTGCGTGAGATTGCCAAGGCTGGCTTTAAAATCATGATTTTCTCGGGCGGTGAGCCGCTGACGCGTCCGGATATCTTCGAATTGGTAAAATATGCTGCGGATTTGCATTTGATTCCGGTATTTGGTACCAACGGTACGCTGATTACGCCGGAGGTGGCGGGAAAACTCAAAGCGGCGGGGGCGAAAGGCATGGGGATTTCCCTCGACTCGCTGGATAAAGCGAAGCACGATAAATTCCGCAATTTCCCTGGCGGCTGGGACGGTGCCGTGGCCGGCATGAAGAACTGCCGTGAGGCGGGAATTCCCTTCCAGATTCACATGACTATTATGGACTGGAATCAGGCAGAAGTGGAAGATATGGTGGACTTTGCCGTGGAACTTGGCGCAAAAGCCGTGCATTTCTTCTTCCTCGTGCCTACGGGCAGAGCCAAGACTATTGAGGAAGAATCCCTGCGGGCTGAGCAATATGAAAATGTGCTTACGCGCATTATGAAAAAGCAGCAGGAAGTCGACATCGAACTCAAGCCGACTTGTGCGCCGCAGTTCTTGCGCATTGCCGACCAGCTGGGCTATAAGAGCCGTTTTCATCGCGGCTGTCTGGCAGGCCTGTCCTACTGCATCATCAGTCCGCGGGGCAAGGTACAGCCCTGCGCCTACCTTAATATGGAACTCGGTGACGTCCACGAAACTCCTTTTGATGAAATCTGGGAAAACAGCGAGGTCTTGAAAAAACTCAGAACCCTCGACTACAGTGGTGGCTGTGGTACCTGCAACTACAAAGGTGCCTGTGGCGGCTGCCGCGCCCGTGCTGCCTATTACCACGAGGGTGACTACATGTCCGAAGAACCCTGGTGCCTCTATCACGGCCGTCGTGGGGAGAAATAAGAAAATATAATGATTGCGAAAAAATCCTCGTTGGCTTAGCAGAAGCCAACGAGGATTTTTTGATGGATTCAGATGTTCAAGCGGCGATAAAAATCTTCATCGATAACACGATAATATTGCTGAAGCATTGGGCTGTATCCTAATGTGTCGTTGTAAAAACGCATCTTGCAGGCTGAGACAAAAGCTACTTCCGCGGTGTGAGGGATGAATGGGTCTCCATCGGCATAGGAATGGTCACGATTGATATCCCAAAGATACCAATTGCCGTTGCTGTCGTCGTAAGAGGCCATTTTTTTGTTTTCGTAGTTATAAAGATAATAATGGGTGGAAGTATCGCCTACGGTATAGGGGCCTCCGTTATAGGTTCCATATTTCTGCCAGTAGGCTTCGGAGAAGGTAACGTAGACCACATTGATAGCAATCATGTAGGCAGGAGGCTGCGATTCCTTGATAATGGCAGAGTTTCTATCGGCATAACTGGCTACACCTTGATGGGCGGAGACCAGAACATAATTGCCGTTGCCGAGAGTTTCCGGATATAGCGAATCGGCTTGTCCTATTGAACAAGGGATAAATAGCAGCAGGGCGAAAAAACAAGATGTCAGTATTCGCAACATAATGTACCACGCTCCTTAGCGGATTATTTTCGTCAATGTCCTGTTATATGTGCCGACCATACTTCGTTATTTCGAACCGATTTTATCGCGACTTCAAAGTTTCGATAGTTTCCAATTTTTATGCTATCCGACATTAGCCAAGCATGGTTGCCGTTGGAATATTGCCCCATGTAATAATCGGTGGCATAGACTGGAGAAATGCATATGGTACATAGCATAAGCAGCATACCAGCAATCACGGAACTGATTTTTTTCATACGTACACATCCTTTCTTATAGGTTCGGTATAGAAAAAACGTGAAATATAACGGCAGTTGTATATGTGCAAATTTCTATAAAGAGTGATGGATTCCTGCTGGATAGGGAGAGAAAAAATTGCAAAAAAGAACTGCCTTGAGGCAGTTCCTTTTGACGTTTTTATTTAAACAGAGCGATGAATTTATTGAGCTGTTCAGCGGCCTGAGTTACCCTTGCCAGATGGGCGGTGATTTCCTCGGTGGAGGCAGCCTGCTCCTCGCTGATGGCACCTGTTGATTCAATCGTGCGGGAGATTTCGTTGACGGCGGCATTCATTTCTGCCAGCGTGGACTGAATCTTTTCTGTAGCTTCACGGGACTGTTCAGCGAGTTTCCGGACTTCTTCGGCAACAACGGCGAAGCCGCGGCCCTGTTCTCCAGCACGAGCGGCCTCGATGGCGGCATTGAGACCAAGCAGGTTGGTCTGACCGGCGATATTGGTAATGAAGTCGATGACTTTCAGCGTGTCAGCATTGCGCTCTTGCAGGAATTTTGCCTGCTCGACAGACTGCTGGCCGGCTTTTGCCAGTTCCCCAGCGCTCTGGGCGACCTGCTCAACGGCATCATAGACGGTCTTGGTGGCCGTGGTAATGTCTTCAATGGAACGGACGAGATTCATGTTGCTTTCCATGTCTACGCCCGTGCTGATGGTACCGATGACATTGCCGTTTATGCCATGAATCGGAGAAAAAATCGTCTTGATCGGTACGCCGTAAACACTGGCATCCTGGTCGTCATAGGTAATCCGGTCGTACTTGATGCACTCCTGGATGGTAGGAATGTCTTTGATCGGCATACCGGGGACGATTTTGATGTCGAGTTTCTTGCCTTTTACATAATCAATATATTCCGTGAGATTGGTAAGACCGATGACAACATCTTCGCGAACAATATTATTGATATAAGGAATTACCACTTTGAATGCGTTCAAAATGTCTTCATCGGTTTTGATATTCTCTGGAAAAGCCATGTTTAGTACCTCCTTCATAATACACCTTTTCTCTTCCTATTATTCCTCACGATGCGTTAAGAATCCTTTTTCCTGGGAAAAATTATAAGGAATCGATATTTTTTCATTGGCAAACCTGCGGGAATTACGGTATAATATATGCGTTACGAAATAAGTATATGCTTCGAACGAAATTTTATCAATAGGAGTACCGTTATGATTAAACTGGTTATGTCGGATATGGATGGGACATTGTTGGATGAAAAGGGCGAGCTTCCCAGCGGTTTTGACGATATGGTCAGCCAGTTGCGGGAGCGGGGCATTCTGTTTGCACCCTGTTCTGGGCGGCAGTATTTTTCGCTGCTGGACAGTTTTGACAAGTATCGGGATGAGTTCCTGTTTTTGGCGGAAAACGGTACGATGGTGATGTATCAGGGCCGGGAGTTGTTTTCTAGTTCCATGGACCGAGAACTTACCCATCAAGTATTGGCGGCGGCAGGTCAGCAGCCGGCGGTTTATCGGATTTTCTGTGGTAAACGGGATGCCTATGTACTGGAGTCTGAACACGATGCGGTGATTCAGGCAGAATTGGATAAATATTATACCCATTCGGAAGTGGTAGCGGATTATTCCCAAATCGAGGATGAGCCTATCAAAGCGGCTTTCTTTGACCCGACGGGGAATGCGGTGAAGACAATCTACCCGCTGCTGGCACCTTTCCGCAGTCGCTTGCAGGTGGTTCTGTCTAGTGATTATTGGGTGGATGTCATGAATGCGGACATCAACAAGGGAGTGGCGGTTCAGCAGGTGCAGCAGTATTTGCAGATACAGCCGGAGGAATGTGCGGCCTTTGGGGATTACTTAAACGATGCCGAGATGTTAGCAGCAGTAGATTACAGCTTTGCGATGGAAAATGCCCATCCGGACATCAAAAAGCTGGCCCGGTATTCTACGGATAGCAATGCCAGGGCCGGTGTCCTGCGCGGAATCCAAAGACTTATGGATAAGGGCCTTTGTGGTTAATAGTGAATGTAAACCTGTAACTTCGGTGGCGGATATGCTACAATGAGGCTACAGGTTTTTTGTATGAGGAGGAATGATAATGAAAATTGATTACCATATGCATTTCGAAAAGGGTTCCTATGACAAAACTTGGGTTGAGGGATTCTTCCAGGCTGCGAAAGAACGTGGTTTAGCAGAAATTGGTATCTCGGAGCACTCCCATACCTTTCCCGAGTTCAAGGAACTTTATTATGAAGATTTGATTTTGGACGATTCTGCCATGGGAACTTTCCAGCAGCAGTGGTTGAAGTCCAATAAATTTAAATACACGCTGGATGATTATTTCTGCTTTATGGCCGAACTGCAAAAGGAACATACGGTTCGCACGGGTATTGAGGTTTGCAATTTCCAGGACCAGGAGAAAGTGAAGGATATCCTGAAGGACTATGACTTTGATTATGTGATTGGCTCTGTCCATTTCTTGCATGGTTGGGCCTATGATTGTTCCGAAATCATAGCGGAGTGGCAGAAGCATTCTTTGCAGGATATTTATGAATGGTACACGGAGGAGGCCGAGAAGTTGGCGGATTCCGGTCTCTACGATGTGTTGGGGCACCCCTTTAACATCCGTCTGTTCAAGTTCTTGCCGGACTTTGATGTGACCCCTTACTTAGAGCGGGTGGCCAAGGCCATGAAGAAGGCCAATATGATTGTCGATGTCAACACGGGGACCTTCTACCGTTACCCCATTGCTGAGATAACGCCGTATCCGGACTTTATGAAAATCGCGGCTAAATATGATTTGCCCATTATCACGACTTCGGATGCCCACAAGCCGGAAGATTGCGGTGCCTATAATCAGCAGGCGGTGGAGTACGTCAAACAATTTGGTTATACCACTACCCTCCAATTGGTAGGAAAACAACGAAAAGTTATCGACCTTGGCTGATAACATACTATATATTTATACTAATAAAAATATTCGCACAATAATATTGACAGGATGCTCGGAAGCGAGTAAAATATAAGTAGAAAAATTGAATAAGTTTTACATATTTGTTACGTGAGGCTTAAGTTTTTCATGATAATAACGATATAACTTGTAACAAGGCTGCAAAGACAGAGGATTGTACTTGCATGATTGTTAATTGGTTGAAATGCTGTGGATGGTTATTTCATCAATTTAATCAATTACGATCAAAGTGTTGATACAAGGAGTGATTATCATGAAGGTACAGATTTATTCCCAGTGGATGGAAGATGTATATATTCCGGTCCGCGTAAAACAGTTCACGAAGGCAGCTAGACTTATGGGACATACCAATTTCCAGGACTATGCTGAGCATCATGACGTGGTCGGCCTCGCTTCGGCAGATCGCAAATCTGCGGAGTATCTGGCAGTAGCTGAATGGCTTGATAGCCGTGAGAATGATATCAACGTGGCTGTAGGTGTCGCGTAACAAATATGCAAGATGGCGCCCTCGATTATCCTTCGAGCGGCGCCCTTTTAATGTCTTGATTTAGTTCAGTGTTTTTGGTGGCTGAGGAATGGAAATATCCATTTTGACCGCTTGAATAGCACTGGCTTTTTCCCGCATGGCTGCCGAGGTCTTAGCTGCCCAGATTTGCTGGACTTTTTTCCGGTAGGCTTCTGGTGAGACGGGCTTTTGCTGCTGCTTTTGGACATGCTTGCGGATGATGCTCATGAATTTATCATTCAGTTGGATATCGCGCTGTGCCAGCAGAATCTGGAGCGTGGTGTCGACCAGGTAGAGGTGAATGACGGAATCCCGCAGGCTTTTTTCGGTGGGCATGAGCTCATCTTTTATGCCGGAGAGGGAGAAGGGCGCATCGCCCCAGCCCTCTTTGAAGATGCCGTCGATTTGGTAGAGAAAGAAGAGCAGGCCGTCCTGTTCGTAGAGGCCCAGTTCCATTTTACCGGTCCGGAAGGCCTCAATGGCAATGATATCTGTGTGGGACAGCTGGAGGATGAACATGCAGCCGTTGGCGTCTACCTGGAACATGCCGCCGTCCTGTTGAGTCTTGATGGGCAGCGGGAAGGGTTCGCCGACTTGAAAATTCGTATAATCACTCATAATAGGAAACTCCTTTGCGGTTTGCAGATTTCAGATAGCTATAGTGTATCATATTTGGATTGGAGTATGCTATACTAAACAAAACGGAGGAAAGAGGAGCGTGAGGAACGTTGAGTCTTAATGATACCCCGCGGGCAAATCGCCTGCATATTGGACTGTTTGGGCGGCGTAACAGCGGCAAGTCCAGCCTTATCAATGCACTTACGGGACAGGAAATTGCTACGGTATCGGATGTGCCGGGAACTACTACGGATCCCGTATACAAGGCAATGGAATTTCATGGCATCGGGCCGGTGGTATTTATCGATACGGCTGGTTTTGATGATGAAGGCAAACTCGGTGAGCTTCGGGTACAGAAGACGGAGAAAGCTTCGGCGGAAACGGATATTGCCCTGGTGCTTTTCCATGATGCGGATATGATGGAAGAACTGGAGTGGGTAAAGAAGTTCCGCGAGGCAAAGACCCCCGTGGTAGCCGTCATCAGCCAGATTGACACGCTGGCAGATAAGGGACAGGCCTTGGCGGCAAAGGTAAAGGATGAAACCGGGCTGTCGGCGATTTTTGTCAGCTCGGCTGACGGCATTGGCATTGACAAAGTACGGGATGAATTGATTCGCCAACTGCCTGAGGATTTCGAGGAGCAAAGCATTACTGGAGGCCTTTGTGATGCGGGGGATACGGTACTATTGGTGATGCCCCAGGATATTCAGGCACCGAAGGGGCGGCTTATCTTGCCGCAGGTGCAGACGCTGCGGGAACTTTTGGACCGGAAATGCCATGTGCTCTGCTGTACTACGGATGAATTGGATAGTACCTTGGCGCTTTTAAAGGAGCCGCCACAGCTCATTATCACCGATTCCCAGGTATTCCGTACGGTTTTTGAAAAGAAACCGGTTGGGAGCAGATTGACTTCCTTTTCGGTGCTGTTTGCGGGGTACAAGGGGGATATTGAGTATTTCACCAAGTCCGCTAAAAAGCTGGCTGATTTGCCAGCGGATGCCCGCATCTTAATTGCGGAAGCTTGTACGCATCGGCCACTGGCTGAGGATATCGGCCGGGTAAAGCTTCCTCGCCTGCTGAAGAAAAAACTCGGGGAGAACATTGATATCCAAATCGTAGCGGGACGAGATTTTCCCCAGGATTTGACGGGGTATGATTTTGTTATTCACTGCGGTGCCTGCATGTTCAATCGCAAGTACGTGCTCAGCCGGGTGGCAGAGTGCCGCCGACAGGGAATTCCCATGAGCAATTACGGGGTTATTATTGCGGAATTGCTGGGTATTTTGGACCAGGTGGAACTGCCCGCAAAGGCGTAGATAGTTGATGTTCGCATCAAAATACGGTAAAATGTAACATATTCTGATGAATTGTTCTCTTGGCAACGAGGTGAATCATGATGAAAAAAGAATTGCGATATTGGTTAGGTATAGGTATGCTGGCCACAGGTCTTGTTGTTATGCCGGCCGCTATAACGGGAGTTCCGGTGGAGGCGGCTGCCGACCAGGCACAGGATGCCGACAATGCGGTCGAACAGGATAACTGGTATTGGCTCAGTGCGGATGACCGTTATAGTAAGTTCATCGATTTGCAATCGGTGGTTGCCCAGCCGCGCAAGACGGCCACGGGAGAAAAAGGCTATGAGACAGAGGTTCAGGCATGGACGAAGACTGCCTACAGTTATGGTGGTGCGGAAGATACCCTGCGGGACTACAAGCTGTTGAAGAAGTTCAGCGATCCTAGCAAACTGGCCTTTAGTACGGCGCTTATTTCCATGAATCCGCAGACGCGTCAGTGCTGGTATCTGGAGGAGTATTTCTACGATAAGGCGGGCAATGTATTCTGGTCGGAGAAACGGGACCCTGCCGAGCGCGACAATGACAAAAAGGGTAAGGAAATAAATAGCCAGTCCTTCGATGAGGCCTTCTATACGGCTGCCATTGATCGGGCTTTTAAAGGGGCCGGCGAGACCGCTCGGGCCAAGGCCAAGGATCGCTGGTATGATATTTTTGAAAAGAAGCAGCCAGATGGGGTGCGCTATACGATTTCTGCCGACACTTCGACGATGCGGATGGAAAAAGACAATGTCATTTTTTGGTCCTGGCAGGAAACGAAGGACGTCAACGGGAAAGCCGTAGATGTTAAGCATCAGAAATTGGCAATCAATCTGCCTGAGTCGACCATCAAGGTCATTAGCGGAGATCATTGGACCCCCCAGCGCGGCTGGCAGAGCATGGAGAACGAACTCGATGGTCATTACCGCATGATTTCGGAGAATTCCGCCGAGCATCAGATGGTGGAAAAGCTTCGTGAATACGTGACTGGCCATGATGATTGGGTACATCGCTACGAGCGGAAGTACGACAGGACTTGATGGATAAAACCTTCCTCATATGAGGGAGGTTTTTTGTTTGTAATGTTGTAAGGAATAAATTTATGGTATAATAGAAAAGCATGTGCATAAAAGAAAAGATTATGCGAATCGAGAGTAAGGAAGTGGTCAGATGCCAATAAAAGTACCGAATGCGCTGCCAGCGGCGCATATTCTTGAAAGTGAAAATATTTTCGTTATGGATGCGGACCGCGCCTATAGTCAGGATATCCGTCCGCTGAAAATACTGATTCTGAACCTGATGCCGATTAAATACATCACGGAAACGCAGCTGCTGCGTTTGCTGGGCAACTCACCCTTGCAGGTTGAGGTGGACTTTATCTATACGGAAACCTATGTGCCCAGCCATACCCCCAGTGATTATTTGGCACAGTTCTACGGCACCTTTGACGAGGTGCGCCATAAGAAATACGATGGGATGATTATTACCGGGGCGCCGGTGGAACATATGGAATTTGAAGAGGTTGCCTATTGGGATGAGGTATCCGAAATCATGGAGTGGAGCAAGACTCATGTGTATTCGACTTTCCACATTTGCTGGGGCGCTCAGGCAGGCCTTTACTATCACTATGGGATTCCGAAGTTCCAGGTTCCGGAAAAGATTTTTGGGGTGTTCAAACATCATAAATGCGTCGAACACGAGCGCCTGCTGCGGGGCTTTGACGATGAATTTTATGTACCCCATTCCCGGCATACCGAAGAGCATAAAGAGGATATTTTGAAGGTGCCGGAGCTGACGATTCTGGCAGAATCGGACAGCGAGGCCGGGCCGTATATCATTGCCAACCTTGAAAAGCGGCAGTTCTTTATCACGGGCCATGCCGAATATGACCCAACGACGCTGAAACAGGAATACGACCGGGACTTCAAAGCTGGGATGAATCCGAAGATTCCCCAGAATTATTACCCGGATGATGACCCGTCAAAACAGCCCATTGTGCGCTGGCGCAGTGTAGCGCATCTGTTGTTTGCCAACTGGCTGAACTATTATGTCTATCAGGAAACGCCTTATGAGCTGGATGAACTCTATAAGGAAAGCGAATACTGATAACAAGGTGTTCAGTATTTTTTCAGTTGAATCTGATAAAATTATTATATTTGGATGAAAAATAGAAACGTAGGGGGACTTGTTATGAATAAGCGATGGGGTGCCGGAATTCTTGCAGCAGCAATGATTTTTATGGCAGCACCGCAGGCAGATGCTACGGAGGTAATTTCCGAGGACGTCTACCAGTGGGTGCAGTCTACGGCTCGTCAGAATTATTATTTCAACAAGCAGCAGTTTTATTTTGCCCAGGACGATGCGGGGTATATGACGCCGGATATCCTTTTGGTACCGGTACTTAAAACCTATGACCAGGTGCAGATTCGCGATGTGGTATCGAAGCGCCGTTGGAAGGGATTATCCACCAGCGGTTATGATGACTTGGTGGGTTGTGCAGAATATTTGAAGTTCAACCTCAAAGAGCAGACGGTTCAGGTTACGAAACACGATGACTTGGACAGTGACTGGGGCGTACTCGGTACAACTACGTCGGATAAAGTGGTGAAAATCACCGAGCTTTCGGATAAGGATGTGGATGCGAAATTCTATCGCGCTATTTTGCAGTATGCGTCTAGCCACTACCAGGAAATTTATGACCGCACCCAGACGGTTAAAGGGGCCAAGGCACCAAAATCAGAGGTGAAACGGCCGACAAAAGAAAGCGCGAAAGACTCCAAGGATAAGAAAAAAGGCCGCGTTACCAAAAGCAGCAAAAGAGGCGTTCGTGAGTAATGCAGAAAAAATTTGTGACGATTGATATTGGTGGCATGGCCATCAAATATGGATTGGCAGATGAAAGGGGAGCCTTTCTCGAGAAGAAGAGCCGGCCGACGCTGGCTCGCGAGGAAGGCGGAGCGGGAATCCTTCGCAAGGTAGTGGAGATTGTAAAGCACTATCAGCAGGATTTTGTTCTGGATGGCGTTGCCATCGATACGGCGGGGATTGTACGTCCCGATGCTAGTGGCGAGATTGTCTTTGCTGGCGAAAAAAGTTTCCCTGGCTACACGGGCGTGAAGTTGGGGGCTGCCGTCTGTGAGGCTTGCGGCGTTAAATGCGTCGTGGAAAACGACGTCAATGCGGCAGCTTTGGGGGAATATTGGCAAGGCGCTGCCCGCGGGGCAGGCTCTGCCTTTGTCATGACCGTGGGAACTGGCGTCGGCGGCTGCTTCGTGCTGGATGGTAATATTTGGCATGGAGCGAGCTTTAGTGCCGGTGAAGCTGGTTTTATGCGCATTCACGGTGACCACCGCGTGTTAGAGGAAGTGGCTTCGGCTCGAGCTATGATTGTGGAAGCGGCAGCATCCCACAACATTTCCCCGGCGGAACTTCATGGCGAGACGGTCTTTGAATGGGCGATGAGCGGCGACGCCGACGCCGTGCTGGCGATTGAGCACATGGTGGATAATCTTTCCGAGGGCATTGCTAGTATTTACTGCCTGCTAAATCCGGAAGTCTTTGTCTTAGGCGGTGGAATCATGGCTCAGCAGGAATATCTGCGGCCGCGTATTGAACAGCGTCTCGAAGAATTGGTGGTGCCAGCTATGCGCCAGGCAACGCGGCTGGAGTTCGCCAAGCTGGGGAATGACGCCGGTATGCTTGGTGCTTTGTACAGTCTGTTACAGAAAAGTTGATTCTTTGTTGAGTCAAGCAACTATTTAATGAAATTTAAATACAGTTGCAAGAGGATTTTAACAGTATATGTATAATATACAAATAGGAAGGATAATGTCTTCATTTAACAAGCAGAAATGAGGGGAGAAAAATGAGAAGTGTATCAAGGATGATGACAACGGTTGTTGCCGTGTTGTCGATTATGGTTTGCTCTATGGCGTCCGCATTAGCTGCCACCAGTACGATTGACTGGAATGATAGCGTGGTTCGTGTTGCTGGTTATGGTGTTGCCCCGGCCAATGCGCGTACCCCGAGTTTGGCACGGCTCATGGCCCGTCGGGCAGCTATCGCCGATGGCTACCGCCAAATGGCAGAAGCTGTTGCGGGAGTAAGTGTCGATGCGGATACGACGGTTGAGATGGCGGCGGTATCGAATGATGTGGTTCGTACTCATGTCAGTGCGGTAGTAAACGGTGCGAGAATCGTATCGGAGCGCGTGGTTGGTGACAGCTACGAGGTTATCATGGAAGTGCCGATGTTCGGCGTCCGCTCGATTGCTGGTGCTGTTATGGGACGCCCAGACCGCATCGAAGCATTTCCATCGCCAGTGACTTCGGTAGCTCCTTCGCCGGTGCTGACAACGGGGTCGGCAGAATCCGCTAAAGGTTCTTCGGCAGCTTCGGCTCCCTCCGGTCGTGCCATTGGTGGCTTTACGGGCCTCATCGTTGATTGCCGCGGGCTGGATATCAAACCGGTTATGAGCCCGGCTATCTACAACGACAATGGTCAGCCAATCTACGGTTATAAGAACCTTGACTACGACAAGGTAGTAGAAAACGGCATGGCTGGTTATGCTAAGGATATGGATCAGGCTCGTCGTGCTGGTTCGAATCCGCTGGTTGTTCGGGCGGTATCGCTTATGAAGCACAATTCCTGCCCGGTACTCTCCACGGCGGATGCCAATCGTGTCCTGATTGAAAATGGTGCCAGCCATTTCCTGGATAAGACGAATGTCGTCTTCCTTCGTTAAGTGAGATATGAAATTATAGCGGGAAAGCTTTTAGGCTTTCCCGTTTTTGTGATATCACGGTAATTTTTGCTGGTTGGCAGGAATTTTGCGAGATATATCGTATAATAGTATCGATTCAGTAAAAATGAAGGAGGATTTGCTATGGCAAATTTTTGCAAAAAATGTGGGGCACCGTTGAACCCGACCAGTAAATTCTGCACGAAATGTGGCGCACAGATTGTGGACACGCCGCCACAACAGGCGCCGGTACAGCCGCAGCAACCGGTTCAGCGGCCGATGGTGCAACAGTCGTATCAACAGCCATACCAGCAGCCCTATCAGCGGCCTTATCAGGCCCCGGCTAAATCCCAGAGCGATAACCCTATGATTATTGGGTTATTGGTTTTGGTAATACTGATTTTAGGCGTAGTTGTGGGTTATTATATGTACACGAACGCAGGCGATAACGGGCAGGCAAATTATTCCAAAATCGAGAAGCAGGCACCGGGAAGTTCTGGTGGTGCTGAAAAAGAGCAGTCAGCACCGGCAGGCGCAAATCTTGATGATCTGGTACGGGAAAAGGATTCGATTGATACCGCTATTGGCGAACTGGCCAACCGCATTAATTCCCATCTGAGCAGTCATTCCAGCTTCCGTGGTTATGATGGGCTGAAGAATGATGCCAAGGCGATTATCGACCGTGCCAACAGTGCCAAAGACCGGTTGAATGGCATGAATGCCGCCGACAATGCCAAGAAAGAGGCGCTGATGAATTTGTTCTCCTTGGAGATTGACCGTGCCCAGGGCCTTTACAAGGGAATCGTGGACAACCAGAATGGTGGCGACTATTCCTTAGGGTTCCAGCAGGGAACGAAGGCATCGTATTCCTTTGATGCAGCCAACTCCAGCTTTAATGCAAATTACAAATAAGCGAGGCAGGATATGAGGAAGGTCAAAATTTTGCTGGCCGTTATTTTGTTGCTAGCCCTTTGTGGTGTTACTGCTGTTGGCTGCGGTCTGTTGGGTGAAAATAAAAAAGCCCAGGAAGGGCAGGGTTCCGTGGCAGCTACTGCACCGGTGGAAGTCCAGGCGGCTGAGCATAAGCCGAAAGGCCGGGAGCAGCGCTTGCAGCTGGAAGCCTCATTGCGACAGCTGATGGACAAAGATTCGGCAAAGTATCAGGTGTATGTTTTCTTTCCCCAGTGGGATGAACCACTGGTAATGGGGGACGGGCCTCAGTCTTCGGCCAGTATCATCAAGATTTTTATCTTGGGTACGGCCTATGAATTGGCAGAACGTGGTCAGTTGGAACTCAATCAGCAGGTCACGGTCCATCAGTCGGATATGGTGGGGGGCGCTGGTGTCATAAACGGCAGGAGCGGCGAGCCGGTTTATACGGTGCGGAAGCTTTTGGAGTTGATGATAACGGAAAGTGACAATACCGCTACCAACGTGTTGATGGATACCATTGGAATCGAACGCATTCATCGCTTTATGAGGGACCACGGCTTCCAGGATTCCGTCCTCCAGCGCAAGATGATGGATTTTGAAGCCCTTCGCGACGGCAGAGACAATTTCACTACGGCTGCCGATGTGGGGAAGTTTTTCCGCGTTTTGCGGGAACATAAGCTGGTCAGTGAAACAGCTGACAGCGAGATGATTGCTATCTTGTTTGGGCAAACGGATACGGAATGTTTCCCTCAGGCATTGCCACAAGCTAGGATTGCTCATAAGACTGGTGAGTTGTCTGGCGTATATCACGATGCGGGCATCGTTTATGAAGCAAATGACAGCTATGTGCTCTGCATCTTGAGTACGGACAGCCGTGGCCGCGGCAACACCCTTTCTACCATGCGTGATATGGCCAAAACAGTGGATACTGCTTTTCGTCCGTGAAGATAGCAAATAAGAATATGGATTGACTCCCCCGCAGCAGGCGTTATGGCTATTGCGGGGGAGTCCTTTTTCTGGCCGGGCGTTATTCGCGTAATCATTTGCTTTTATTTGGGCGATACTGGCAGGATTCTAGCAGCGTGGCGCCGAAAATAGCAAGTATCCATAGAAGTACGTAAATGGTGGTTTAGAACAGAATGGTTCTAGCGAATAGCGAGGAAAGATAGAATGGCCAACTATTGTACGAAATGCGGCGCGGCGTTAGAGGGTGAGGTAAAATTTTGCACGAAGTGTGGAGCTCCAGTGACACCGCCACCGCAAAATAATGCCGGATGGACCGGGCTTCCCGTAGATCCCTATGAGAGTGGAAGGCAGCCCCATAGGGAAGAGGATGATTCCGCGAAAAAGATATTGGTTTTGTTGTTGTCCGTGATATTGGGGTTGCTGGTATTTGGCGGGATTGGCTATTACTTATATACGCAAATCATGGACCCGCTAAAAATTGCGCCGGAGTCCTCTTCGCATAAGTCGAATCCTGTGGACAGCAAGGATAAAACGGATGCTGCGAAAAAGGATGCCGCTATTAAGGACAAGCAGCAGGAAAAGAAAGAGGCGGCGCCTCAGGTGGTGGAAGATAAACCCAATTGGCATTGGATTCAGGATACGACTACCGGGGTGTGGCTTTGGAATCCGGAACCGACAGAGGGGGAGTGGATTGTCTGGAGTGGCGACTATGTAACCGATGGTAATTACCGTTATGCTAATGGCCCTGGGGTGCTTACCTGGTATAAAAATGGCAAGGTGATTCAGGTGGATAATGGCTCTTTTGAACGGGGCCGCCATCATGGAAGATTTACGCATAAATTCCCCAGTGGCAAAGTGAAGTACAGCAACTGGAGTCATGGACGAGAATTATAAAAATTGTGATTGTGTTGAATAAAAAAGCCCCCAATCCATCTGCTTGTTGGACGGATTGGGGGCTCCTTTTAATGGAACAATATCATGATAATGCTGCCGATGGTTGGAAGGGCGACGATGGCGGCTTTTAGTAGTGGGAGTGGGGCTAGGTGGGTGCCTTTGGCCCCAAACCAGGCACCAATCATAAGGCCAGCCAGAGTTTGGACGAAGATCATAAAGTCCAGACGGTCGTTAAACAGGTAACCGAGTCCGCCGGCAGCTGAAATTGGCAGGATAATCATCATGCAGGTACCGATGGTTTGCAGCAGTGGTACGCCGAAGATTACCATAAGGGCCAGCTGGATGTAGGCTGCAGCGCCAATGCCGAAGGCACCGGAGAGAAAACCGGTGATGAGACCGGTCAAAAGGCCATAAATCCAAAGTTTGCGGCCCGTCAGAAGTTCTGTGCGCATGGGGGTGTGGGCGGCCAGCCACTGGTCATGATAGAGCTTGATGTAGAGAATTACGGCACTGGAGAAGAGCATGAGGCCTGTGATGTCGCTTAGAAAATCGGCTGGCATGAGGTTGGAGACATTCGCGCCCAGGAAGGCGCCGCTGATGCCGCCGAAGCCGATGATGGCACCTGTTTTTACGACCACTTCCTTTTGCCGGAAGTGGCTGATGGTGCCGGATAGCATGGTAAATACCATGGATGCCAAGGCAACAGCTAGTGCGGTATGGATAGGAATATGAAAACCGACGGTAAGCAAAGTGATGGTGACACCAGCCCCGCCGGCTCCAACAAAACCAATCAGAGTACCGAGCAGTAGCATAGAAAAGAATAACATGAGAGTAGTCACAGCCTTTCTATATGGTTAAAGTGTTACCATTCATTATAGGAATTTGCAGGGAATTGTCAAATGAGAGATTCCCGAAGATAACAAAAAAGCCAGGATATAAATCCTGGCTTGTAATTTCCTGGTGACACCTATGGGATTCGAACCCATGAACCCGGCGTGAGAGGCCGGTGTCTTAACCACTTGACGAAGGTGCCGATTGGTGACGCCTATGGGATTCGAACCCATGAACCCGGCGTGAGAGGCCGGTGTCTTAACCACTTGACGAAGGCGCCGATATTTGGTGACACCTATGGGATTCGAACCCATGAACCCGGCGTGAGAGGCCGGTGTCTTAACC
>NZ_JAILKR010000021.1 GCF_024693525.1 Selenomonas sp. | reverse complement strand
TGGAGGTCTGCAACAAAGTCCCCGTGCATAAAGGGGATGTGTTCTTCATCAAGGCAGGTACGCTGCATGCCATTGGCAGTGGTATCCTGATTTATGAGGTCCAGCAAAGCTCCAATCTGACCTATCGTGTCTATGACTATGGCCGCGTGGGCAAAGATGGCAAGCCGCGTCAATTGCATGTCGATAAGGCTTTGGCGGTAACCAAGCTCGAAGTGCCGCAGGCTGTGTCGGGAAATACGCTGGATATTGACCTGTTCCCGGATATGGATATCAGATTATTGGCGGAATGCAAGTATTTCAAAGTATATCATGGCAGTCTGCAGGGAGACAGCACTATGTGCGCTGGCGAGGATTCCTTCCATTGCCTGACGGTACTGGATGGCACTTTGTCGCTTACTGTAAATGATGCGTCTCTCACTGTGGAAAAAGGAAGGACGGTCTTTGTGCCTGCTGGCTTGGGAAGATATCAGCTGCAGGGACAGGCAGCGTTTATTTTAAGCAAATTATAACGCGTATAAGCTGCCCCCATTTCCATAAGTGGGGACGGCAAATTACTGACAGGCGGTTCGCAAACTCTTTGGAGGTTGCGAACCGCTTTTTGCTGTTTGGCGGCAGGTATCGGATTTCGGTGTGCGAAATATTTCTACGGTCGCTAGGATTTTAAGCAAATGGTGCAGATCAATGGCTGGATGGTTTTTCCCACGGTGGATATCACGGATGCCGAGGGGACGGCAATGCTGCCGGTGCCCAATGGCAAAATCGTCAAGAAAATGATTCATGCCGGGGACTCTGGTTCCCAATGGGGCGTCAATAACGAGGAATTCATGGAGCGCATGACTGAGTTGACGCAGGTTGTAGTCAGCCACTTCAAGGATAAAATCGCCTGTATCAATGTCATGCGCAATATGAGTGTGGACTGTGACTGTGCGGGAACCTCGGCCCAGCCTGTGGTCACGCCGGATATTGGCATTGTGGCATCGCTCGACATCCTGGCCGTTTTTGTGCTGGTGGCTGGCGTATGGGGTTCGTTCATGAACCGCGGCGTTATGAAAGCAGATGAAATTTTTGCTTGACTTGAAGTAAACTTCAAGTGCTAGATTAGAACGGAAGTCAGGGACAGTTCCCTAAGGTGTGAAAGAAGCAGGAAAAGGAGACCAGGATGAAGAAAAGAATCATCGCGGCAGGGCTGGCAGCCGCAACTGCTTTGTCAGCGGATTTTTTGACGGTGGAGGCAGTAGTAATGGCAAATAACAACAAACGTATCGCAGTGAACGTAATCCAGACGGCAGGACGGCAGCAGCTTGGAGAGTTTGCTCCCGATTTTGCCCGCTATAATGACGATATCCTCTTTGGCGAGGTTTGGTCGAAAAATGACATACTCTCGCTGCATGATCGCAGTATCGTGACGGTTTCGGCCTTGGTGGCCAGCGGCATGGTGGACAGCTCACTCAAATATCATCTGCAGTCGGCAAAGAAAAATGGCGTGACCAAAGAAGAGATGGCAGAAGTCATTACTCAGCTGGGCTTCTATGCTGGCTGGCCCAAGGCCTGGGCTGCCTTCAATCTGGCAAAAGAGGTCTATAACGAACCGGCAGCTAAGGATACAGAGAGAAAAGGAAGCGATACGATGGATTTGGAAGCCATCAAGGAAACCAGCATGTTCCCCGTGGGCGGCGAAAATGTCAACTATGCCCAGTATTTTGACGGCAAGAGCTATCTCCATATGATTTCTACGGAACAGGTGGTCATCGGCAATGTGACCTTTGAGCCGGGTTGCCGCAACCACTGGCATATCCATCATGCCGACAAGGGCGGCGGGCAGATGCTCCTGGTCACGGCCGGACGCGGCTGGTATCAGGAATGGGGCAAGCCTGCGCAGGAACTGAAGACCGGCGATGTCGTGCATATTCCCGCGAATGTCAAGCATTGGCATGGCGCGGCCAAGGATTCCGCTTTCCAGCATATCGCTGTGGAAGTGCCGGGCGAGAATACTTCTAACGAATGGTGCGAACCTGTAGCGGCGCAGGACTATAACAAACTGCCGTAAATTTATAGGAAAAGAGGGAGCAGATGAAGAGAAGGACTTTTATTGCGGGGGGGCTGGGGGCTTTGACGCTGCTGGCGGGTGGCATGTTTTTCGCCAAGAGCACCTGGTACCGCAAGGCGGCTAACAGTGTCCGCAATCTGACCGGGGACTTGGAGGCGCAGTTCTTGCGGCAGCTTATCACTGCCGATGCTGCCCATAGCCGGATCATCATGTGGCAGGCAGAGGGTGTCCTGGAAAATCCAGCCATCGAATACCGTGTTAAGGGGCAGGCGGAAGCTCAGCTCGTTCCTGCGCTGGAGGATTTCTTCACCGATGATGGCGTGAAGAATAATCAATATCTGGCGAACCTGCAAGACCTGCAGGCTGATACGGATTATGAATACCGCGTGGTGGCAGACAAGGCTGCCAGCGGCTGGCATACGTTGCATACGGCGGGGACAGGGGATTTTGAATGCTTGATATTTCCCGATTCCCAGTCCAGCGACTATAGCGATTGGGAGGCATTAGCGCAAAATGCCGCCCAGCGCAATCCGCAGGCGGCATTCTTTATCAATATGGGCGATATCGTGGACAATGGCGAAGACCATACGCAATGGCAGGCCTGGTTCCATGGCGTGAATGGTATGATTGACCGCATTCCCTTTGTGCCCTTGATGGGCAATCATGAAACGTATGACCAGAATTGGAAGGTGCGGCTGCCGGAGGCTTATCTTCATTATTTCGTGGTGCCGGAAAACAACAGCCGGGATTTTTCCCGCTACTATTATTCCTTTGACTATGGCGATGTGCATTTCATGGTGCTCAACAGCCAGTGGGATGAAACCGAGGCGTTCAAGCCGGGCCTTATGGCAGAGCAGCTGAGCTGGCTGCGGGAAGATGCTGGCAGGAGCCGCAAGAAATGGAAAATCGTGCTGGTGCATAAGGATGTCCTGCAATACCGCATCCACAAACGCCCGGAACGGCAGGAAGGAATTTCGGCTATGGGTGAGACGTTCATGCCCGTGTTCGATGCATTGGGCATCGATATTGTCTTTACGGCCCATCTGCATACCTACCGCAATCGGGGGCATATCAAAAACTTCAAGCGGGATAGTAAGGGTCCGCTTTATATATTGACGGGCGTAGCCGGCAATGTCCGCTATCCTGGTTTATGGATTGACCATCAGCTGGATGAGGTAGTGGCTCCCCAGCCCGAAACGGACAATTACCTTACCATGCAGGTGACGGACGAAGCGATAACGGTCAAATGTTTCCTGCCCGATGGACAGGTGATCGATACGGTGAAAGTGACAAAAGCAAAATAACGCTGACCCTGACTGTTGACAAATGCAGTCAGGGTTTTATAATATAGATTTATTTCCTGCCCGCAGCTTTAAAAGACGGGGCTTTCTAGTAAGGCTGCTGCGAAGACTACCGGCGTGACAGCCTGGCTTGGGCAGGGGATTATCTGGAACTATTTGAACGAAACGAGGCAATGGTATTTGCCCTGTTTTTGCTGGTTTTGTGTCAGGTAGACAATATGGTTCTGGCAGCCGTTTCACTGCTGGTTTTCGGCGCGATGATGGGCTGCATTGATGTGGTCATCAATATTCAGGCGGTGCTCGTGGAAAAGGCGGCCAAGCGCCGCTTGATGTCCGGCATGCATGCACTATGGAGCGTGGGCGGATTTATTGGGGCAGGATTGTTTGGCATCTGGGTGGGCACGTTGGGGCTGACACCGTTGATTTCCACCTGCATTGCCGTGGGGATAATGCTGCTCACGCTGGCCTTTTTTGCCCGCCATCTGCTGCCCTTCGGTGGTGAGGGTGGCGGGGCCATGGTGGCGATCCCGCGGGGCATCGTGGCCTTTGTGGGCGTAGTGGCCTGCATTGCCTTTCTGGTGGAAGGGGCAATCATGGATTGGAGCGGTGTTTTCCTCACCACTGTCCGCGGTTTTGACCTGTCTTTGGCAGGCATGGGCTTCACGGTTTTTTCAGCTGCCATGCTTGTCATGCGGCTGTTAGGAGATGTTACCGTGCAGTAGCTGGGGCAGAAACCCGTGGTGGTAGGTGGCAGCTTGCTGGCTTTCCTGGGTTTCCTGCTGGTAATCTTTGCGCCTGGTTCGCTGCTTTTATACACGGGCTTCTTTGCCATTGGTATCGGCAGTGCCAATATCGTGCCGGTATTCTTTTCTTTGCTGGGCAAGCAGCAGGATATGCCCATCAGCATGGCAGTGCCGGCGGTAAGCACTCTGGGGTATCTGGGCATCCTTATGGGGCCGGCGGCCATCGGCTTTCTGGCGCATCAGACCAGCCTCTATGCTGCCTTTGGCCTGCTGGCTGCATTGGTGGCAGCCCAGGCGGCCGTTGCCGCTTATGTCTATAAAAAGGTTTTGTGAAGGAGGATATGCTTATGCTGGCAGATTATCATGTGCATACGGAGTTCAGCGATGATTCCCGAGAACCGATGGAGGAGCAGGCCAAAAGGGCTGTTTCTCTGGGTTTGCAGGAAATGTGCTTTACCGACCACGTGGACTATGGCATCAAGAAGGATTGGGACGAGGGCGGTATCGAGTACCGCGGCGGCGATGGCATAGGTCTGGCGGCAGAGGAACTGCAGCCCTTGGCCAATGTGGATTATCCTAAGTACTTTGCGGAGTTCAGCCGGGTCAAGACAGACTTTGCGGAAGAGATAGACTTGCGTTGTGGTTTAGAATTCGGCGTGCAGGTCGGCACAATTCCCAAGTATGAGGCTTTGTTTGCGAAATACGCGGACAAGCTGGACTTTGTGCTGCTCTCCATCCATCAGGTAGAGAACAAGGAGTTCTGGAATCAGGAATTCCAGCAGGGCCGCAGCCAGCAGGAGTATAATGAGCGGTATTATCAGGAAATGTACGATGTAATGAAGAAGTTCAAGAACTACTCGGTGCTGGCTCATCTGAATCTTATCAGCCGTTATGACAAGCAGGGGAAATATCCCTTTGCTGCAGTCCGGGATATGGTGGCGGAAATCCTGAAACTGGCCATCGCAGATGGTAAGGGCATCGAACTCAACACATCCTCCTGGCATTACGGCCTTGATGACACCATGCCT
>NZ_JAILKR010000008.1 GCF_024693525.1 Selenomonas sp. | reverse complement strand
AATGCTGCATCCGCCTTACCTTTTGCGGCTACACGAGCTTTTTCAGCTTCTACTTCGGCCTGTGCCTTTTCGATGCGGGCTTTCTGGAGCTCATTCTGGGCATTAACTACGTTCTGAATAGCCGTAGCCGTTGCTTCGTCGGGAACGACGTCGCTAAGGTTAAAGGTTTCGATAACGATACCGCATTCCTCAAGGTCGGATTTAAAAGTTTCGAAAATCTTCTGATTGATCTCAGGTCTCTTGTCACCTACCAATTCCATCAAGGAATACTGGGAGGTAACATTATTCAAGGCCTCGTACATGGCATTTTTCATGTACCCTGACTCAATCGATTTAATGTCCTGGCCGCGGAACTTAGCAAAAACGGTCGGAAGTTTTTCCGGATCCATGTGATATGCGTAAGTAACGCTCACATTTACCTGTTTACCGTCTTTGGTGTTTACATTTACAGACTTGTCGGTCTTCTTATCATTGTCATCACCATCTACAGAGGTTTTCGTGTAATACACGGATTCCGTAGAGATGAGATACTCAGATACGTGTTTCCACGGTGCTACCATGTGGAAACCCTGACCAAGCGTTTCATTTTCAATGCCGCCGTCCATGTTGTAAACAACACCTGCATAGCCCGGGCCGATGCGTGTTACGCAAAGAAACGCAACGACAGCAAACAGAGCCATGCCTGTCAAAATACCTGCCAGACCAAGACCTTTGTTTTCCAAAATAAAATTCCTCCTCTTTCCCGGCTATTAGCCGAATAGCTTTTTTAGGGTGTTCATTATTTCGCTGCCGACTTCATTGGCATAGTGAATCCCTAGAAATACAAACACACCAACAAAAGCGAGTGCAAAACATAGAATCATTGCTCTCATCATATTTGAAAACTTCCCCCTTATATAATTGGTAGAGAGGGTGGGATTCGAACCCACGCGCCACGAATGACCTACCGGTTTTCAAGACCGGACTCTTCAACCACTTGAGTACCTCTCCATAGTGAACAGATATATTATAGCAGGTCGCAGGATGCCTTGTCAAATGGCAAGGGGACTGTTATAATAGCCTTTGAATTATTTTTGTAAGGACTAATGCGTTTAGGAGCTGAGTGCATGAAAATCGCATTTTTTGATTCGGGAGTTGGCGGCTTGTCGGTGCTCCATCACGCCATGAAGGTTCTGCCCCATGAACAGTTTGTATTCTTTGCTGATGAAGACCATGTTCCCTATGGAACGAAGAGCAAGCAGCAGGTTCGTGATTATGTGGCTGAAGCGTTTGACTTCCTCATGACGAAGGATGTTAAGGCAATTGTTACGGCTTGCAATACCGCAACTTCGGTGGCGGTGGCAGAAATGCGCCGCCGTTATGATATTCCGATCATTGGCATGGAACCAGCGGCCAAAAAGGCGTTGGATATGGATGGGGAGCATCGGGTCTTGGTGACGGCAACGCCCATTACCGTAAAGGGCCGCAAGATGGAACTACTCATCGAAAAGGTGGATAAGGACCATCTGGTGGATCGACTGGCTCTGCCAGGGTTAGTGGAGTTTGCCGAACGGCAGGAGTTTGAATCGCAGGCCGTAACTGACTATTTAACGGGTGAGTTTGATCGCTTTGACTTTTCTAAGTATTCTGCACTGGTGCTGGGATGTACGCATTTTAACTACTTTAAGGATACGATGCGGAAATTACTGCCGGATAATGTGCAGTTTGTGGATGGCAATGACGGGACGGTCCGAGAGCTTATCCGTCGTTTGGAGGAGCGCAACCAACTAGAACATAATCGTCCATCGGTGGAGTATTATTATTCCGGTCGTCTGGTCAAGGAGGATAGAGAACTCCTTCGGTTGCAGAGTTATCTGAAGCGGTTGGAGAAGATGTATAGGATTTGACTTGACTTTAGGCAGTATTTGTTCTAGGCTATACATTGTGTTTGGTATTAATAAGGAAATAAGATTTCCGTCGGGAGGGATTGCATGCCGGTCATTACGGAACATCACGTGAATTTTTACGATACGGATGCGATGGCTGTAGTTCATCATTCCAATTATATCCGCTGGTTTGAAATCGGCCGGGTGGAATATCTGCGCTCTATCGGCATTACGTTGGGGGAACTGATGGATGATGGTTTCGTATTTCCCATTACGGATGTACGGGCGAAGTATGTTTCGCCGGGGCGATTCGATGATGTTGTCTTGATTGAGACGACACCTACGGCGCTTACCAAGGCTAAGATGGCCTTTGATTACCGGATTATCCGCAAAGCCGATGGCGAGGTTATGGTGACTGGTCATTCCCAGAATGTGTTTACCAGCAAGGAAACTGGACATATAACCCGTCTGCCGGAAAAATACTATCGGATATTAGCGGCGGCAATGGCGAAAGAGAAGGCTTTGTCGTCGAAATAACTAATGGATTTCTAGGGAGGAATAATTGTGACAATCGTATACGTTATTGTTGGTCTGGTTGTACTGGCCGTAGTAGCAGCTAACCTTTACCTGGCTGTTGCAGGTAAGGAGGACATTCGTGTGGATACGAGTGCGCCGGTGGTTGTGGAGTCTCAGGATGAAAACAGCATCGTGCTGTCGAAAAAACTGAACTTCTATAATGAAGGCAAACAGTGCGCAACCATCATGGATGCCATTAACCACATTCAGCTGCCCTATGAGCAGTATGATGGAATCGCAGTCAAGGGTATTGCAGAACGCGAGGGGGAACCGCGCGAGGATGAGTATTTCGAGGCTGTTCTGATTCAGAAAAAGGGCGACGCGCATGGCGAGGATAAACTGAACATTTACGCCAAGGTTAAACTGACGCCGCGCAAGGGCATGAGCCTTAAGGAGGCGCTTTCCCATATGGTCGACCTGCCGGTTGATTTCATCTGGATGGAGACGGGACGTACGCCGTGGCATTACCGCAAAATCCGTTTGGTATTCACCGCTGAAGAGATTGCCAAGCTGGCAGACGTCCAGCTGGTACAGGACTAAGGAGGCACGAAACAATGGCAGAAGAATTAGAACTCATCCCGGTGCCGACGCGCATCCTGACTGAGAAAGATGATATCGTTGATGCGATTGAACGCTATACGAAAGATAAGATTGGTGAAAATGACCTGCTTTGCTGTGCAGAAAGCGTAGTAGCTATCACGCAGGGACGTTATGTACGCCCGGAAGACCTGAAAATCAGCAAGGTAGCACAGTTCTGTTGCCGGTTTATTCCGGATTACGGCTCTTTGGCTTCGCCCCATGGCATGCAGTCGCTGATGAATGTCGAGGGCAAGTGGCGCGTAGCCTTTGCTTTGTTCGCGGGGTTTATCGCCAAAATCTTTGGCAAGTCTGGCATGTTCTATGTTTGGGGCGGCAAGGAAACGGCTATGATTGATGACGTAACGGGCACGATGCCTCCTTTCGATAAGTGCATCGTTTATGGTCCGGGCGAGCCGAATGAAGTCGTAAAGAAAATCCAGCAGCGCCTTGGCTGCTTTGGTGCGATGATTGCGGACGTCAATGACCTCAAGCGTTCCCGCGTGGTCGGTGTTACGGATAAAGTCGATGGCCCGAAGGCTGCACAGCTGCTGATTGATAATCCTTTCGGCAATGCATCTCAGAAAACGCCGATTTGTATCATCAAGAACTACAAGCAGTATCAGGAAAATAACTAAGACGGAATTTTATAGCCTTCCTCTGACGGGGAAGGCTTTTCATGTATAGGAGGAATTTCTATGGAACGAATCGACCGCCGCAGTGCGGATCAGCTGCGTCACTACACCATCCACCGCCATTTTCAGAAGTATCCGGCAGGGTCGGTGCTCATTGAAATGGGAAATACCAAGGTAATCTGTGCGGCTACGGTGGAAGATCGAGTGCCCTTTTTCTTGAAGGGGACGGGGGAAGGCTGGGTCACTGCTGAGTATTCGCTGCTGCCCAGTGCTACTGGCGTACGCACGCAGCGCGAGGCTGTCCGGGGAAAGCAGTCAGGGCGGACGCAGGAGATTGAGCGTTTGATTGGCCGCAGCCTTCGCTCGGTGGTGGACACTAAGGCAATCGGTGAGCGAACCATTATGATTGACTGCGATGTCATTCAGGCTGATGGCGGTACGCGCACGGCTTCTATCACGGGTGCGTTTGTGGCGTTGGTGGAGGCTTGTTCGACGTTTTACGAAAAGGGAAATATCTTCCCGGTAAAAGATTTCCTTTCGGCTATCAGTGTTGGTGTCAGTCATGAGAATGAGCCGATCCTTGACCTTTGTTATGAGGAGGATTCCCAAGCCATTGTCGATATGAATGTGGTAATGACTGGCGACGGACGTTTTGTCGAGGTCCAGGGAACTGGTGAGGGACGTCCGTTCTCGCATGAGGAAATGTCAGAACTGCTCCGCTTGGGGGAAAAAGGCTGCCGTGAGCTGATTTCCTATCAGAAGGATGTCTTAGGCGGCGAATTGGTATGGCTTGTAGGGCGTGAAGGCTGAGACGAGGAGAAATGACATGCAGAAAATCGTAATTGCAACAAAGAATAAGGGCAAAGTACGGGAGATGGCAGCGGCTTTGAAGGAACTGCCGGTAGAGGTGGTTTCGTTAGCGGAATTTGGACCTTTGCCCGATGCTGTGGAGGATGGAAAAACCTTTGCAGAGAATGCCCAAATAAAGGCAGCGTTCTATCAGCAGCAAACGGGATGTGCTTGTATCGCTGACGATTCGGGGCTTGAGATAGAGGTGCTTGGTGGGGCACCGGGAATCTATTCGGCTCGTTTTGCTGGTTATCATGCGGATGATGCTGCCAATAACCAAAAGATGGTGGAAGAATTGCAGAAGGCGGGAGTGGCCGAGTCCGCTGCCGATTATCGCTGTGCACTGGTATTTATGGGGACGGATGGGAAAGTCTTGACGGCAGAGGGGCGTTGCGATGGTCAGGTTAAGCTGCTGGCCAAAGGGGAGAATGGCTTTGGCTATGACCCGTATTTTTATCCGCTGGAATATCCAGGGCGTACCATGGCGGAATTGACCCTAGAGGAAAAACAAGTCATCAGTCATCGAGGCAAGGCGTTGAAAGAGCTGGCCAAGGCTTTGGAGGATCACTGGAAATGAAAGTGGGAATTGTAAGTGACAGCCATGGGAATACCAACGCCCTGGATGCGATGCTGCAGCATCCTGCCGCCGTCAATGTGGAAGTCTGGCTTTTTGCTGGCGATATTGCCATGGATGCAGAGTATTTGGAAATGGTGACGGATTTGCCGGTTATAAAAGTTGCGGGCAATAACGATTGGCCGATGTCGCGGCTAGAGGATACGGTAATTGCTGACTTGGGTGGGCATCGCATCCTGCTTACGCATGGACATCTTTATGGTGTGGGATTTTCCACCCAAAATCTTGTGCTGGCAGCCGTGGAACAGGCTGCCGATATCGCCATCTATGGTCATACCCATGTGGCTGACGTGTCAATCGGTGAGGTTACGGTACTTAATCCCGGTAGTGTGGCGCGGCCTCGAGATGCCAGCCGTGGATCGTTTATGGTGGCGGAGTTGGCTCCAGAACAGCATCCGGTGGTTAAGTTGATACGGATATAAACGGATATAATTTCACCGTCATGAAAAAATAAAAAATAATAATACATTTTTTACGAAAAAAATAAAAATCAGCAGGAATTTTTCCCTCGATGGATAATAAGTATAGTGATGTGATGTATATCATATAGATCTGTTTTTGGGTGAAGTAAAAAGTGAACGAAATTCACTATTTACGCGGGTTTGCGGCACTTTTTACAATGCTTGAATGGCATAATAAAATGTGCTATGATGAACCTACAGATGTGTGATAAGTTGTATTTATGGGAGGGATTACTTTGCGAGAACTCGACGCAAAACAAATCACTGAAAACGTAGCACAGATGTGCAAGGAAGCAGCTTATTATCTGCCGAAAGACGTTTACGAAGGCCTCAAACGTGGCCGCGAGACGGAGGTTTCTCCGGTCGCACAGAACGTTCTTGACCAGATTATTAAGAATGCAGAGATTGCCCGTGCTGAGGACCGTCCGTATTGCCAGGATACCGGCATGACGATTGTATTCCTCGAAGTAGGACAGGATCTCCATATCACTGGTGGTTCCTTGGAGGATGCTGTCAACGAAGGTATTTCGAAGGGCTACACGGAAGGTTATCTGCGCAAATCTGTTGTTGCAGAGCCGCTGTTCAATCGTGTCAACACGAAGGATAACACGCCGGGCGTTATCTACACGAAAATCGTTCCGGGTGACAAGCTCAAGATTACGGTTGCACCGAAAGGCTTTGGTTCGGAGAACAAATCCGGCGTTAAGATGCTGGTTCCGGCCGATGGCGTTGAGGGCGTAAAGAAAGCTGTTATGGATATCATTCTCCATGCAAGCATGAATCCGTGCCCGCCGATGGTTGTCGGTGTTGGTATCGGTGGTACCATGGACAGAGCAGCCCTCCTTTCCAAATTGGCGCTCACGCGTTCTGTTGACGAGCGCAATCCGATGCCGGAATACGCTAAATTGGAAGGCGAACTCCTCGAACTCATCAATCAGACGGGCATTGGCCCCCAGCTGGGTGGCAACACCTCGGCACTGGCTGTAAACGTAGAGTGGGGCCCCACGCATATTGCAGGCCTGCCGGTAGCGGTAACGATTTGCTGCCACGCTATGCGTCATAAACAGCGTGTACTTTGATGGAAGACGGGAGGAAATATAAATGGCTGAACAGATTCGGATTCAGACTCCGTTTACGGAAGAAATGAGCCGCAAGCTTAAAGCAGGCGATGCGGTAC
>NZ_JAILKR010000097.1 GCF_024693525.1 Selenomonas sp. | reverse complement strand
GCGTTTTGCAACTTTTTCGATGCTTAATTAAAGATAAAAATTTCGTTTAGAAAAACATCTCCCGCGTAGTGTTGGCACTGCCCCTAGCGGCGGCGAAGAGTTGCTTCGAATGAGATTCGTGTAACCTACAAACTGTAATTTTACAGCCACTTTTTAGGTCAAATAATTCTTAGCATCTGCTTGATAGGCAGGGATTTTTTGGCAGTAGGGCGAAATAGTAAAGGGAATATGTATATAGTATAAGAAACGTTTTTATGCAAAAAGATTGTAGGGAGACAAAATGAACTGGAAAAAGAAAATTGCGTTATTAGGTGTAGGTTTGATGGTTTTTTCCGTCAGTGCTTCGTTTGCTGCCGCTTCGGCAGGAGCTACGGCAACTAATACAACTGCTTCCACGACTATGAGCGAAGAGGAAGCAGAAAAGGAGGCTAAGGAAATCTTTGACCGGGCTATGAAGCAAGCACGCGAAAAACAGGCTCTCAAGGAACAGCAGGAAAAGAAAAAAGTAAAAAAGGCAGCCAAGTCGCAGGAAGAAAATGAAGATAATGCGAAAAAGGACGAGAAGAAGAAAAAGGTAGATCCAGAGGAAAAGCGCTTTGTGGAGTTATTGAAGGATAATGGGTTTACCTATTATTTGGATACGAAGAATGCCCGCTGGATTCGCATGCCTCATTCGGGCAATGAGTATATCGCGGATGTGTGGGTGAAGTTGGTTCAGACGGATGAGAATGCCGAATACAGTTATCCGCCCAAATATTTCCTGGCGCATTACTACGTTCGTCCGAATACCCAGCAGATTCAGTTTTTGAGTGAGCTGGAAGTAACGGGGCGTCCGGACAATGCCATCAAGGAGCGTCCCTACAGCATGCAGAACTGGGAAAATCTGGTGCCGGGGTCGGTGGAAGATGAGCTCTATCATGGCATCGTCAAGAATATGAAGAAAAATCGCCTGGGCGGCAAATCCAGTAATGGCATGAGTGTCCGTGACATGGTAGAAGAGTATCTGAGGATTTCACTCTAAAATTTTCGGCCAGATTCTCAGAGGAAGTGGATAACTAAGGAATAAAAGCGCAACTTATCCACAAAAATATTGACATATCCACGGTTTTGTGGATATGTCTGTGGATAAGTCCGCTGATGAGAGTGCGATTATGAAGAATGTAATTCGTAAAAATCAAATCGATGAAGTCACCGGGTTGTTCAACATGATGTACTTTATGGAAGATTCCTATTATCTGCTGAAAGATGCAGGCAATGGGAACATCACCTTCCTGTATTTTGATGTAGAGAATTTCAAAGGTTATAATCGGAAATATGGCTTTCAAGATGGAAATAAATTCCTGCGGCGTATTGCTGGTATCCTGCGGGACGCATTTCCCAACGGGATTCTGGCCAGGCTGAACGATGACCATTTCGTAGCAGCTGTGGAAAATGAACATATCGAGCAGCGGATTGAATATGTCCGGCAGGCTGTTCATGATTTTGATCAGAATCTTGCCTTAGAGGTCAAGGTGGGAATTTATGTGCCAGCGGCCGGTATCCAGGATACGGCGCTGATCCTCGACCGGGCAAAGCTGGCTTGTGAAAGCGTAAAGGGCACTTACGATAAGGGCTGGGGCGTTTTTGATGAGGCCTTGGAAAAGAAGATCCGGATCAAGAATTACATCGTGAGCAATTTTTACCGGGCACTGGAACACCACGATATTGAGGTGTGGTATCAGCCGGAAATCCGCACGATGACGCGGGAGGTCATGGGGTTTGAGGTGCTGGCACGCTGGAATTCCCCGGAGTACGGCATGATATCCCCAGGGGTATTTATCGAGGTACTGGAGGATGCCCATCTCATCCATAAGTTGGATCTGTATGTAATCCGGGAGGCCTGTGAGGATTTCCGCCGGGTCCGGGAGCATGGCGAGGGTTGGCAGGAAGCCAGGATTTCGCTGAATCTTTCCCGGATGGATTTCCAGCTGACGGATATTTTTGCTGATGTGGAGAGAATCCGCCAGGAATATCAGGTTTCCTGCGACAGGCTGCATATAGAAATCACCGAAGGGGCTTTCAGCGTTGATGATGACCATATCATCAAGCAGATTATGCGTTTCCGGGAAGCCGGTTATGAAGTCTGGATGGATGATTTTGGCAGTGGCTATTCTTCCTTGAATACGCTGAAGGATTATGACTTCGATCTCATAAAATTTGATATGCGTTTTTTGCGGGATTTTGGCAAGAAGCATAAAACAGAGGTTATCCTGAAGTCGTTGGTCAATATGGCTAAGGAGTTGGGAATCCACACTTTGGCTGAGGGGGTAGAAACAGAGGAACAGTACCAGTTCTTGAAGGATATTGGCTGTGAACTGTGTCAGGGCTATTTGTTTGGTAAACCACAGCCTTTGCGGCTTGCGGCGGCTTCTTATGCTGGCTCTGAAGCAACTTTATCCTTTGAACCGCTTATCAGCGCGGACTATTTCCGCAAAATCGGCAATATCAACCTGCTGAGTATATCGCCACTTCTTTCCTTTGAGGAGCGGCGGAACTACATCAGTGCGATGCCGATGGCGATTTGCGAACAGGGAGAATCCTTGTCCAGCTTCCGCTATATCTATACCAATCAGGCTTACCTGGATTATGTGAAAAATCAGGGGTTTGAGAGTCTTGAAGAGGAAATCCAATACTACCAGCAGGGAAAAGAACATTTTCAGCGGATGTTTGCCCGGCTGCTGAATCGTTGCCGCAGCCTGCGTAAAGAGTTATCGGTGGATTATACGATGAACGGCAAACTGTGCAATATAAGCTGCCGTTATATCGCCAGTAATCCATCTAAAAAGGTGGATGCTTTTGTTTTTGTCATTGTGATGCTTTCGGCAGAAAATCCCCAGACTGTTGATTTTCATACTGCACTCCGCCATATCATGGGGATTTTTTCGCGGGTGGATTTTTTTTCCATCGATGGACATGCCGAAAATATCTATATTGATGAGAACCAGAATCGCATTACTTGTGAAAATCCCACGGTGGAGGGAAGTTTGAAACTTTATGCGGAACGGTATATTGTGGCCGAGGAACGGGAGCTTTTCATGCGCTTCTACGATTTGCCGTCTCTTATCGAGCGGCAGAAAGAAATAAGTCGGGACCACTTTACGGCTTTTTTCCATACCTATAACGATGACGGAAAGGTTTCTTTGAAGATATATATCATTATACCTTTCCTATTAGGTGGGGGGGAGTGCTGGCTTTCCTGTGTAAGGGATATGGATGGCCGAAGCCAGTTGATGCAGATATCTCCTGGTGAGGTAAAGGATTGAATGAGAAAGAGGAGCAATATCCAGCTGGATATTGCTCCTCTTTCTTGTATGTGTATGTAAATGTAAGAATGGGGTAACAAATGGTAAAAATCAGTGATGGAACAGGCGGATGTGGGTCATTGCCATCGCCATGTTGTATTTGTCACAGGTTTCGATGACATTGTCGTCGCGGATGGAACCACCTGCCTGGGCGACATAGGCGACGCCGCTCTTGTGCGCGCGTTCAATGTTGTCGCCAAAGGGGAAGAAGGCATCAGAGCCAAGGGCTACGCCGGTCTGTGTAGAGAGCCAGGCCTGTTTTTCTTCCTTCGTGAATACGGGCGGTTTTTCCGTGAAGACCCGTTTCCAGTTGTCGCCGCCCAAAAGGTCCATATATTCGTCACCAACATAGACGTCGATGGCATTGTCGCGGTCCGGGCGGCGGATATCGTCACGGAAAGGCAGGGAGAGAACCTGTGGTGCCTGGCGCAGATACCAGATATCGGCTTTATTGCCGGCAAGGCGCGTACAGTGGACGCGGGACTGCTGGCCTGCACCGATGCCAATGGCCTGCCCATCCTTAGCATAGCAGACGGAATTGGACTGGGTATATTTAAGCGTGATCAGGGAAATCAGCAGATCGCGTTTAGCCGCTGCCGGGATGTCTTTGTTTTTCGTGGGGATTTCCGTGAGGCAGTCCTCCGTCAGCGCAATTTCATTGCGCTGCTGCTCGAAGGTAATGCCGAATACCTGTTTTTTCTCGATTTTTCCTGGCTGGTAGTTTGGGTCCATCTGGAGAATCAGATACGTGCCCTTGCGCTTCGTCTTGAGAATTTCCAGTGCCGCTTCGGAGTAGGACGGGGCGATGATACCATCGGATACCTCGCGTTTGAGGAAGGAGGCCGTCTGGGCATCACATTCATCGGACAGGGCAACAAAATCGCCATAGGAAGACATGCGGTCAGCGCCGCGGGCACGGATGTAGGCCGTGGCGACTGGCGAAAGCTCGATGCCCTCAACGAAATATGTTTTCTGCAGTGTTTCGGAGAGTGGAACGGCTACGGCAGCACCAGCCGGGCTGACGTGCTTGAAGGAAGCGGCTGCCGGCAGGCCGGTGGCTTTTTTGAGCTCCTGAACCAGCTGCCAGCTGTTCATTGCGTCAAGCAGGTTGATATAGCCCGGTTTGCCATTCAAGACCGTAAAGGGAAGGGCGCCCTTTTCCATGAAGACACGAGCTGGTTTCTGGTTCGGATTGCAGCCATACTTGAGTTCCATTTCATTCATTGCAGGTTTCTCCTTTATTTTAAACATATACGAAAAAAGCCGACACAAATCCAGGCAACGCCCAGACGGTCGGCTTTTCTTCCCTGTGCTCCCTGTGGTAATCCACTTCCGTCAGTTGCACAGCATCTATTGTCAATCTATCATAGAGCAGACACGTTTGTCAAGAGGGGAAAAGGGGAACGAATCACGTAATCAAAAATTTGCAGTTTAGCGAACAATCCTAGGCAAAACCTCTGTTAGATTTGCAAGATTTATGGTATGATATGGGATAGTAAGGTTTTATACTAGACGTACTATGTTACACATTTCTCATATTCAAGGGGGACTTCAGTTATGTTAAAAAGCATTGCAGTCATGACCAGCGGTGGCGACAGCCCGGGAATGAACGCAGCAGCTCGTGCAGTTGTTCGTACGGCTCTCTATGAGGGTGTCAAAGTCTGGGGTATTCGTGATGGGTATCATGGTCTGCTTGAAGAAGATATGTTTGAGATGCAGTCCAAGGACGTTGGCGATATTATCCAGCGTGGTGGTACGTTCCTGGGAACGGCCCGCTGCAAGCGTTGGAAGACACCGGAAGGTCGTATGCTCGGTTATCAGCATCTGGTTGACCGCGGTATCCAGGGCCTTTGCGTCATCGGTGGTGACGGCTCCCTGCGCGGTGCTTCGCTGCTTTCTCAAGAGACCGGTATTCCTATCGTAGGCCTGCCGGGCACAATCGATAATGATGTCTGGGGTTCGGACTACACGATTGGCTGCGATACGGCTGCCAACACCATCATCGATGCCATCAACAAGCTCCGTGATACGGCTTCGGCACATCGCCGCGTCATTGTCATGGAGGTAATGGGCCGCAACTCTGGTTGGCTGGCTCTGGTTTCGGGCATTTCTGGCGGTGCAGAGTATATCCTCGTACCGGAGTCCCCTTTCGATCTTGATAAAATCTGTGAAGATATGAAGGCTGCTTATCAGGAGGGCAAACGCTATATCCTCGTAGTAGTGGCAGAGGGTGCTGGCAGTGGTCAGGAAATCGGCGATTACATTGCCAAGAAGACGGAACTCGATACGCGCGTATCGGTACTCGGTCATATCCAGCGTGGGGGCTCCCCGTCGGTCATCGACCGCGTTCGCGCCAGCCAGCTCGGCGAGCAGGCTGCTCTGGCTCTCATCTCCGGTCTTTCGGACATCGTTTTCGGCTTCAGCAAGGGCCGCGTCGTTTCCATCGACCTGCATGACTCCGTCAATAACAAGAAAAAACTCGATCCGGAATACCTGCATCTGGCAAAAGTTTTGTTCTAATACAGGCAAAGAAAGCCCCGATAGCTTTGAAGCTATCGGGGCTTTTTGTGTTCGGGTTGTTATTTTACAAGTCCTTTAGCTAGCTCCACGGCTTTGACTCCGTCGGGAGCGTAGGCGTCGGCCCCAGCACTGTCGGCGTATTCCTGGGTGACCGCAGCGCCGCCGACCATGACTTTGGCGTTGCAGCCAGCGGCCTTTAGGTCAGCGATGACTTTGTCGATTTGGACCATGGTGGTGGTCATGAGCGCACAGAGGCCGACAATGTCGGCCTTGTTTTCTATGGCAGCTTTGACAATATCCGTGGAATCGACATCTTTGCCGAGATCGATGAGTTTGAAGCCGCTGTTGGCCAGCAGGGCACCAGTGATGTTTTTGCCAAGGTCGTGGACATCACCCTTGACCGTGGCAATGACTACGGTGCCGTTTTCGGCATTGGCACTGGCCGGAATCAGTTCTTTTAGCTTGTTGAAGGCTGCGCGCATCGTCTCAGCCGAGAGCAGCACCTGTGGCAGGAACATGCGGCCAGCACCGAAATCTTCGCCGATTTCCGTCATGGCGGCGGTAAGGGCTTGTTCGGTGATTTCGTTGGCGCTGTGGCCTTCCTGGATGGCCTTTTCTACCAGTGGGGCAACATCGTCTTTTTCGCCCTCGATAACGGCCTGCTTGATGGCCGGCAGGGTGGCAAGGATGGTTTCCTTGGCCACGGCGGCCTTTTTGGGCACGCTGAGATTGGCTTCGTCTTTGCTGAAGGCCAGGCCATTGGGGTCGTGTCCTAAAAGAGCCGCACTGGCCTTTAAGGCCTGCTGCATGGAATCGTCATAGGGATTCATGATGGGGGCATCGAGGCCTGCCGCCAGACACATGGTGAAAAAGGTACTGTTGATGAGGGGTCTGTTGGGCAGGCCGAAGGAGATGTTGGAAAGTCCCATGGTGGAAGGATAGCCAAGTTCCTGGCGATAGAGGGCCAGAGTCCGGAGAACTTCATGGCAGGCATTGGAATCCGCGGAAATGGTCATAACCAAGGCATCCAGCAGGAAATCGCCATCGTCTAGTCCCTGCTTCTTAGCGGCTTTGATAATGCCCTGGATGGTTTCCAGGCGAGCTTTGGCTGTTTTGGGGACACCATCATCGGTAATAGGCAGGCAGAGGATGGCCGCACCGTATTTTTTCGCCAGCGGCAGAAATTCGGCAATGCGGTCCTTTTCGGCACTGACCGAGTTGATGAGGGCCCGGCCCGGGTAGGCGCGCAGACCGGCTTCCAAAGCCTTGGCATCGCTGGTATCGATTGCCAGTGGGGCATCAGTCAGCTGGGATATTTCCGTAACGGCGTGTTTCATGGCGGCGGTTTGGTCGATGCCGCCGACACCCATATTCACATCCAGCAGGTGGGCACCGGCTTTTACCTGATTGATGGCTTCTTTTTTTACCGATAGAAAGGAGCCTTCCCGGATTTCGGCGGCGAGCTTCTTGCGGCCCGTGGGATTGATGCGTTCGCCGATGAGTCGAGTGGGCAGTTCTTTGTCAATGCAGATGGCTTTGCTGCGGCTGGCCAGCCAGAGCTTTTTTTGCCGCTTAGCCCGTTCGGGTTCCCGGGCATCCTTTAACGTGTTGGCCAGGGCGGCAATATGGGCTGGGGTGGTGCCGCAGCAGCCGCCGAGGAAGGTGGCTCCGGCTTCTAAGAGTTTCGTGCTCCAACGGCCGAAATCCTCAGGCCCCATGGGGAATACGGTTTCCCCATTTTCTAGGTAGGGCATGCCAGCATTTGGCTGGACGCTTATGGGCACATCGCAGTTTTCCGCTAGGGTGCGGACAATGGGAACCAGCTGTTCCGGTCCCAGGGAACAGTTAACGCCGATGATATCAGCCCCCATGGCTTCGAGGATAATGGCTGCTGACTGTGGGTCAGTACCCGTGACTGTGCGGCCATCTTCGCTGTAGGAAAGCTGGCAGATAACGGGGACGCTGGGGGCGACATCTTTAGCCGCCAGCAGGGCGGCACGCATTTCCTGGATGTCGATGCAGGTCTCGATAATCAGGTAATCGGCGCCAGCCTCTGCCAAGGCCTTTGCCTGCTCGGCAAAACACTGATAGGCAGCTTCAAATTCCAAATCCCCTAGGGGGACGACAAAACGGCCTGTGGGCCCCATGGAACCTGCTACCTTGGCACGGCCGGCGGCGGCCTCTTTTGCAATTTTTACCGCTGCAGCATTGAGTTCGCCTACCCGATCAGCAAGGCCGTAGTGGTCGAGCTTCAAGGCGCTGGCGCCGAAGGTGTTGGTCTCAATGATGGTGGAGCCGGCTTCGATATAGGCACGGTGAATATTTTTTACGACTTCCGGATTTTCCACATTCATGAGTTCCGGGCAGCCGCCTGGTTCAAGTCCACCGGCTTGAAGCATGGTGCCCATAGCACCGTCGAAAATATGAATCAAAAAGGTCACGCTCCTTATACATTTCGGGAAGGACAGTCTGTTTTCGGACAGGCTGCACAGCCTTTTTTGTGAGTAACGGCTGCTTCTGGTTTTGATTTGTCTTCCTTATATAGTCCAATTATAGCCGTTATGCTTTTTCGGGGAATCAGCATCATCGATGAGGATAGTTGAATACCGATATTGGCCGCACCGGTGAGACGGATGAGTTCCGGCTGCTGCTCGATGGGCCAATCGCCGTAGCCGGGGCTGAACCGCCAGCGCATGCCATAGCCTTTTGCAGCAGCTTTAGGGCGGATGGCCTTTTCCATGGCATCGGCGACTTGTTCTACGGCCGCAGTGGCGGCAGCGTCTAGTAGCACTGAGGAGGCATATTGCCCTTCCTCAAAGCGCTGGGTCACGGTTTCTTCGATGGTTTCGCCCACGGTTGCTGCTAGGGCGATGACTTTTTCACAGCCGGCAAGATGGGCGCCAATCTTTATCCCTTTCAGAATGCAGGTTGGTGCGGCTTTTACTTCCTGGTTTTCACAGTCGTAGTCGTAAACTTCCCAGATTCCTTTGGGGGAAGCCAGAAGCCGGGCGTCCTGGCAGGCTTCCTCGATTTTGCTTTCGTCAAAGTTCTCCGCCTTCATCAGGCCGGCATACCGTCTGGTTTCTTTGGCATCGATGGCTAATAGTGGTGCATTGTAGATAGGCATTCGCTTCACATCCTTTCGCACCTGGGCAGAAATATTTTTTTGGAAATGTTTCACGTGAAACATTGGCTTTTCCGTCATTTCATATTATTATATAAAGTAGTGAAATGAAGCGAAGTTTTCTGCTGAAAACATATAATAACAACTGTTTATCTAGTTAATATTATCGTAACAATTATACTTATTTCAGCAAGATTTTACAAGAAAAACTGTAATGTTTTTAACCTAGAGAAAGTGGTGGATTCGTTGACAAAGATTATTGCGGTGGCAAATCAGAAAGGCGGCGTCGGCAAGACGACCACATCCGTTAATCTGGCAGCCTGCCTGGCCGAAAAGAAGAAAAAAGTATTGCTGGTGGACTGTGATCCTCAGGGCAATGCCAGCAGTGGTTACGGTATTGATAAATCGGCATTGGAGCAGACTATCTATCATGTCTTGATTGATAATGTGGCCGTTCAGGATGTCATCCAGAAAACGGAGTTCAAGGTGGATGTGCTGCCGGCTAACATCGAACTGGCTGGTGCTGAGGTTGAACTGGTGGCGGCTATCTCCCGAGAGACCCGTCTCAAGAAGGCCTTGGACAGCGTAAAGGAAAACTATGATTACATCATCATCGACTGCCCGCCATCCTTGGGACTGTTGACGCTGAACTCCCTGGCAGCTGCCGATTCTGTGCTGATGCCAATCCAGTGCGAATTTTATGCCCTGGAGGGGGTATCCCAGCTCATGAATACCATTGAACTGGTGCGTAGCAATCTCAATCCCCAGCTGGAGGTTGAGGGCGTTCTTATGACGATGTTTGATTCCCGCACGAAGCTGTCGGAGCAAGTGGTAGATGAAGTGCGCAATAACTTTGGCGATACGGTCTATAAAACGATGATTCCGCGTACGGTTCGCTTGTCAGAGGCTCCGTCCTATGGGGAGCCGATTCTCTACTACGATAAGCGCTCCAAAGGGGCCGAGGTATACTTGAAATTGGCGAAAGAGGTGATTGCTCGTGGCAAATAAGGCACATGGTGGCTTGGGCAAAGGTCTGGGAGCACTGCTCAAGGATACGAAACTTACACCGGCCAAGGATAAAGTCCAGGAACTGAATGTAGCGGATATCAAGGCCAATCGCTACCAGCCCCGTCAGGAATTTGATGAATCGGCACTTGATACGTTGAAGGACTCGGTAAAACGGATTGGTATCCTAGAGCCGCTGCTGGTCCGCAAACTGCCGGGAACGGGGTATGAACTGATTGCAGGTGAGCGCCGCCTGCGGGCTGCCAAACTGGCTGGATTAAAGACGGTACCGGCTATGATTCGTGAATACAACGATGCCGAAGTCAGTGAAATCGCCCTGATTGAAAACATCCAGCGCGAAGACTTGAATGCTATCGAAGAGGCCAAGGCCTATAATCGCTTGATGAAAGAGTTCGGCATGACCCAGGACGATATGGCCAAGAAAATCGGCCGCAGCCGTTCCCATATCGCCAATTTCCTGCGCTTGCTGAAGCTGGAACTACAAGTACAGGATTACGTGGCTAATGGTGCTCTGTCTATGGGACAGGCAAAACCGCTGCTTTCCATCGAGAATCAGAAGTTGCAGCGGGAAGCCGCCGAATACATTCAGGCAGAAGACCTTTCGGCGCGTCAATGTGAGGCCTTGGTAAAGAAATTGCAGGATAATCCGGATTATTTCAAGGATAAACCGGAGGCTGTGCAGAAAGATAAAAAACAGCAGGATGTATTTTTGACAGATGCCGTGGATAAACTCACCCATCTTTTTGGTACCCAGGTCAAAATTCATCCGGGCAAGAAAAAGAGCAAGATTGAAATTGAGTTCTACTCCCCGGAGGATTTGGAACGCATCATGGGGTTGATTCTTGAGCGGGAAGAACAGGTCAAGAAAAAGAAGATTGACGCTCTGCGGCAAATCTCTTTATCTCAGAAATTTACCGTGTGATGGGAAAATTTGCTTATAGCAAATTCGGAATAAAGGCGTTATAATATTAGAAGTCTGCGATTAAAGGTTCGCAAATTTGTTTCACGTGCAACAATCGGATGCCTGAAACGGGAAGCAGAGAAAGGGAGCATTCAATAAACAATGGATATTCAGCAGTTCATGAAGATAATGACGAATAATATGCCGTTTATTGTTGCCGCTATGGCAGTGATTATGGTAATTATGTTGGGGATTATGATTAACCAGGCGATGAAGCTCAGTTATATGAAGAAGCGCTATCGCAAGATGATGACTGGCGTTGATGGTGCGAATCTCGAGCGCCTGCTCATGGGGCATATCGACGAGGTTCGTCATGTGGTAGAGGAGAATCAGCGCATCGATAACGAGAACAAGCGAATGGATGCACTGCTCCAGATTGCGGTTACGCGGGTAGGCGTTGTCCGTTTCCGGGCCTTTGAAGACATGGGCAGTGATTTGAGCTATGCGGTGGCTTTGCTGGATTCCTACAATAACGGTGTGATACTGTCCAGCATCTTTGGCCGTGAGGATTCCCGCAGTTACGTAAAGCCAATTGAGAACGGAACTTCCTCTTACACGCTGACGCAGGAAGAGGAACAGGCCCTGCACGATGCCATGGCAAAGGCCCAGTAAGGGTATATTATATAGTAGAAAAACCTTTAAAAAACAAAAACCTTATGCTATAATGGCATAAGGTTTTTTATTTATTGGTGAAGCAATCCAGGGAATTTGTAGGTCCGTGGATTATTTTATTGAAAGTGTTTGGAGGCTTTACTTTGGCAGACGAGAAGAAACCAGAGATAAAGGAATCACCGAAGTATACGATTAAATTCATTCCGCCTAATGGCGGCGATGTCAAGAAAATCCATTTGTCCGAACGCAACCTCAAGATTGGGGTTGCTTCGCTGGCTGTTGGTGCGCTGCTCTTTGTGGGGGCGTTCAGCTACTCGGTATACAGTACCTTTGCGGCGCAGAGTGGGCAAAGCGAGATTCGCGAACTTCGGGAAGTAAATACGATCCAGCAGGAGCAATTGCTGCAGCTTTCGAAGAAAGCCAATGACCTGCAGGATGAGATGGAGCAGTTGAAACAGGTAGAAAACGAACTGCGTCAAATGACTGGAATGGCACCGGCGCAGGATGCCAATGCACCAGCGGCGCAGAATCCAGATGCCAGTGGCAATGGTGACGGTAAACACGATGGTCAGGGGGGACCAGTCGTTCAGCCGGATTTGAACAATATCGGCCAGGTACTCACTTTGGTGGAGCAAGGGATTACCCAGCGCCGTGAGTCCCTTATGGAGTTACAGCAGCATATCAAGGACCGTCAGGAAAAACTCGGTTACAACCCGCTGCTGGGCGGCAGTACGACCCCGTCCATCTGGCCAGCGCATGGTGACGTTTCCTCGCCGTTTGGCCTCCGTTGGAATGGATCGGATTTCCATCCGGGTATCGACATTGCCAATGATGCCGGTACGCCGATTTTGGCTACGGCAGACGGCGTAGTCACGACGGCTGGCTGGAATGATGGCGGCTATGGCAATATGGTGGATATTGACCATGGCAATGGCATCATGACTCGCTATGGTCATGCCATGCAGGTTGTTGTCACCCCTGGCCAATATGTTCGTCGCGGTCAGGTCATTGCCTACATGGGCAGCACCGGCTTTTCTACGGGGCCGCACGTCCATTATGAGGTGCGCATTGGTGGCGAACCGGTAAATCCCGCATCGTACCTTCATTGATAGGTTCTGCCAGCACAAGTATTATGTATACTTTCATAGACGAATAAAGACGGTTTCACGCAGTTGTATGCGTGTATACAGTAAAAAAATACATAACATAACAAAAGGGAATAATAAGTAGAAGCTCTATGCAAACAACTGCATAGGGCTTTTTTATTGGCGGAATAAGTATAACAAATGATAAAACTGTAAACTGTATACATACATATTTATGCAATAATGTATAAATATAATCACTGTTTTTGGCTGAGATGGCGTAAAATCAAGGAAAATACGATATTTTTCAGAATATTATGCTTGAATATGCATATTGACATTGGTTTACAGTCTTCCTATAATAGGAGTTACATTACAGTCGAAATGTATTGTATAGGGACAATGTATTATATACAAAGGACAATCTCAAAGGAGAGACGGATATGTGTAGAATTGGTTCAATCAAGAGCAAAGTACCCATTCAGCCATCAAAGGCGCTGCATTTGATGCTTCCGCAGCAGGAAGGGCATGATAACTCCGGATTTGCCATGGTCATGCAGGACCTGTACGGCATCTTTTCCGATTATAAGGATAAGCCGCTGTTATCCCTGGCCTGCACGCAGCGTGGTGCGCAGCTTGTAGAGGAATACATGGATGCGCACAACTTCGTGCAGCTGGCAGAATGGATTCCTATTCCGGACAAACGCCCGGGGCTTGATATTCAGGCAATGCCATACTACATTTTCCGTAACTACGATTATCCGGAGGATGCCGAGAAGATGACCAAGGAGCAGAAGGAAGACCTGCTGCTCGATACCCGTCTGGCACTCAGGAAACTGCTCGAAGAGGCGGGAGAGGGGGTTGTCTATTCCTTCTGGCCGGATGTCCTGACGCTCAAGGAAATCGGCGATCCGCGTGATATTGCTACGTATTTCCACCTTTGGGATGACAATGGCTGCCTGGCTGCTAAGTCAATCGTAGCTCAGTGCCGTCAGAATACCAACTATGATATCGTGCGTTATGCAGCGCATCCGTTCTTCCTGCAGGGATATACGCTTTGTGCGAACGGCGAGAATACCTTCTATACGAAGAATAAGGAGTTCCAGAAATCGCTGCATCGCGGCTATATCGGTTTTGAGTCCGATTCCCAGTGCTTCCTCAATACGCTTCATTATGTACATCATGAGCTCAAATGGCCGCTTACCTATTATAAGCATGTCATTACCCCGCTGCCCTTCGAGGAAATCGAACAGCGGGAGGATAAAGAGGTCCTTACGGCGATTCGCCAGTCGTTGGCCAATCTCGAGATTAACGGACCGAATACCGTCATTGGGGTGCTGCCGGATAATCGCATGATTACCTGCTGCGACTCCAAGAAACTTCGTCCGGTTGTCATCGGCCGCACGGATGATATGCTGGCAATCTCTTCGGAGGTTTGCGGCATCAATGAAATCATGCCGGACCGTGACCAGACGAAAGATATTTATCCAAATGAGCGGGAAATCATAGTAATCAACGATGAGCTGGAGGTACAGAGATGGAAGCAGTAAAAACTCAGGACGTGGCAGTAAATGACCTGCCATGGAAAATCGAATATCATGCTGACCGCTGTACGATGTGCGGCAGCTGCGTTGCTGGCTGCTCCTTCAAGGCCATCAAAGTGGTTACGCAGAGCCAGTCTTTGACGATTTCGGAGGGGAGTCAGCCCGAACCGAAGCATACGCATGTCGCGCGCCCCATCATCAAACAGGTGGCAAGCCTGACGGATTTCTGCCGGGGCTGTGGCATGTGCGAGAAAATCTGCCCGAACAACGCCATTCGCCCGGTGCGCAATCCGGACAGCCGCCGCACGCTGCTGGCAAAAGACAATGGCCCCATCAAACGCGGCGGCCGTACGAACCTCAATGCGCAGCGTACGCTGGACAGTATTGTCGTTGGCCGTATTTCCCAGATGACGGACCCGTCGCTCGATGCAGCCCGCCATACGTTCGATATCCGTTCGCCCTTTGGCCGCGTGCTTTCCGCCAAAGAGCTTCCGTTTGAGCTCAAGGATGGTAAGCTCGTTCAGGCAAGCCATACGCCGCCGGTCGATTGGATTTACCCGCTGATTTTCTCGGATATGTCCATCGGTGCACTGTCGACCCGTGCTTGGGAAGCCGTAGCATTGGCTGTTGGCTACCTCAATGAGAAATGCGGCCTGCCCGTGCGCATGAGCTCTGGTGAGGGCGGTATGCCGGTAAAACTTTTGGAATCAGAATATCTCAAATACTTCATTATACAGATTGCGTCTGGTCATTTCGGCTGGAACCGCATCATCAAAGCAATGCCGCATATGGTTACGGACCCGGCGGGTATCCTCATCAAGATCGGTCAGGGGGCAAAACCGGGTGACGGCGGTCTGCTGCCGGAGGCAAAGGTAGCGGAACATGTCCAGGCTATCCGTGGTGTTCCGAAAGCAACGCTGGCTTCGCCGCCGAACCATCAGGGCCTGTATTCCATCGAGGAATCGGTCCAGAAAATGCATCTTTCTATGAATGCCGCCTTTGGCTTCCGTGTCCCGGTCGGCATCAAGTGCGCTGCTTCGGCAACTTCTGTTTCTGTATACAACAACTTGCTGCGTGACCCGTACAAAATCTGCGGCGGGTTCTTCCTGGATGGTATTCAGGGCGGTACTGGTGCAGCCAATGAGGTTTCCCTTGACCACACGGGCCATCCGGTGGTTTCCAAGATTCGTGACTGCTACAATGCCGCTGTCAAACAGGGCTTGCAGGGCCAGATTCCGCTTTATGGCGGTGGTGGTATCGGCATGACCGGTAATGCGGCCGCCGATGCCTTCAAGATGATGTGCCTTGGTGCCAACGGCGTATTCGTGGGCAAGGTACTGATCCAGCTCCTGGGCTGCGTTGGCAACGAGCAGGGCCGCTGCAATTCCTGCAATACGGGTAAATGCCCGATGGGAATCTGTTCCCAGGACCCGCGCCTCGTGAAACGCCTCGACATTGATCGTGGCGCACAGAAAATCGTCGATTATGTACTGGCTTTCGATGCGGAGCTCAAGAAGCTCATGGCACCGATTGGCAACAGCTCGCTGCCGATTGGCCGCAGTGATGCACTGGTATCGACGGATAAGGCTGTGGCAGAAAAACTCGGCATCCAGTATGTATGCTAACGATGGCGTAACAGGAGGCAATAACTTATGTTTAAGATAGAAACAATGCAGGGACATGATCGCATGTCTACTCAGGACCTGCTGCTCGCCATTGGCGATGCGGTAAAGCAGGGCGAGACCGAGTTCGAGATTGAGGCTTCCGGCCAACATGATATCGGCGGTCCATTATGGCATCCGGAAGGCAAGACGCTACACTTCCATGTCACCAATGCTGGCCAGCGTCTCGGTTCCATGTGTCTGCCGGGCACGGAGATTGTCGCCGATGGTTCGGTATCGGCCGATGTCGGCTGGCTGAACTCTGGCGGTACGATTACGGTTAAAGGCGATGCCGGCGATACGGCTGGCCATTGCTCTTCCGGTGGCAAGATTTTCATCGGTGGCCGTGGCGGTACCCGCACGGGTTCGTTGATGAAACACGATCCGCTCTATGAGGAGCCGGAACTTTGGATTCTCAAGAATGTCGGTTCCTTCTCCTTTGAGTTTATGGGCGGCGGCCGTGCAATCGTTTGCGGCTATGATAGCGAGCAGTTTGCCTCGGTTCTCGGCGAGCGCGCCTGCGTTGGTATGGTAGGCGGCGTGGTCTATGTACGCGGCACCATCGATACCTATCCGGCAGATATCAAATATCTGGATCTGGATGAGGACGATATTGCCTTCCTCGATGGCGGCATGGATGAATTCCTCCAGCATATCGAGCGCGAAGACTTGCGTCAGGAACTGTCGGATTGGAGCCAGTGGAAGAAACTGCGCCCGCTGACGGCTGCGGAAAAGAAGGGCAAGAAAAACCACGACCTCAAGGCATTCCGTTTGAATGACTGGGTAAAGGGCGGTATCTTCAGCGATGTTGCTCATGATGATTTCGCCGTTCACAATACCCTTTCGACGGGGCTTTACCGCCTCCGGGTGCCGAGCTGGGATAACGCGAAATTCGCCGCACCGTGCGAATTCAACTGCCCGACGGGGATTCCGACCCAGCGCCGCTATGACCTGATTCGTCAGGGCAAGCTCGATGAGGCCTTCCAGCTGGAACTTCAGTACACGCCGTTCCCGGGCTCCGTCTGTGGTTCGGTCTGCCCGAATCCCTGCATGGACCACTGTACCCGCGGTACAATTGATGAGCCGATTCAGATTGGGGACCTCGGCTATCGTTCGGCCTTCTTGAAGGTGGAACCGCCAAAGAACAAGACGGGCAAAAAGATTGCTGTCATCGGCGGTGGTGTTGCCGGCCTTTCTACGGCTTGGCAGCTGGCCCGTAAGGGACACAGCGTCACGGTCTATGATGATGCAGAGCACATGGGGGGGAAGCTGGAGCAGGTTATCCCCCGCGGCCGCCTGGCCCATGAACTCTTGGAAGCAGAACTCAAACGCATCCAGAGTGTTGGCGTAGAATTTGTCACCAGCTGCAAAGTCGATAAAGAAAAATTTGCTGCCCTGCGCAAAGAAAATGACGCCGTTGTCGTGGCAACGGGGGGGACGAAATCCCGGTTCTTCCCCTGGGAAGGTGCCGAGCACCTCACCATGGGGCTGGAATACCTCAAGGCAATCAACCGCGGCGAGAAACCGGCTACGGGCAAACGCGTAGTAGTTATCGGTGCCGGTAACTCCGGTATGGATACCTGCCGTGGTGCCTATGAGATGGGTGCTGAGAGCGTTATCGCTGTGGATGTGCAGAAACCGGCTGCTTTCACCGATGAAATCGAGTATATCGAGAATTTGGGCGGCAAGCTCGTCTGGCCGTTTTTCACGGATAAGATTACGCCAGAGGGTGTCTATGGCAATGATGGCCGTTTCATTCCGGCTGACCAGGTTATCGTCAGTATCGGTGAGGAACCTGTCCTCGACTTCCTGCCGGAAGACGAAGGCATTGAGTATTTCCGTAAATCCTGGCTGGTACCGAAAAAAGACCAGAGTATTGCTGATGGTGTATTCACAGCAGGCGATACGATCAAACCGGGCCGCCTGACGGATGCTATCGGCAGTGGCCGCAAGGCGGCTTGGTATGTCGACCAGTATGTCATGGGCAAAGAGACGGTAAGCTTCCCTGAGAAGCAGCAGATTCCTGCGGACCGCCTGTCTAAAGCCTATTTTGACAAATGCCATCACTGCCTGCTGGGGGATCCGGTGGATGACCACACGCGCTGCGTAAGCTGCGGTACCTGCCGTGATTGTAAGATGTGTCTGGAATCCTGCCCAGAAAAAGCCATCACCCGTATTCAGAAGGAAGATGGCAGCTGGGAGTACGTATCTGACCCGGATCGCTGTATCGGCTGTGGAATCTGCGCTGGTGTCTGCCCCTGCGGCGTCTGGAGCATCAACGACAACCCAGAAAAAATCGCTATGTATTCGACGGGAGCAAAAGCGTAAAATATTCATTGTTTCACGTGCAACAAAACGGGGCCATGAGAATCAACTTCTCATGGCCCCGTTTTTGCGGTATCCGTTTATAACTTAATGATGGATAGCGATATAGAGAATATCGTTTATTTTTTTTGATTATAATATGATTGTAATCCTTATTACAAAATATATTATGGTCGAATAAAATACTACGGGATAGCAAAAGGACGCCACGATTAAAAGTGGCGTCCTTGGCTATCCCGTGGATATTATTTATGCCAATTGATTTTGTACTGGCAGTGGTAGGTAAAATCACCGGTATAGGGCGGCGTTGTCGGATGCCATTTCCGAAAGGCCAGATATTTTTGGCACGATTCGCCCGGGGCCAGATACACATTGCCCAAAGAAGGGTAGAAGGCGGTATCTTCAAAAATGACATGTCCGTTAGGGGCTTTGACTACAAGGGAAAATTCGCCACTTTCGACATAGGCCCCTTCATCCCCGGAGTTATAAAGAACTCCCTCGTAATGAACAAGGCCGGATTCTAAATCCTTCAAATCAACTTTGGTACATGTGAAGTCAATCTTGGGACTCGCCATGCAAGTGGTAATGCCAGTTCCTATCAGGCTGATCGTTATGGTCAGGAGCAGGAAGAGCTTTTTTACATAGCGTGGCACAGCCATAGATTTTTGAAAGATAGTCAACATGAATGAACCTCCAGAAAAAAATACACAACTAGCGGTTGATATGAAATCCTATATATTTTAGAGGAGATTATAAGGCTTGTCAAGGGATGAGGAGAGGAGGGAATGGGATGGGGACAGGTTATTCTTCCACGAGGGGATACAGTTCGTTATCTTCGCGGCGAAGGCGCTCCAGCAGGGCACCGATAACTTGCTTGGTTTCTTGCAGAAAGTCAGCGGGATTATTTTTTATTTTGGTTGGCGTCATGAAGGCTTCCTTGTACCCTTTGAAGGTATCCGCCAGATGCCCCATTTCCAGGTCAAAGCGGGAAGCGGTATCGCGAACTTTTTCAAGGCCGCTTTTCTTCAGATTGGGATAGAGAAATTTATCTTCGGCGGCCAGATGAATGGAGATAAGGCCTGCCAGGCGGGAGAGTGCCCGAGCAATGGTGTCGGCTTGTTGGGAAACCTCGCTGGGTGTCTTGGCGCAGGTTATCGTATCGATAAGCTCATAGATTCCGGCATGGTGGTCTTTTAAAATTTCCAGATACATAGAAAACACTCCTTTTTTTCATTTCGTGGCTAGTTTAACGGAAATGAGGAGAAAAAGATGTAACCAAGGTTACGTTTTTGCGTACATGTGACAGATATCAATTGTTCTTTCATAAAAAAGACATTATACTTACAATAAAAAGAACAGTTGGAGGCGGGATCTATGATAAAAATTGTATTTTCGGATATTGATGGTACGTTTTTGACGCCGGATAGCAAGGTTAGTCCAGTGACGGCGGCGGTGGTTAAAAAACTTTTGGCGAAAGATATCCCCTTGGTGCTGGTTTCAGCCCGGATGCCGGAGGCAATCTATCCCTTGACCGATGCAATTGGCATCAAGATTCCCATCATCAGCTATAGCGGGGCGCTGGCACTCACGGAGACGGGGGAAGAGCTTGGCAGTGTAACGATGGCTGGGGCGGATACTGCCCGCCTACTGAAGGTACTGACGGAGGAATATTCCGATGCAGTGGTCAACTACTATGCAGGCCATCACTGGTATGTCAAAGATGTGACCAATGAGCGGGTGCAGACGGAGGTTCGCATTACCTCGGCTCAGCCGCAAAATGCCAGCTTTGAAGAACGGCTGGCGGCGGGGGAAGTTCCCCATAAGATTTTGCTGATGGCCGAACCAGAGCTTTGCGAGCGGGCGGAGCGGGAGCTGTCGGACCGGTTCCCAATGTTCCATGTAGTCCGCTCGGCAGCATTTTTACTGGAAATCATGGATGCCTCCGTATCGAAGGCCAGCGGCATTGAAGTGATGTTAAAGCATTTCGGTTTCCGCGCGGAGGAATCGCTTTCTTTTGGGGATAATTATAACGATACGGAGATGCTGGCTCTCACAGGACGCAGTGTTGCCATGGGAAATGCTCCGGACGATATCAAGAAATTGGCAACCGATATCACCGCATCTAATGCCGAAGACGGACTGGCGAAGTTCCTGGAACAGGAAATCTTTGCCAGCTGTGAGGAGGGGATGCTATGTCCAAAATGTTTTGGAAAAGTGAACCTATCTTAGATAACATGTAGTGACCTCCAATTGCAAGCATCGTGGAATGACGAGAAATGATTCCTAAGCGTTGAGCAGTGGAAGGAAGATAATAAACAGGCTGTGAAGACCTTGTACCAAATGTTGGTAGAGCGAGATTTTCACAGCCTGTCTTTTAGTGGGCGATTTTTTGCAGTTTTTTCTCAACGTGGTTGAGGATTTCGCAGCCGTCTGCGGTGACGATTACGAGATCTTCAATGCGGACGCCGAAGCGGTCCGGCAGGTATACTCCTGGCTCGATGGAAAAGACCATGCCGGGCACGGTCAGGTTTTCGTTGGTGGCACTGACATCGCCCTGTTCGTGGTCGGTCTGGCCGATGAAGTGACCGAGGCGGTGGTTGAATTCTTTTTCGTAGCCATTTTCCGCCAGAAAATCCCGGGCGGCTGCATCGATGGCTGCTAAGGGGATGCCGGGGCGGATGATGGCCTCGGCTTTTTCATTGGCCTGGCGGACCAGGTCGTGTACCTTGGTAAATTCTGCGTCGGCAGGCTCACCGATTACAAAGGTTCGGGTCATATCGGAGCAGTAGCCTTGATAAACGCAACCCATATCGATGAGCACGCATTCTCCCTCTTTTAAGGTGGTGTCATCTGGTTCGTGGTGCGGGTCGGCGGCATTGGCACCTACAGAGACGATGGTGGGGAAGCTTGGCCCCGTCGCGCCCTGGGCCAGGAAGGATTTATCGATGAAGTCCGCCAGTTCCTTTTCGGTCATGCCTGCCTTCGCGGCGTTAAAGGCCTGGGTGATGACGCGGTCGTTGATACGGGAGGCTTCGCGCATCAGTTCCTGCTCTTCGTCATCTTTGATGGCGCGGCAGTCGTCGACTGCCTGGGAGGCGAGGATGGGCGTGATGGCGGTGCGTTCCATCAGTGGAATCAAGAAGCGCGCCGTAAACGTCTTGTCGATGCCGAGTTTTCCTTTGTGGATGCGGGCGGCAAGCAGGGCAATCTGGTCATCCATGTCGCTGAAACGGACTTCGTTATAGCCGGTTTCGGCGACCGAGAAGAGATGATTCAAAAAGAAGGTGTGCTCGCCGTCGGTGCGGATGAGAAACGCATAGAGGCGTTCGAACGGTTCTACGTAGACGCCCGTAAGATAGCGGATACTCATCGGATCGGAGACGAGGAGCTGCGTAAGCCCCATGGATTCCATATTTTTGATAACGCAGGCAATGCGATGGTTCATAGTTTGATCGTCCTTTCGAAAATGATACGGTCTCATTATACTACTTTGCGAAGCGGGCGTCATACTGGGGCGGTGCCATCAGGCAAAGTACCTATGTTTTAAATTATCAGAATATATAACACGTTCTTATAAATTTGTAATAAATAAAGAGCAAGAAAAAAGTTGACAGAACAATATCCATGTGCTATATTAAGAGCATGAAATGTGCTCGAACACAATTTTAAGGATACCACTCAAAACCTATATGGAGGGATATGGAATGAAAACAAGCACGAATAAAAGTGCAGGAAAGAAAATTTCTAGCAAGTTCATATATTTCTTTGGTTCCTTTGGAGGTATTTTATTCGGTTATGATATTGGCGTTATGACCGGTGCTCTTCCGTTCCTGCAGAACGACTGGGGCCTGCAGGGCAATGCCAGCGTCATCGGCTGGATTACCTCCGCCGTTATGTTTGGTGCAATTTTTGGTGGAGCTTTGGCAGGTCAGCTTTCCGACCGTCTGGGCCGCCGCAAGATGATTCTGCTTTCAGCACTTATCTTTATCATCGGTTCGATTCTTTCGGGTATCGCACCGCAGGATGGTTCGCTTTATCTTATCGCTGTTCGCACGCTGTTAGGTCTGGCTGTTGGTGCTGCCTCGGCACTGGTTCCGGCGTATATGTCGGAGATGGCGCCGGCCCGGTTGCGCGGACGTCTGTCCGGTATCAATCAGACCATGATAGTCTCTGGTATGCTTCTTTCTTATGTCGTTGACTATCTGCTCAAAGACATGCCGGAAATGATTGCTTGGCGTTTGATGCTTAGCTTGGCCGCTGTACCGGCTATTATCCTGTTCTTCGGTGTTCTTCATCTTCCGGAATCGCCACGCTTCCTGGTTCGCGGCGGCAAGCTGGATGAGGCCCGTCAGGTACTTTCCTGCATCCGTCCGGAATCGGAAGTCGAAGCCGAGCTCATGGATATCCAGAATACTGCCCGCGATGAACAGCAGGCAAAGCAGTCTACGTCTCTTTCGACGCTGGTATCGGGCAAATATCGTTATCTGGTTACGGCTGGTGTTGGTGTGGCTGCCTTCCAGCAGTTCCAGGGCGCTAATGCAATTTTCTATTACATTCCGATGATTGTGGAACAGGCTACTGGCCAGGCTGCCAGCTCGCAGCTCATGTGGCCGATTATTCAGGGCATTATCCTGGTACTTGGTTCTTTGGTATTCCTCGGCATTGCCGATCGTTTCAATCGCCGTACGCTGCTGACGGTAGGCGGCACGGTTATGGGTCTTTCCTTCATTCTTCCGGCAGTTCTCAACAGCCTGATTCCGGGAATGGACCCGATGATGATTGTCTTCTTCCTTTGCATCTATGTTGCCTTTTATTCCTTCACTTGGGCACCGCTTACGTGGGTTATTGTCGGTGAGATTTTCCCGCTGGCTATCCGCGGCCGTGCTTCTGGCGTTGCTTCTTCGTTCAACTGGATCGGTTCCTTCCTGGTCGGGCTGCTGTTCCCGATTATGACGGCGACGATTTCCCAGGCAGCAGTATTCGCGATTTTCGGTGTTATCTGCCTGCTGGGCGTAGCCTTCATCCGCAACTGCGTGCCGGAGACGCGCGGTCATACGCTGGAGGAAATTGAGGCCGCTGGTATTCGTCAAGACGAAGTAGAAGGCAAAGCAGCAATGACGCATTGATTTATTTACCTGGCTACGAGGGGAGAGTTCGCTGATGGAACTTATGAAAAATGCAGCCAGTATTGAGAATGGTGAGACGGCCCTGGGCATTGAACTGGGGTCCACCAGAATCAAAACTGTGCTCGTAAACAGAAACTGTGAAACGCTGGCTTCCGCAAGTTATGAATGGGAAAATCAGCTCGAGAACGGTATCTGGACTTACGATCTGGACCGGGCTTGGGCGGGCATTCAGACCTGCTTTACACAGGTAGCCGCTGATGTGCGCAGCCGCTATCATGTGCCGTTTACGAAGATTGGTGCCATTGGTGTCAGTGCTATGATGCATGGCTACCTGCCCTTTGACAAGGACGGCAAGCAGCTGGCAGGGTTCCGTACCTGGCGCAACAACATCACGGGGGAGGCTGCGGATGCGCTGACGAAGGAATTTTCCTTTAACATTCCGCAGCGCTGGAGCATTGCGCATCTGTATCAGGCAATCCGCAATAAGGAAGAGCATGTCAAAGATATTGCCTTCCTGACGACGCTGGCTGGTTATGTTCATTGGAAACTGTCGGGCGAGAAGGTTCTGGGCATCGGGGATGCCTCGGGCATGTTCCCGATTGACAGTGCAACGGGGGATTACGATGAAGGCATGCTGGTAAAATTTGCGGCGCTGGATGATGTGAAGCCGTTTAGCTGGTCGCTTAAAGAGATTCTGCCGCAGGTGCTTTCGGCTGGTGAGAAGGCTGGCGTTCTCACGCCGGAGGGCGCAAAGCTGCTCGATCCTTCGGGCAAGCTCGAATGGGGCAGCCTCATGGCTCCGCCAGAAGGCGATGCCGGAACCGGTATGGTCGGTACGAATAGTGTTCGCAAACGCACGGGCAATATCTCGGTCGGCACATCGGCGTTCTCGATGAATGTCCTCGATGCTCCGCTCAAGGAAGTTCATCAGGATATCGATATGGTAACGACGCCGGATGGCGCTCCCGTAGCCATGGTTCATACCAATAACTGTTCCTCAGACCTCAACGCCTGGGTTTCCCTGTTCGGGGAATTTGCCGAGGCTATGGGGCATGGGTTAAAGCCGGATAAACTCTATGGCCTGCTCTTTAACCAGACTCGCCTGGCGGATAAGGATGCTGGGGGGCTGCTCAACTATAGCTGCCTCTCCGGTGAGAATATCACCCGGGTGGAGCAGGGACGTCCGCTCTTTATGCGCACGCCGCACAGCCATATGAATCTGGCAAACTTCATGCTGTCCCAGCTTTATGCAGCCTTTGCCCCGCTGAAAATCGGCATGGATATCCTCGTCCGCGAGGAAGGCGTCAAGACGGATGTGATGATTGCGCAGGGTGGCTTGTTCCAGACCCCGGTCATCGGCCAGCAGGTTTTGGCGGATGCGTTGAACATCCCGATTACGGTCATGGAGACGGCGGGCGAAGGCGGCCCGTGGGGCATGGCAGTCCTGGCAGTATTTGCCAAATGGGGAATGCCGGAGGAGACGTTGGCAGACTTCCTCGACACCCATGTTTTCCGTAATCCGGAGAGCACGACGCTCACGCCGAATGCCAAGGGCGTCGCTGGTTGCCAGCAGTATATCAAAGCATATCGCGCCGGTCTTGCCGTTGAGAAGGAAGCCGGTACGGCGGTTCAGGAAACGGCTTGAACGTTATAAGGTATCTCAGTAAGAAAGGATTTTGGTCATGTTAGAAGCGTTGAAACAAGAGGTCTATGAAGCGAATATGATGCTGCCGAAACTCGGCATTGTAACCTTTACCTGGGGCAATGTCTCCGGTATTGACCGCAAGCAGGGCCTCTTTGTCATCAAACCATCAGGAGTTCCCTATGAGGAATTGAAACCAGAGGACATGGTGGTGGTCGATATGAACGGTCATATTGTGGAGGGCGATATGAATCCGTCCAGCGACACGATGACGCATCTGGTTCTTTACAAGGAGTTTCCGACGATTGGGGCAGTGGTTCATACGCACTCTTCTTGGGCGGTTTCGTTTGCCGAAGCCGGGCTTCCGCTGGAAGCTTTGGGGACGACACATGCCGATACGTTCTTTGGCGATGTACCCGTGACTGAGGCCTTGACGAAAGAAGAAATCGAGTCGGCTTACGAGGAAAATACGGGGCATGTCATTGTCCGTACCTTTAAAGATCAGGGAATCGATCCCGAGGCCGTTCCGGCGGTGCTGGTCAAACAGCATGGGCCGTTTACCTGGGGCCCGAATCCGAAGAAAGCCGTGGAGACGGCCAAAATCCTTGATGTGGTAGCCGAGATGAATTACCATGCCCTGCAGCTTACGCGGGGCGATATCCGGGTGCCGCAGTACCTCTTGGATAAACATTATTATCGCAAACATGGTGCCAATGCCTACTATGGACAGAACAATGCCAAGTCCAATAGCGGTGCAACGCATCGTTAAATCGTTGTAATGACGAGTATTTATTTATAAACGGAAGGGAAGAGAGTTATCATGTTAGAGACGAAGAATTATGAATTTTGGTTTGTTGCCGGCAGCCAGTTCCTTTATGGTGAGGAGACGTTGAAAGAAGTTGCCCGTGATGTGGAAGATATGACGGAAAAGCTCAATGCCAGCGGCAAGCTGCCGTATAAAGTGGTTTGCAAGGGCGTTATGACGACGGCTGAGGGCATCACGAACTTCATGAAGGAAGTCAATTATCATGATGAAGTCGCTGGTGTAATCACCTGGATGCATACCTTCTCTCCGGCTAAAAACTGGATTCGCGGAACGAAGCTCCTGCAGAAACCGTTGCTGCATCTGGCTACGCAGTATCTCAACAACATTCCGTATGATACGATTGATTTTGACTACATGAATCTCAACCAGAGTGCGCATGGTGACCGCGAGTATGGGTATCTGAACTCCCGTCTCGGCATCAACAACAAGATTGTCTATGGCTATTGGGGCGATGCCGAGGTTCAGCAGGAAATTGCGGACTGGCAGGATGTAGCCGTTGCCTATAATGAGAGCTTCAACATCCGCGTCTGCCGTTTTGGCGATACGATGCGCGATGTTGCCGTAACGGAGGGCGATAAGGTCGAGGCTCAGATTCAGCTGGGCTGGACGGTCGATTATTGGCCGGTGGGCGAGCTGGTCGATGTCATCGATGCCATTGATGAGAAAGATGTTGACACGGAGTATGCAAAACTGCAGCAGGACTACACGCTCAATATCCAGCACAACAGTGCCGAGAAATTCGAAGAGTCGGTTCGCTATCAGCTGCGTGAATACCTCGGCATCAAGAAGTTCCTCGATGACAAGGGCTACAATGCCTTCTGCACGAACTTCCAGGACCTCAAGGGCCTCAAACAGCTGCCGGGCTTGGCTGCACAGCTGTTGATGCGCGATGGGTATGGCTTTGGTGCTGAGGGCGATTGGAAACACGCCGCACTCACGCGCCTGTTAAAAATCCTCTCCCATAATGACCGCACGGTATTTATGGAAGATTATACCCTTGACCTGCGCAAAGGCCATGAGGCTATCCTCGGCGCTCACATGCTCGAGGTTGACCCGACGATTGCCAGCGACAAACCACGCGTTGAGGTTCATCCGCTCGATATCGGCGATAAGGAAGACCCGGCACGTCTGGTATTCACGGGGGCCGATGGCGATGGCATCGATGTGACGATTGCCGATTTCCGCGATGGGTTCCGCATCATCAGCTATCCGGTTGAGTGCCGCAAAGCTGAGGCAGAGACGCCGCATCTGCCGGTTGCTAAACAGCTCTGGACGCCGAAGGTCGGCCTCAAAGAAGGCGCAACGCAGTGGATCAAAGCTGGTGGCGGACATCATACCGTCCTGAGTTTCACGATTAAAGAATCCCAGATTCACGACCTGGCCATGATGTTTGGTACGGATCTTGTTGAAATCTGTTGATTACCCTAAAACTTTCCTAAGTTCCCCTGAGGAGGGCCGTTGGTATAAACCAGCGGCCCTCTTTTTGCGTTAGAGGAGCCTCATCGCCGCCGCTGGGGGCTGAGTTCATATAGTGATTCCATAAGAAAAAGGCCTTTGCAGGTGAGGGACTGCAAAGGCCTTTTGCTGTTAGGGGATTAGAAGTGGAAATCGAACTGGGTACGGAACAGATGACGTTTGGCGTCTTTGGATACACCGGCGATGCTTCCGGAGTGATTGTATTTCTGGTCCGAATAGAAGGTTTCCCAGACAACATCTTTCCAGGGGATGTATTTGACACCGAGGATGTAGCCCTTGGTATCTTTCGGCAGAGAGCCCCATTCGTCATCGTGGGAGACATCGCCATAGCGGCCAAAGTCGATATAGCGGGCATAGAGGCCCCAGTCGCCGCGTTTGGTCGAATCGACATCGCGATAGTCAACGCGGAACTCCTTACTGGTCTTGAAGTCGTAGGCATTCGTGCGGACATAGGTACCGTAGAGCGTCACATCTTTGGCTACTTTGGCGCGCAAATCAAGTCCTGCCGCCCGGCTCATCATCTGATTGCCGCGGGTGCCGTGCTCGCCTCGGTAATTCTTGTTGCTCATATACGTGAGTGACCCATCGACAATGCCGAGGCGGCCGGTGATGTTGGCACCGTAGAGATGCGTTTCTTCGCCGTCTGGCATGGTGACGAGATCGCCTTGACGCGGACGCAGGCCAAAGCCGGTGAGGCTCCATTGCGGCGTGAAGTTATAGGTGATGTTGGCACCGTCAGCGGCATGGCCGAAGATGACATTTTGATAGCCGTAGCCCCACCATTTCGTACCGAGTACCGCGCCGAGTTTTTTCGTCGGCTGCCCCTCGACCCAGATGCGCTGGAAGGTACCATCCTGATCGTCGGATTTGGCATCTTTTCGCCAGGACTGGTTTACCGTATACCCTTTACGCGTCTCGGACTGGAAGTGGGCTTCCCACTGATTGCCGACTTTCATGCGGCCTTCGAGATTCATATAGAAGTGCTTGTTGTTGTTTTGGGAGCCCACATCTTTCGTCGAGGAATCGTGGTCATATTTTGCCCGGACAAAACCCGAAAGCTGGATTTTATCCACTTTCTTCTCGAGGCTCGTCATGCGTTCATCCATCCGCGATAATTCGCCATGATATTCACGCTCGAGTTTTTCCAGTAATGCCTGGTCGGCGGGATTGACACTGCCCATTTTATTCATGGCCCGTGCGACGACGGCGGCCATTTCATAGCGGCTCATGGAACGGTTGCCGGCGAAGGTGCCGTCCCCGTTGCCCTCCAGAACTCCATCCTTTACGAGCTGGTCGATAGCGGCATAGCTCCAGTGTCCGGCCGGGACATCTGTGAAGCTGGCGGCGCCTGTTTCCGGTGCTGCCATGGCCTGTCCGCTGACTGCTGCCGTAATCGCCATTGCCGTAAGAAGGCTGAGTGTCTGTTTTTTCATTGTGAATCGCTCCTTAATTTCTTCGTTACCAAGTTCATGCTCATTTGGTCAAGAGGTTTGGAGCGCATGTCGCTTTGCCTGTGACAAAACGAATCATAACACGCGGGAAAGCAATAGGCAATACGACGAAGCGATTGTGAGTGTTTGTTTCAGAAAAAAATACGAATGTGCATAGAACTTATAAACCGCGTTTCAAAATCTTTCATGCGAAGGGGGATTTACTTTTAGGTTGTTATAAATAAAGTTGGCTATGCTATAATAAAGGTGAATTTGAGAGGATGAGAGGTTCGACTGGAGGTATTTATGCGATTACTCAAGATTATGCAGGAAAATGAACGTTTTTCGCAAACGGAACAGGCTATCGTACAATACATGCTCGAACATCCCAAGGAAGTTGCCGAGCTGACAACACGGGAAATTGCCGCGAAAACTTATACCAGTCCGGCAGCTGTTTTTCGTCTAACGCAAAAATTGGGGCTCAAGGGGTATAATGAATTCCGCATCAAGTTTACCAGCGAAATCAGCCGCGTGAATCCAGAGTCATTCAGCATCCGCCATCGTCCGGTCACGCAGAAGGACAAGCCGGAAGATGTTGTCCGCAAGATTGCGGCCCTCGAGGTTGAGGCGATTGAAGAAACGAAGAATGAATTTGACATCGGCCAGCTTGAAGCAATCTTAACCCGCATGGAAAAGGCGGAGGTGATCGATATCTATGCGTATGACCAGAACTATGCCTTGGCGCAGATGGCGGTTTACAATTTTATGCAGGCGAAACTTCCTGTCGTGGCCTATAACTCCATGAACAGTCAGATTTCCTCGGCGCTGCTGGCCGATAAAAAACACCTGGCCATCATCATCTCCCGTTCCGGGGAAAATCGCCGGCTGATACGGCTGGCTGAGATTTTAAAGCGCCGCGGCGTTCATACGGTGCTCTTGACCGTGTCACCGCATTCGCCGCTGGTCAACCTCTGCAGTGAATACGTATATATTGCCAATACGACTAATTTCCTGGACTTGGGGGGGATGCTGTTTTCGGTAGGTGTCCGCTACTTCATCGATACGATTTTTGCCATGCGTCTGGCACGCCGCTATGATGAGATTGAATCCTTTACGGACCAGTTTGATGATGCCTGCGGCAGCCAGTACGATGACAAGCGCCGGATTTGGTGATATCGGGGCGTTGTTTCGCAACCAAGAGTTGTTTTGGTATTTTTTGCGAAACAAACGAACAGAAGAATCCAAAACCATTGCAAACACGAATCTGGTTTGTTATATTGTTCTCGTCAAGGGGCTTTGACCTCATTCGCACTCGCTTTGCCAGCGAATTTGAATTGGAGAATGAAAAGGAGCACTTATAATGAACAAGCAAGCGATTTTCGATAAGTTTGTAGAGTTTATGGGACGCTTCGCAGAAATCCGGGCCGTAGCAGCACTGCGCGATGGTTTCATTATGACGACACCGTTTACGGTCTGTGGGTCGGTTTTCCTGCTTATTGCGAATCTTCCAATCCCGGGGTATCCGGAGTTTATGGCAAATCTGTTTGGCAAGGACTGGACGGCACCGCTTAATGCAGTGGCTGGCGGTACGTTTAGTGTATTAGCACTTATTGCGGTTTTGGCTATCACCTATAAATACGTGGAGGCAGAGGGCTGTGATGCGATTATGGCATCTATCCTTTCCCTGTCGACCTTCCTCATTGTTTTGCCGCCGACGGTCATGTCGAAGGGCGGTGAAGCTGTGGGCGACGTCATTCCTAAGGCTTGGGCTGGCAGTAATGGCGTTATCACGGCGATTCTCGTGAGCTTTGCCGTTTCGGCGATCTTCTGCTATTGCGAGAAACATCATTTGGGCATCAAGATGCCCAGCACGGTTCCTTCTGGTGTCACGCGGGCTTTTGAGGCTTTGACGCCGGCCTTCCTGCTGTTCCTTGGCGGTTCGGTCATCTATGGTGTTTTCCACTATGTTGGGGCAACGACTTTCCCGGAGTTTATCTTTAAAGTATTGCAGACGCCGTTGCAGGGCCTCTCGGATACCCTTATCGGCGGTTCGATTATCGCAGCCCTTCAGTCCATTCTGTTCTGGGCTGGTATCCATGGCCCGAACGTTGTGGGTGGTGTAGTAAGCCCTATCCTTATTGCCAATTCCTTGGATAATCAGGCACTCTTGGATGCTGGTCAGCAGCTCATGGACAATCCGGCCGCTAAAATCATCACGTGCCAGGTGAATGATGTGTTCATCAAATCCGGTGGCTGCGGTTTGACTTTCGGACTACTCATCGCCTCCTGGCTTTGTTCGAAATCCTCGCAGATGAAATCGCTTACGAAACTGGCTACGGTGCCGGGCTTGTTCAACATCAATGAGCCGATTATCTTCGGCCTGCCAATCGTATTCAATCCGTTCCTTTTGGTACCGTTTGTGCTGGTGCCGCTGTTCGCTCTTTTCATCACCTATGGTGCGATTGCCGTTGGGTTTATGGCGCCGTTCTCTGCCGTACAGGTACCTTGGACAACGCCACCGATTTTGGCCGGTCTCCTGCTGGATGGCTGGCAGGGCGCCGTCATCCAGATCATCAATCTCGTCATGGCGACGGCCGTCTATCTGCCCTTTGTACGGGCGCAGGACCGTCATATGCTGGCGGAAGAAAAAGCGGACGCCGCTTCCGAAGATGTTTCCACCACGAGTGATATTCCCCTTCACTGTGGGTGAAACTATAAATAATTTTTTCTGCTTCCTAAAATAAGACAAAAACTCCCTGGAATGCTTCGTATCCCAGGGAGTTTTTGTTTTATTCTTCTACATTTTCGAGAATGCGGATTTCGTTGCGCATCAGATATTTTTTCTGGTCCGGGCGGAAGCCGTTCACCAGATAGTCGAAGACGACCTGCATCGCCTTGCGCCCCTGCTGGCGCGGGTGCTGGTAAATGGCTGCCTGGATGATGTGATCGTGCATCATCCGAATCGTGGAGGGGATGGTGTCAAATACGACCATCACGATGTCGCGGCGGTTTTTGGCCATGACGGCCCGAGCGGCGCCGTAGGCACCGGAAGAAATGATGAAGAGCGCATTGGTTTCCGGGTGTTCCTCCAAGAGCTGCCGGGTTTTTTCATAGGAAATCATGTCATCGTCTTCGTTTTCGTGGACCCCCGTAAGCTGGAAGTCTTCGGTCTTTTCGAGGACTTCGAGGAATCCCTGCAAGCGCTGACGATGACCCTGCATGCTCTGCGAGCCCATGAGGACGCCAGCGTGAATACCCGGCGGAGCAATCATCTTGAGCAGGGCACCGGCGGTGCGGCCTCCCTGAAGATAATCCGTGCCCACATAGCAGTGGCGGCGGCAGGAATCCACGTCGTTGTTAATGGTTACGACAAATATTCCACGGGCTACCAGCCGGTTGAGTTTTTCGATAACCCGCGGCTCGTTTACCGGGTTGATAATCAGCGCATTGACTTCGCCGGCCAGTTCATCAATGATGCTGCATTGTTCGTCCACATTGAAACCGCGCATGCTGCGCCACAGGACCTTCATGCCGTAGTTTTCGTATTTTGCGGCGGCTTTTCGCATGGTCAGCAGCACATCGTCGAAGAAGTGAACCCCTTCGGAGGCAATCAGTACGCCTACAATGGGATTTTTCTTGCGGGCGGCCAACGCCTTGCCGGCGGGGTTGGGCTGATAGTTCAGTTTTTTGGCGGTTTCCAGTACCAGCTGCCGTTTCTCGGGTTTTACATTGCCGCGATTGTTAAGGACGCGGTC
>NZ_JAILKR010000069.1 GCF_024693525.1 Selenomonas sp. | reverse complement strand
GCCTTGACGTTCCGCGTGAAGCAAGAAATTTTTGCCGGCGTTCTCGTTGGAAAAGCAGTTTCGTTCAAGCGAAGCGCGTTTAACTGTTTTCCAACTCTTAATTAAAAGGCAAAAATTTCTTGTAGCGGGTTGTCACCGGTGAAGCGTTGGTACTGGGGCCCCCGCCGCCGGCGAGTTGCTTCGAACACGAACGCACTAACCTGCAAACTGCAATTTATGTATACTTACGTATAATAGTATTAAGAGTAGTATAATAGTATTGGATACGGATTTCTTTCATTCACAAGGAAGGTGACCATTATGATGATCAGCAATTCAGTCATGTCGACGAATATCTTGAACATCATGGATAAACATCAATTCAAACTGTCCAAGCACATGCATCATCTGGCCACTGGCCAACGCGTTGCCAGTGTCGCCGATGATCCTTCGGGCTGGGCCATCGGTCAGCGTATGGACGTGCGCATTCGCAGTCTTGATGCCTCCAGCCGCAATGCCCAGTTTTCCCTCAGCATGCTGAAAGTCGCGGAGGGCGGCGTAAGCTCCACCATCGACATCCTGCGCAACCTCAAGGAAAAAGCCATCGAGGCTGCCAGTGATACTTGCACGGATACGGACCGGCGCACCATTCAAAAACTCTTTGACCAATTTGGCGACCAGATTAACGACAACGCCAATGTGACCTATAACGGCCAACTGCTCCTCGATGGTTCCATGGCCTCGGCCGCCGAGCCCACCGCCCAGGTGCTCACCAACCAGAGCCTTGACCCAACCACCACTGCCAGCACCAAGCTGACGGAATTAAAACGCCGGGACGGCTCATCGCTAAATATCCAGGAAGGCGATACCGTAAACCTCTCCTATATCAAAGACGGCAAGACCTATTCCGGCAGCTATCAAGTCGGCACCACTACCCTTGCGGATATGCTGACCGAATTCAACAACATGGACCAGTCAATTTTTGACCCGTCAAAATTACAGACCGATTCCACCATTGGCGTGGATGCCCATGGCGAAACTATCCACACTGCCGATGAACAAAATGCCATTTCCTTTACCGCTGCCAATACCGGCCTTGACGGCGCCGTTTCGGGCATCACCATCAGCATCACCGACACCAAGGGCCAGGTCAAGAAAACGGCCACCACAGCCCTTAACGATTTCCAAGAATCCATCGCCCCTCGCAATGCCCAAGGCGATACCAGTTTCTACATTGCCAGCAGTGCCGACGCCAATCGCGGCATCCGCAGCTCCGTCGATGACATGAGCTCCTATGCCCTAGGCCTCACCGATAAAAACGGCCATGCCATTGACGTGACTACCCAAAAGGGTGCCAATGCCGCCATAAGTGCCATTGACCGGGCGTTAGAACGGGCCCTTGACCAACAGACCACCATCGGTGCCATGAGCATGCGCCTTGAATACACCATCAGTAATCTCACCACCGAAAGCGAAAACCTTACGGCGGCCATGTCCACCATACTCGATGCCAACATGGCCAAAGAGATGACCGAATTCACCAAAGAAAACATTCTCCTGCAAGCCGCCCAGGCCATGCTGGCGCAAAACAACCACAACGCCAGCTGGTTCCTGAGCCTCTTGCAGAGTTAATCTGCCGAAAAAAGACCGGTAAATCCATTCCGAACTGGATTCCACCGGTCTTTTCTTATATCGATTAATCTTCTTTAAACTCCCGAATCACAACTTTTTCGGCGCCATCAATGGCATTGAGCTGAACGCTGACTACCTCGTGAGAGGAGGTCGGAACGTTTTTGCCCACGAAGTCGGCACGAATCGGCAATTCGCGATGGCCGCGGTCAATGAGTACCGCCAACTGAATGGTCTTAGGACGCCCCATGTCGATGACGGCATCCAGGGCGGCGCGAATCGTGCGGCCCGTATAGAGCACATCGTCCACCAAAACCACCGTCATGCCCGTAATATCCACCGGCAACTCCGTTGGATGCACAATGGGCTGATAGGAAAGGGTTGATAGGTCATCGCGGTATAGGGTGATGTCGAGAACCCCCACCGGTGGCTTTTTGCCTTCGATTCGCTCGATGCTTTTCGCCAGCCGCTCGGCGATTGGCACGCCACGGGTACGAATCCCCACCAGAATGATATTGTCTACGCCTTTATTCTTCTCGACAATTTCATGGGAAATACGCGTAAGCGCACGACGGATTCCCTCAGAATCCATCAGTACGGTTTTATCCGTCAATACTGGCATAATCTGTCACTCCCGTCAATCCATTTTTGCGTCACGGCTTCATGGCCGCGGCTTTTTTGCGGTCTTTGGCAAGTTTATCCCGCAGTCCCGTCAAAATGCGGTTCATATCCTCTGGTACCGGCGCCGTAAAGGTCATTTCCTCTCCGGTCTCCGGATGACGGAGGGTCAAGGTCAGGGAATGAAGTGCCTGACCAGCAATGGCAAAAGGCGACTGCTTCTTGGGACCATACTTCGGGTCATTGACCAGTGGGTGCCCAATGCTTGCCATATGAACGCGAATCTGATGGGTTCTGCCCGTCTCCAGATTGCACTCCACCAAGGTGTATTCGCCAAAGCGCTCCAACACCTTGAAATGGGTTACCGCCGGCTTGCCATTTTCACGGACGATAGCCATCTTTTTGCGGTCCGTGGGATGACGGCCGATGTCCCCTTTTATGATGCCGGCTTCTTCTTTGATATTGCCATGAACGATGGCCCAATAACTGCGATGGGCCGATTTCGTCCGAATCTGCTCAGCCAAATCAATATGGGCCTTATCGTTTTTGGCGCATACCATTACTCCCGAAGTATCCTTATCGAGGCGATGGACAATGCCGGGACGAATCTCGCCATTGATCCCCGAAAGATCCCGGCAATGGAAAAGCAGCGCATTGACCAGGGTTCCGCTATTGACTCCAGAGGCTGGGTGGACCACCATGCCGCGGGCCTTGTTGACGACGATGATGTCTTCGTCCTCATAAAGCACATCCAAGGGGAGGTCTTCTGCCTTTATCTCCACCGCTTCTGGCTCTGGCACCAGCAAGCTCACCCGTTCTCCCTCCCGCAGCTTGTAGTTTGCCTTGCGCACCGTAGCGTTTACCAGGGCATTTCCTTCTGCCACCAGCTTCTGCACATGGGAACGGGAAAGTTCCGGCTGCTTTTGGGTCAGAAATACATCCAGCCGCACTCCGGAAGCTTCTACCGTATATACTATTGGTTCTGCCATATCAATCATCCATATCTTTCATTTTATACATCAGTGCATAAATCATACTGGAAACTCCCAGCACAATTGCAATATCCGCGATATTAAAGACCGGCCAGATGCGAAAATCCAGATAATCCACCACCAGGCCATTCTGAATGCGGTCTATGAGATTGCCTACTGCACCGGCTAGCAGTGCCACGCAGCCATAATGGAACCAGGCTACCTGTCGGCGGAGCCGCGGATAATAGTACAGGAACGCGGCGATGATTGCTATCCCCGCGAGGATAAAAAACCATCGCTGATTTTCAAGCATTCCGAAAGCCGCTCCGGGATTCAGGATATACGTGAAATGGAAAATCCCCGGAATCACCGGAATACTCTCCCCCAATACCATGGTTGCACTGACATAGCTTTTGACTGCCTGGTCCAGCACCAGCAGGACAACAAACAAACAAAATGCCATAACCTTCTTACTCTTTCATTTCTACAGCCTGCTTTTCGTCTTTTTCAGCAGCCTTATTTTCCTGGACCTTCACCATTTCTTCCTGCTTCTCCTTAGCCGCCTGTTCCTCGGCCTCGGGATTAGGAAGCTGCCCCAGCGTCTCATTGATGACAGCCAGCTCGGACTCCATGGTCACTTTAACCTTGCGCAGGAACTGATTTTTCTCGCGAACCAAACGGTCGTATTCTGCCACGATACTGCGAACTTTGGCCGTGGCATCTTCCATCTGCTTCTTAACAGCCATCTCCGTCTCATGGCGCATGTTTTGACACTCTTTGGCCGTGTTCTCGCGCATCTCCTCGGCGTTTTTGCGGGAGCTGGAGGTCACTTCCTCGGCTGTTTTCTGGGCAACCAAAAGGGTATCCTTGAGATTCTTCTCCAGCTGCTTATACTGCTCGTTGTCCTTGTGTGCCCGCTCAAGTTCCTCCTTGAGGCGGTCATTTTCCCGAAACAGCTTTTCATAGTCATTGACTACCTGGTCGAGGAAATCATCAATCTCATCCTCGTTGTAGCCGCGAAAACTGCGCTTGAAATCTTTGTTGTGAATGTCCATTGGTGTAAGCAATACGATTAACTCCCATCTGATAATTAATATACGAAATTAAAGGTAACGTTTCAAAACCACAACGGTGCGGCCTTTTTTCGTAGTTCCACGAACTTCTGCCACTTCGAGACGCCCGCGCCCGCGCATGGAAAGGATATCTCCTTCTTTTACCGTTTGCGAGGCACTCTTGACTGGCTGCCAATTGAGTTTTAGCTTGTCTGCGGCAATGTCAGCCGCTGCCCGGCTGCGGGACGAGCCGAACCCCGAGGCAGCAATCGAATCAACACGCAAAGACGCCACGGTTGCACGGATTTCCTTGCAACGCTCTTCCTTCGGCGCAATAGAGGATAGTTCTGTCCGCTCACAGTTCACCCCGACAGCACCGATTTTCGAAAGATTAGCCAGCAGGTATTCTGCCATCTTCTGATCGCAAAGAATCTTGACGCTGTCGTTGGTCACCAAAAGGTCACCGATGCGGTCGCGTTCGATCCCTAATCCCATGAGTGCTCCGAGCACATCGCGGTGCGAGAGGCGGGCAAACTGCCCATTCCAGCGGGCCTCAATACAATCGATATCAAAACCGGCCGGCGTCCCCATGAAATCCTCATGGATAAACATTGCCCGATTCCGTTCCGCCCCCTGATAACCGCCAGCGAAGTCAACCCGCAGGCTACCGTAGTTGGCGGCCACCGTCTCGGCAATCTCCTGCCCAAACGGATCGAGAAATTCACTCATACGGAATTTCTGATTGCGCTGGACGGCTTCCGCTAAATCGACGAGCTTAATAACCGTTTCTTCGCCTTCCGTGCCCTTGTAGAAACGGATTAATTTTTCTTTCTGTTCACTTGCCATTCTTCTATCAGCCTCTTATTTCTTGAGCCATGGCATTTCCGTGGAAACGCGGCGCTCTTCTTCGGTATAGCTGACATTGACATTGCTCGGTGCACAAAGGAACACGTTGTGTCCTACCTTCTTGATTTCACCGTTTAACGCATACGTCGTGCCGCTGATAAAGTCGATGATGCGTTTGGCATCTTCGGCATCGGTCTTCTCGAAATTGATGACAACCGGTTTCTTTTCCCGCAGGTTATTGGCGACCTGCTGGGCGTCATCAAACGTCTGCGGCTCAATGACAATGACCTTCATCTTGATATTGGTGGTATTCTCCCGAGCCGATGCTGCCGACTGGAAATCGACGACATTGCGGGAAGTCTCCCCACGCTCTTTTCCCAGATCCATCTCCTCGTCAAAGGATTCGCGTTTCGGCTCAGCTTTGCGGGAGATTTCTTCCTCTTCAAAATCCAGATTATCTTCAGGGTCCATCAGCCCCATTTTTCCACATACTTTGTCAATAATACTCATATTGCCACCTCTTTAGTATTGTCGCGGTCCAAATATAGCGGTGCCCACACGAACCATATTCGCGCCCTCTTCCACCGCGATTGGATAATCATGGGTCATGCCCATGGATAGATATTTAATATTCGCCGTCTGATAGGGAATTTCCTTTACTTTTTGGTAAATTCCATACATTTCCCGGAAAAGCGGCCGGCAGTCCTCCACCTCTTCATAGTTTGGCGCAATACACATCAAACCACAGAGGCGGACATGGGGAAGCTCCTCCACCAAGTCCAGCATCTCCCGCAGGTCTTCTTTGTAAACGCCAGACTTGCTTTCCTCTTTGGCCAAATTGACCTGGACGAGGATGTCCTGCACCTTGCCGATTTTTCCCGCTTCTTTGTCAATCTCCTTGGCCAAATGAATCGTATCCACCGAATGAATCAGATCAAAGAGTTTAACCGCCACTTTGGCTTTATTGGTCTGCAAATGACCGATGAGGTGCCAAATGACTGAGCGGTCCAAGGTCTCATACTTTTCTTTGGCCTCCTGGATGCGGTTTTCCCCGATGTCCGTAGCGCCGGCATCAATGGCCTCGCGCATGGCTTCAACATCATGATTCTTCGTCACAGCGATCAGTGTAACGGGCGCATCCTTTGGTACACGGGTACGCCGCTGCATGCTTTCTTTGATTCTTGCTTCAACTTCATGAAACTTATCTGCTATCATGCAATTACCCCCGTCAGTATTTGTTCAGTGCAATAACCGCGGCCATGCGGCCAGTCGTGCCGCCATCCGCACGGTAGGAATAAAACCATTGGTGCTTGCAAGCCGTGCAAGTATCTGCCATATCGATATTCCCGCTTTTCACGCCGATGTCCATGAGCTGCAGGCGGTTGGCCTGCCAAAGATTCAAATGAATCTTATCCCCTTCGGAAAGAATGATTTTCTCGGCGTGATACGGAAAAGCTTCCCGGAATTTTTCTGCCACTTCATCCCCTACCTCATAACAGCAAGGACCGATGGCCGGCCCAATGGCCGCCAACACATTGCTAGGTTTCGTGCCAAATTCCTTTGTCATTGCCATGACTGTCTTCTGGGCAATTTTCTTCACCGTTCCCTTCCAGCCACCATGTGCAATGCCAACGGCCCGATTCTCGGGGTCCAATAAGAGAACCGGCGTGCAGTCGGCAAAGCAAAGTACCAGCGGCAGGCCAGGCTCATCGGTTATCAGCGCGTCGGTTTCCGGAATAGAATCCGCATAGGCCTTGGCCCCACGGCCGGCTTCCTCGCGGCCCACGCGAACAATGCGCTGGCCATGAACCTGCTCCGGTGTGACCAACTCCTCAGCCTTGAGGCCTAACGCATGCAAGAACCGGCGACGGTTCTCCCAAACGTCTTCTGGATTATCCCCCACGTGCAAAGCCATATTCAAGGAATCATAGGGCTTCTTGCTCACACCGCCTAGTCTTCCCGTCAGTCCGTGAACGCAGAGCTCCTCCGGAAAAGATGAGAATTTCCCACGCCAAAGGTTATTTCGCATATGTTCAAGAACGAAACTCATCGTAATGCACCTTCTTTATGTTTATCGCTTGGCCTTAGCAGACACCACAACGATGACAGCCGTCAAAACACGGTATCGTCGGTTTCTGCGCATCGGCTTTTTTCAATTCGTTGTAAAGATATTCCCGCGTAAATCCCATATCCAACCGTTCCCACGGGAACAGCTCCGTTTCCTCACGCTCCCGGTACAGATACGTTTCCATGGACAAGCCACATTCCTTCATCGCGCGCTTGAAGGCCTTGCTGCCCCCCAACTCATGAGCCAGCAAGAGTGCCTCTGCGACCCGACGGTCCCCACGAGCAAGAACCCCCTGTACATAGGCTTCCTTGGGGGATTCCACATTGACGATAATATTTTTTCGCTTTCGCAAGCTCTGCGTCATATGTTTAAAAGCATGCTCCACATATTTGCGGTCAGCCATCCCTTTCCATTGGAACGGCGTAAACGGCTTAGGGATGAACGGATTAACCGAAAGGGTCAAGGTGCCCTTGGCTCCCTTTTCTTCCATGTAATCCTTCAGCCGATTGGCCAAATCGATAATGGCCTCAATATCTTCTTCCTGTTCAAAGGGCAGGCCAATCATAATGTAGAGGCGAAAATTGCGAATCCCGGCAGCGATTCCCATCTCCATGGACGTAAAGAGATGCTCTTCCTCAATGCCCTTGTTGATCACCGCCCGCATACGCTTGCTTCCCGCCTCAGGAGCCATCGTAAGCGTTTTGAGACCACTTTGCGCCAGCGAATCCACCAGCTCCTGCGTGACCGAATCGGCCCGGAAGGAAGCCACCGACATCGACAACCCTTCTCCGAGGATTTCCTTGCAGAGTTCATTGATTTCTGGATAGTCGGAAATCGCTGCCCCCATAAGTCCGATGCGCTTCTTATAGGCCAGGGCTTTCTTTACCTCCTGCGTTATGACGCCCAGGGAACGATTGCGCGGACGGCGGAAGCAATAGCCCGCCATGCAAAACCTACAATGGCGGCCACAGCCCCGGGCCGTCTCAATAAGGTAGAAATTAAACTCCGTATTATCGGTAACGACCACCGTATGGGCAGGATGCGCATCCAAATCCTGCACCCACTGGCGGGCCACCGTCCCCGGCGCCCCTGCCAGTGGTTCAATGGAAAGGAGTCTACCCGCTTCATCGTAATGATGCTGATAAAGCGCCGGCACATAAACACCGGGGACTGCCGCTAGGCTGCGCAATAGTTCCTGTCGATTAAGTCCCTGACGCTTTGCCTCATTCCAAGCGTCAATCAGCGCCGGCATGACCACTTCCCCCTCGCCGATGATAAAGGCATCGACGACGCCGGACAAGGGCTCGGGATTAAAGGTGGCACAAGGGCCTCCGGCTATAACCAGGGGGTCCTTGTCCCCACGGTCCGCCGCCTTAACCTTGACTTTCCCCAATTCCAGCATTTGCAGGACGTTAAAGTAATCCATCTCAAAGGACAGAACAAAGCCAATGAGGGGAAATTCGTAAAGGGGCGTCTGATTTTCAATACTCATTAGCGGGGTCCTGGTGTTTTCATAACGCTTGATTTCCTTGCGTTCGGGCAGAAACACGCGCTCACAGGCCACATCATCCCGCTCATTTAGCAGCTCGTAGACGATATGCAAGCCCAAATTGGACATCCCCACGAAATACGAATTGGGATACACCAGTGCAAACGGGGTCCGCGTTCCCATGGGATACCGATAGTAACCACGTTCGCCTGCCAACAATTCCTTTAATTCCCGCTTGAGTTCAAAATCCAACGACGCCTATCCTCCTAGTCTTATTTCTGCTCTTCGGTCTTATGGGCCTGAAGTTTGTTCAGTTCATCCACGAAGCTGGTAATATCGGCAAACTTGCGGTAAACCGAGGCAAACCGGATATAGGCCACCTCATCGAAGTCCTTGAGCCGCTCCATAACCAATTCACCAATCTTCGAAGACTTTACTTCCTGCTCCATGGTATTGCGCACATCCCGTTCGATTTCATTTACCAGGGCCACAATGCGCTCCATGGAAATATCCCGCTTATCGCAAGAACGAATTACTCCGTTTAGGATTTTATCCCGTTTAAACACTTCCCGGCGGCCATCGTTCTTGACCACCATCAAGGGAAGTTTCTCTACAACCTCATAGGTCGTGAACCGTTTGCCACAGCCGTTGCATTCGCGGCGGCGGCGGATGGTTGCCCCATCTTCCGCCGCCCGCGAATCAATAACCCGGCTGTCTGCCTGCTTACAATATGGACATTTCATCGCCGCACCCTCTTCTCTCTAATTACCGGCTTATCTTTACCGGTCTTTTTCCGATTGACGTTTCGTTTCTTCTTCCGGTTGGGGACTTGAACCCCTCCGTCTTTTTTCCTATGCTCGCTTCCTTCCGGCCGCACCAGACACTTCCGGTCAAAACCGATAAGGTCTTCTCGATGAGCCAGCCGCAGTGCCTTGCGCACGATTTCCTGATTCTTCGGCAGCCAATACTGCATAAGCGACCGCTGCATGAGCTTTTCTTCGTAGGACTTTGCCGTATAGACCTTCTCCCCCGTCAGCGGGTCAATTCCCGTATACCACATCGCTGTGGATAAAGTCCCCGGCGTGGGAATAAAATCCTGTACCTGCTGGGGATGATAGCCCATATCGCGGATAAATTCCGCCAACTCTATCGCATCCGAAAGTTCTGAACCAGGATGACTGGACATGAAATACGGAACCAGATACTGCTTGAGCCCAAGCCTTTCGTTCATCTTGCGGAAGCGCTCGGCAAACGCCTGATAGACCTTGCGATTGGATTTCCCCATCATGCGCGTCACGCGGTCGGAAACGTGTTCCGGTGCAATCTTTAACTGTCCACTGATATGATACTTGCAAAGTTCTTCTAAGAAATCATCCTTTGCCAGCATCAAGTAATCAAACCGCACGCCCGAGCGCACAAAAACCTTTTTGACTCTCGGCAGCTGCCGAAGCTCACGCAAAAGTTTGAGGTAATCGCTATGGTCCACCACTAGATTCCGGCAGGGAATCGGCGAAAGGCACGGCTTGCCGCGGCAGGTGCCGCGCTCTAGCTGTCCATCACAGCTCGTGCGCCGGAAATTCGCCGTAGGGCCGCCGACATCGTGGATATAGCCTTTAAATCCCTTTTGCTGGGTGAGGATTTTTGCCTCCCGCAACAGGGATTCGTGACTGCGACGCTGGATAATCCGACCCTCATGGGAGATAATCGCACAAAAATTGCAGCCGCCGAAACAGCCGCGCTGACTCACCAAACTGAATTGGACTTCCTGAATGGCCGGAACGCCACCATCCTTATCGTAGATAGGATGCCAAGTCCTCATATAGGGCAAGTCGTAAATCTCATCCATCTGAGCTTCCGTCAGAGGCTTTGCCGGAGGATTCTGAACCACGCACCATTCATCGTTCTGCTGGGCCAGTTTCCGACCACGAATGGGGTCCTGTTCCAGATATTCCAATTTAAAGGACTCGGCAAATTTCTGTTTGGAATGAGCAACCTCAGCAAAGGAAGGCAAAGGAAGATGGTCCCATACATAATCCATATTGGGGACGCGATAGCAGGTACCCTGAACATCCTGGATGTTCTCAATCGCCACGCCCTGCTGAAGGTCCGCCGCTACTTCCAAAAGGGCCCGCTCCCCCATGCCGAAAATGAGCAAGTCCGCCTGGCTATCCACGAGAATTGACCGCCGCACCGAATTGCTCCAATAGTCGTAATGAGCCAGCCGGCGAAGGCTGGCCTCAATGCCGCCGATGATAATGGGCACATCATGATAGAGCTCCCGCAGGCGGTTGCAGTAGACAATAGTGGCCCGTTCGGGACGAAAACCAGCCTTGCCCCCTGGCGAGTAAGCATCTTGATGGCGAACCTTGCGGGAGGCCGTAAACTTATTCAGCAGGGAATCCATATTGCCTGCTGAGACAAGAAACCCCAGCCGCGGTTTTCCCAGGCGGTCAAAGTCCCTGGTAGAATGCCAGTCCGGCTGGGGTATAATTCCTACTTTATAGCCGTGCTTTTCCAACAGCCGGCAAAGAATGGCCGGCCCAAAACTTGGATGGTCCACATACGCATCCCCGGATACGAATATGAAATCCAGCTGCTGCCAGCCACGCTCCTCCATATCTTTTTTGCTGATTGGCAAAAATCCATTCATTATTTCTTGCTATCCTTCTTGCTCTGATTAGCGGCAGAAGTTTCGCCCTCCGGCGTGTAGATTTTTTCTGCTACCTGGCCCTGGGCCCCCATCTTGCCGCTGTCCTTGCCGTTGATTTTAAGTTCAACCGCACCGGCATTACCGGCAACGATAACCAATTTTTCCTTGGCCTTCCAAGTTTCCGTCTTGCCCTTCTGCAGCGTTCCCTCGTAGACCGTCTTGCCGTCTGCCTTTACCTGGGTCCAGCAGGCATCCGTCACTTTCGCTACCACTTCTACCCCTTCGGCTTTTTTCGGTGCCTCAGCCTTTTTTTCCGACTGCTCAGATGCCGGTGCTTTAGCCTGCTGGGACGAGGTCTGCGCCGGTGCCGGACTCTTAGCCGCCGGCTTGCTGTCCGAATTAAGCAGGTAGAAGGCGCCTGCTGCCACCACCAGAACCAATACAGCAATCAACAGCAGATTCTGATTCTTATGGGACTTTTCCACCCTCTCACGGAAGTCACTGCCCGTAGAAAAGGCCGGTTCCTTCTCCACTTTCTTAGCCGTTTCCGTTGCCGCCTGTTGGGCAGCTGCTTCCTGCTGGGCTGCTTTTTCCGGATGATTTTCTTCCATATAATGTTTTACCATGGCATCGGCATCCATCTTCAGGAAGTTGGCATAGTTGCGGATAAAGCCCTTGGTATAAACTTCACCCGGCAGCTGCGAATAATCGCCTGCCTCAATAGACTCTATATACAAAGCACGAATACTCGTGCCCTTTTCAATATCACGAATCGAAAGACCCTGTCTCTCGCGCTCTGAACGAAGCATATCTCCCAACATATTAAATCATAAGCCTCCCATATGGTCTTGATTTTTGCATTATGCTTAAAACAAACACTACCTTTCTACATTATACATAATTCAAACAGGCAATACAAATTTTTTTACAATTCATTGGTTATTCAGCCATCATGTAAAAACTCCCCCGTCTCCGGGGGAGTTTCGCAAATTGCATCGTTATGCCATTCGGTTATGCACTCTGTTGCCGTATGGCGGCCACCGCTTGTGTCAAAGCTTTCACAAAGCGGTGCAGCATTTCTTCGGTAGTATAACGGCCCAACGTCACGCGAATGGCCGAACCAGCTTTATCGGCCGATTGCCCCATGGCCGTCAGCACATGGGACGGAGTAAGGGAACCGACACTGCAGGCACTGCCCGCCGACACGGCAAAGCCTGCCATATCGAGACGGATCAGCAAAGTATCCTGTGCGATTCCCGCCACGCCAAAATTCACATTTCCCGGCAGCCGGTACTCCTCGTCGCCGTTAATCCAACAGCCAGGAAGCTTTTTGATTTCTGTCGCCAGCCAATCGCGAAGCTCCGACAGCCGCTCCCATTCCGTGGCAAGATCTGCCTGAGCAAGGGCCGCCGCCTCACCAAGGCCCACAATGCCCGCCGTGTTTTCAGTGCCAGCCCGCAGGTCACGCTCCTGCCCGCCGCCATGAATCAGTGCATCCGGCAAAAAGCCACGGCGCAGATAGAGGGCACCGATGCCCTTAGGGCCGTAGAGCTTATGCCCCGAAAGGGAAAGGGCATCCACATGGAGCTCCGCCACGGACAAGGGAATATGTCCAGCCGCCTGCACGGCATCCGTATGGAAAAAAATCTGCCGTGCCTGCAAGAGAGCACCGATTTCGGCAATGGGTTCGATGGTCCCCACTTCGTTGTTGGCCGTCATAATGCTGACGAGAATCGTATCCTCCCGCAAAGCCTTTTCCACCGTTTCCGGTTTCACCCGGCCCAGTTCATCCACCGGCAGATAGGTAACAGCAAAGCCCTGCTGCTCCAACCAGGCGCAGGCATTTAACACCGCATGGTGCTCCACCTGACTGGTGATGATGTGATTGCCCTTACCAGCACGGCGCAGAGCAAAGGCCATGCCCTTTAACACCCAATTGTCACTTTCGCTGCCGCCACTGGTAAAAAATATTTCTGCAGGCTCGGCATGGAGAAGCGCTGCCACCTGCCCACGGGCCTTAGCCACCGCAGCTCTTGCCATGCGCCCATAGGAATAGACACTGGAGGGATTGCCAAACTGAGCCGAAAAATACGGCAGCATGGTTTTAAGAACCCTTTCATCCACCGGGGTTGTAGCGGCATAGTCCAAATAAACGGGATTCATCGCGCACACCCCACATGGTCGCTGCCCTTATCGTTATCCATCAGCGTCTGGAGGGTAATACTGCCCAGCACCTCACTGATGCTGTCGCAGACCTTTTCCCAAATGCCGCGGGTCACGCAGGCACAAGCGCGCTCACAAGGCTGGTCCTCAGCACCGGCCTCTGCCAGCAGGCAGTCCACCACCGCAATGGGCCCCTCCACCGTCGTGATGATTTCGCCGATGGTGATATCTTTGGGCTCCCGGCCCAGCATGTACCCGCCCTGGGCTCCGCGAATGCTCTTGACGAGCCCCGCCCGGCGCAGCGGCAACATCAACTGCTCCAGATAATTTTCGGAAAGGCCCTGTCCTTGCGCTATATTTTTTAACGGCAACGGACCGGTGCCATAATGAAGTGCCAGTTCATAAAGAGCCGTCACACTATATCGTCCTTTAGTTGAAATCTTCATGGTTCACCTCATCTGCTCCCTAGGAATTGACGAATCCCGAGCAGTTTTGTCAGATTTATATGCAACCAATATAACAGAATCCTCTGCGTCTGTCAAAAGCGTTCTGGCCAGCAGCGATGGAGATACTCCCCCAATCGTTTTTCCGTACCGTTCGCCGTGGGTTCATAATAATGCGCTCCGGCCAATTCCTTTGGCAGATACTGTTGCTTGGTGAAATGATCCGGATAGCTGTGGGGATAAATATACTCCGTGCCATGCCCCAGCTTAGCCGCTCCCTTATAATGGGCATCCCGCAAATGCATCGGCACCGCGCCACAATTTTTGCTGCGAACATCCTGCAAAGCCGCATCAACTCCCATATACGCCGCGTTGCTTTTCGGCGCCGAGGCGATATAGGTCACGGCCTGCCCCAGCACAATCCGCGCCTCCGGCATGCCGACAAACTGCACGGCCTGCGCTGCGTTCATGGCGACAACCAGTGCCATGGGGTCCGCGTTACCCACATCCTCCGATGCACAAATGACCACCCGTCGGGCAATGAACTTGACATCCTCCCCTGCGGCCAGCATGCGCGCCAGATAATGCAGCGCCGCATCCGGGTCACTGCCGCGCATGCTCTTGATAAAGGCCGACACCGTATCGTAATGGTTGTCACCCTTCTTGTCATAGCGCTGAACCCGCTGGCCCAAAATCTCCTGCACCATCGCAAGCGTAACCGTACCACCATTAGGTGGCAGCATCGACGCTGCCCCTTCCAGAATGTTTAACGCCATGCGGGCATCGCCACCAGCCAGCTGGGCAATGCCCAGCAAGACATCATCGGCCACCTCAAGGGACTGCCCCCCCAGTCCTCGTTCGGTATCAGCCAGGGCCTGCCGCAAAATTTTCACCAACTGGCCATCGGTAAGCTGATAGAGCCGCACGATGCGAACGCGGGATAGCAAAGCATGATTGACTTCAAAGAAGGGATTCTCCGTGGTCGCACCGATTAAAATCAAGCGGCCATCTTCCACATAGGGCAGCAAAACATCCTGCTGACTCTTGTTGAAACGATGAATCTCGTCGATGAATACGATGGTTCGCTTTTGGTAATATTTGCGCTGTTCATCAGCCTCCTTAACAATAGCGCGGATATCCTGAATCCCCGAGGCCACAGCATTGAGCTTGCGAAAGGCACTGCCAGTCATACCCGCAATCATCTGGGCCAGCGTCGTCTTGCCCGTGCCCGGCGGCCCATAGAGAATCATCGAAGAAATCTGATCCCGTTCAATCATCTGCCGCAGGAAGCGGCCGGCCCCCACGGCTTCCTGCTGGCCGATAAACTCCTGGAAGTTGCGCGGCCGCATGCGCTGGGCCAGAGGCTCAAAGGGACGCACGGCCCCATCCCTTGACCAGTCAGCATTTGACTTGTCAAAATTTGACTGGTCAACCGGCATTGCAAACAAATCCATGCCTTCCTCTGCCATTTTCCTCACGCCTTTCCCGTCGAGCCAAAGCCACCCTGACGAGCAGCTCCCTTACCTGCCTCATCTTCATCCGCCGTCAGATACTTCTGGAATATCCCCTGGGCAATGCGCTCCCCCTTCTTGATGGCAACGGGTTCCGTCCCCCGGTTCCAAAAGGCGATAAAGATATGGCCTTCGTTGTCTTCATTGTTGTAGTAGTCCGAATCCACTACTCCCACGCTGTTCATGAGCACCAGCTGATGCTTGACGGCCATGCTAGAACGAATGTGAATCATCAGCACCTCATCGGGCTGCATAAAGGCCTTGACCCCCGTGGGAACCATCGTAAGCTCCCCCGGCGTCAGCAGGGCATCTTCCCCAGCCTCAATATCATAGCCAGCACTGGCCGCCGTCTTGCGCTGGGGCAGGTGAATCTTTTTATCCCGCCACGTCGACACGCATTCAAATCCTCTTGTCTTCATTTTACTATCCTTCCTCCTGCGCATCCTGACAGGCACGAAAAAGGACCTTCCGCAAGGAAGGTCCTCCTGTAATCTATCTTCCTTATTCTTCGCCTTCGCGTTTTTCAACTCCGAACACGCCACTTACGGGACGCACCGGCGTAATGGTGGAAATCGCATGTTTATAAACCATCTGCTGTTTCCCCGATACATCAAGCACGACTGTGAAGTTATCAAAGCCCTTGACGTTGCCTTTAATCTGAAAGCCATTGACGAGGTGAATCGTTACCGCAACATTTTCCTTGCGGACCTGATTCAAAAAACTATCTTGCAGATTGATTGTTGGTTTTGCTGGCATATTAATCCCTCCATTATGGTTCTCTAGTAATAAATTCTACCTTGCGGGAAAAAATCCTGCAACCTCCTGCAAAACATCTGCCAATAGTTCCGCTTCGCTAAGCTCATCCACCTCATACCAATGGATATAGGGCATCTTCCGGTACCAGGTCAGCTGGCGCTTGGCGAAATGGCGCGTGGATTTCTGTATGAGCGCTAAAGCCTCGCTCTTTGACATTTCACCAGCCAGATACGCCGCTGTCTCCTTGTAGCCAATACCCTTCATGGCCTGCTCCTCACGGTTTATGCCCGCCGCCAACAGCCCCGCTACTTCCTCCACGAGACCCGCTTCAAACATGAGCTCCACCCGTCGATTGATGCGGTTATAGAGCTCCTGCCGCTCCCGTTCCAGGCCGATTACCAGCACATCGTAACAAAGTTCGCCGTTATCGGCCGCCTTGCTCTGGGAAATCCGTTCGTTGCCAAAATGGGCAACTTCCAGCGCCCGGACAACGCGGCGAAAATCGTTGGGATGAAGCCTTGCCGCCGCCTCGGGATTAACCTTCGCCAGCATAGCGTGGACAAACTCGTGACCATTTTGTTCGCCTAGCTGCTGCAGTTCTTGCCGATACGCCTCATGACCAGCGGTTTCGTTAAACTGATACCCTTCCAGCAGAGCCTTGACGTAGAGTCCTGTACCACCAGCCAAAATGGGGATTTTGCCCCGCTCATTGAGCTCATGGATAATCGGCTGGGCCCCTTCGATAAAATCCGTGACGTTGAATTTCTCATCCGGCGGCATAATGTCCACCAAGTGATGGACAATTCCCTGCCGTTCGGCAAGGCTCGGTTTCGCCGCCCCGATATCGAAGCCACGGTACACCAGCATGGAATCGCCGGAGATGATTTCCGTATCCAATTGTTTGGCCAACTCAATCGAAAGAGCCGTTTTCCCCACAGCTGTGGGCCCTAGTATTACCAGTAACTTATCTTTTGCCATTAAAGCTCAATCTCACTGCCCGGGTCAACCACATGAACTTGCGCCCGTGACATCGCCTCAGTAATCTCTGCATAATGCTTGACATCTTGGTTAATGATTGGCCAGGTGTTATAATGAACCGGAATGACATGACGAGCATTTAACCACTGCGCAGCCAGGGCCGCATCCTCAAGGCCCATGGTGTAGTTATCCCCGATTGGCAGGATCGCATAGTCAAGTTCGTCCTTACGACCGATAATCTGCATATCGCCAAAGAGCGCCGTATCGCCAGCAAAATAAATCTTCAGGCCGCCCATATAGATGACAAAACCGCAGGCAATGCCGCCCGCAACGCCAGAACTATGCTTTGCCATAGTCATGCGCACCTTGCCGAAGGGCAGATGAATCGATCCGCCAAGATTCATCGGATGCTGCTTCAGTCCCGGCACCCGAGCCTCGCATACACCGAGGACTTCCGGCGTGCTCACCAGCTCTGCCCCCGTGCGGCCCGCGATCTCCGGTGCATCGCCCAAATGATCGCCATGCGCGTGAGAAATCAAAATGAAATCACACTCCACCTCTTCCATCTTAATGGTGGCTTTCGGATTTCCCGTCAAAAACGGATCAACCAGCACTTTGTACTGTCCATCATCTAACAAAAAACAGGAATGTCCATAATATTTGAACTTTACCATAATGTATCAGTCCCCTTTTGGTTGCTCCTTAAAAATTTACGTGCTATGCTATACACGATAAACTTATTATAACATACTTATCCATTCACCGAAAATCATTTCCCATTCCACGCTAGTATCGAGGTATTCTCATGGAATTTCCACAATTATCGTTATCCTATTCTTCCTATTCTGCTCGCAATAACCCCTGGCTTCTCATCACAGGAGGCCGGGCACCTGCGACATCCTGGCTCACCCAATTGCGGGGATTCGACCGTTGCTGGGCTGCTGATCACGGCATCGATACCTGCCAGCAGGCAAACCTTGTCCCCGATGTGCTGCTAGGCGACGGTGACAGCGCCAGCCCCCAATCCTGGGACTGGGCCAAAAACCTTGGCGTTTCCCTCAAAGAATATCCTGTAGCCAAGGATTTCACCGATACGCAACTGGCACTAAAGCTGATGATTGAAGCAGGCGCCCCTGCCATCATCGTGACCGGTGCCTTTGGCGGACGTTTCGACCACGCCTACAGCACCATGTTCAGCTGTGCCAGTCTCGACATCCCCTGTGCACTGATTGACGAATCTGAGGCCCTAATTTATGCCAAGCCAGACCAATCCATAACTCTGGCTTTCGCGACCATTCCCAAGGCCATCTCCCTACTCCCCTTCACAGAAAGCTGCTCAGGCGTGACCATCAACAATGTCCGCTGGCCGCTGACTGATGCGACCTTAACGCAACAATTCCCCCAAGCCGTTAGCAATGAATTGCTGACCGGTCAAACGGACTTATCTATTTGCGTAAAAACTGGCAAACTCGGCGTCTACTACTATTGGGAAGCGCCTTAAAACTTTCGCTGTCTTACGGCTTCGTACAAAACGACAGCCGCCGAAACACCCACATTGAGCGACTCAGCTTCCCCATACATGGGAATATAGGTTTTCACCGCCGTTTGGAGAAGCTCAGCGGATACGCCATTTCCTTCATTACCGAATACAATCGCACAACCCTGCCGAAAATCCTGGACAAAGTGCGGCTTAGCAGAGGCATCGAGCGCGGTAGCATAAAGCGTCACATTTTGACTTATCAAAAATTCCTGCAGTTCCGCAGTCGTCGCCTCCGTACAGACTGGCAGATGAAACAAACTCCCCATCGTCGAGCGGACTGTCTTATCGCCAAATACATCCACGGAACCCTTCAGCAGGATTACGCCATCAGCTCCCACCGCATCAGCTGTACGGATAATCGTTCCAGCATTGCCTGGGTCCTGCACGCCATCGAGAACTACATAGATAGGATTTTCTCCCGCCGCCAATTCTTCCAGGCGGCTTTTCTTTTGCTCTACCACGACTAAAATTCCCTGAGGGGTATCTGTTGCACTGGCTTTCTGGTAAACCGCAGCCGGCAGTTCATAAAGGCTTACGCCTCGGTTGGTAAGCGTCGCACAGAGTTCTTTTCCCCGCGCCTGGTTCAAGAGCTCCGGCGTATAAAACCCATAGCGGATATTCCAATCCGATGCTGCCGCCATTTCCACCAAGCGAATCCCCTCGGCAATAAACAGCCCCTCTTTGTCGCGATGTTTGCGATTGTGGAGGCTGGCAGCCAGCTTCACCTTTTTGTTGGCAGGACTATCGATTCTCTGCTCCATGCTTTATCCTCCAAATACAAGAAAAGGGCTGACAGAACCAACGGTTCCATCAACCCTGCATCTTCATTTCAAACCTATTAATTACAGGTTCTCTTTAGCAACAGCAACGAGCTGAGCGAATGCTTTCTCGTCGGAAACTGCCAGGTCAGCCAGCATCTTGCGGTTAACCTCAACGCCAGCTTTCGTCAGGCCGCAAATCATACGGCTGTAGGAAAGACCGTTAACGCGTGCAGCAGCGTTGATACGAGCAATCCAGAGACGACGGAAATCGCCCTTCTTCGCACGACGGTCAGCACGTGCGTAGTAGAGAGCCTTCATTACGGTCTCGTTAGCTTTTTTGAACTGTTTGCTCTTCGTACCTTTGTAGCCCTTAGCGAGCTTCAGGATTTTCTTATGACGTCTATGTGCAGTCACGCCTACTTTTACTCTTGGCATGTTTTCATCCTCCTAAATAATGCGAATCTATCTATCTGTTACCAGATTATGCGTACGGAAGCATTCTCTTGACGCGGCCATGATCAGCAGCCGTGATAAGAGCAGCTTTACGCAGGTTGCGTTTGCGTTTCGGAGATTTCTTCTCCAGGATATGGCTCTTGAAAGCCTTGTTACGTTTGAATTCACCACTACCCGTTACGGTAAAGCGTTTTGCAGCAGCTCTGCGAGTTTTAATCTTTGGCATTACTGTTTTCCTCCTTAGACTGAGTCTCTTTCGACTTCTTTGGTTTCGATGCCTTCTGCAC
>NZ_JAILKR010000047.1 GCF_024693525.1 Selenomonas sp. | reverse complement strand
AATATTCACACGCTTTACTTTCATCATCAAAAACTTTCCTATCATTTTTTCTACCACGTTCTCCATAATATACTTCCCACTCGTTTTTATCGCTAATTTTTCCTATATAAAATTGATCCGATGGAAGTTTTAACGTTAATGCATACAGATAATCAGGTACCTCCAACGCTTGTAATTTTTTTTTCATTTCTTCTATGTTCATTTATAAATCAACCCCCTTCTTAGTGAACCATCATGATACCGATAGGTCATCCCCTGCGGCAGTCGGCGCTCGGTCACATTGCCCTCGTGTTCATAGACAAGCTCTTGTCTGCGCGGTCGATGAGACGGCCAGCTTTATCATAGCGATACGCAATCCGCTGGGTTTCTGTGGCATTGATCTTACGTTCCTCACTGGTTCGTTTGCCGATGCTGTTGTAGGTGTATTTGACCTCTGCCCCCAGATTATCTGTTACGCGGATCAGCCGGTTCTGCTTATCATAATCTTGGTGAATGATGCGCGTAAGTCCGCTGGCACTGTTCTCGCTTTGCAGCGTAAGCCAGGTCTTTTCCTCGATGATATTGCCATGGATATCATAGGTCCATCGCCGCAGGCTATATTGGATAGCGCCATCTTTTTCTGCGACCGCCCTGCGTTCTTCGAGCTTATTGCCGGCCAAGTCGTATTTATAGATTGTCGCATAAACCATGCCGTCACGGCTGGCTTCGAGCTGGCCAGCATCCTGATGATAGATGCAGCGGCCTTTGGCATCATAGCGGGAGACTTCGAGCAGGTCGCCAGCTTCGTTCTTCACCGTGGTGCGGCGATTGCCTGCATCATACGTATAGCTCATACCTGCGCCATCGTCCGTGGATGCATCATAATGATTCGGTGTTACCCGCTTGCAGAGATTTCCCTCTGCATCATAGAAGCGCCGCTCCACACCACCATCGGGATAATGGATGCGGATTTTGCGTCCATCGGTGTCGTAGTCGTAAAGGGTGCCCTCGCCATCTCCGGTTTCGGGGGCATAGGCCTCCGGGTGGACTTCCTTGATAAGATTCCCTTCTGCATCATAGGCGCGGGCATAGACGATTCCCTCGGGCGCCATTTCCAGGATACAGTGATCCATCGAGTCATAGACATAGCGGCTGACCTGCTGGTCATCGCCCTTATCCTGTTCCTTGGGCGTGATATGCTTCTGCAAATTGCCCATGAGGTCATACTGCCAGCTTTCCATATGCCCCAACGCATCGGTATCGCAGGCCCGATAGTCCATGACATCATAGCCAAAACTGCGCTCACCGAATTCGCTTTGGATGCACATAAGGCGGCAGACCTTATCGTACTCATAGTTGAACCAGCCGCCCTCCGGCAGCATCATACTGCTCGGGACCGGCAGCGTTCCTTCATAGCTATAGGTTGTTTCGCACCCATTTACCGCCTGGGTCAGGACGCGGCCCCGAAAGTCATACTGCCAGCTTTCCTTTTTCCACTTTCCTTCGCCCAGCTTCGTCTCGCGGGCAATCAGCCAGCCATGCTTGTCATAGCGGTAGCGGATACAGCCCCCCTCGCTATCCGTTTCTTCCTGCAAGCGTCCCTCGCCGTCATAGGCAAGCTGACGTGTCAATCCGCTGGGCAGTTCCTCGCGCAGCAGCTGGGAAGCTTCGTTGTATGTGCGCTTGGTTTCCCGTCCGAGCCGGTCCTTCGCATAGATTACATTCTCCCGCTCATCATAGGCCTTTTCCGCCGTCGTGTCATCCGGATAGACGGTTTTTTCCACCAAATGCTGCCGATTCCAGTGATAGGTCACCCGTTTGCCGCTATGCTGGTCGGTTACGGTCGTTCGGCGGTTCTGATCATCGTAGAATAAGAGATATTCCGCACCATTTTTCATCTGCTGATGCAGTACCCTTCCCTCACGGTCGTAATCATTCTGCAGATAACAGATGCCATTCAGATCGGTAACGGTACGAATCCAGCCTTCCGGCGTATAGGTATACTTTGCCTGGCCGCCATTGGGATAGGTCACGCAGGTCAGCAGGTCATCCTCATATTCATAGCAGATGGTGCGGCCTATCCCGTCGGTAATCTGCGCGATTTTGTCCTCCGCATAAAGGAAGGATAATTCCTGTCCATCCGCCAAGCGCACAGTCTGGATTTGCCTGCCTTGATACTCGATATGGATCTTGGCCTTTTGGCACAAAACCATATCCGTGAGCTGCCCGGATTTGTTATAAAAATACGTTTTCTGCTGGTGGCAATTATCCAGCTGATAGCCGGTTTCGTTTTCCGCTAGCGTGATTCCCCGATCGCCGCCCCGTTCATTTTGCCAGCTGCCATCTGCCTGCAGCGCGAATTTTTCCAAATGCATATCGGCGCACAGGATGCGCACCTGCTTCTCCCGCCGCTCCAGTGCACTCCCCACGTTGATAAGCCAGCGGCGGCCGAGGTGCTGCCCGGGATTTTCGTAGATGGATTCATACGTACGCGTCAGCAGGAAGTCCTCCACGAAATCCTTCTGACGGTAATCGGTCACAGTCATACAAAAACTGCCGGTCACGGCATCTATCGGATCGGCCACCGACGTTTTCCCATTGGCTCCATTTTGCGTGCCGGATACTGCCGGTGTCGTATTTTTCGCCTTTTCTGGGGCACCATTTAGCGCTGTCCTTTCCCGCATCTTATTGCCGCTGCTTTTCCGCCCGCAACTCATGACAAGATTTTTCGGCAGATTTCCCATTTTGCTTCTGAGCCATGGCCTTGCCTTGGCCCCTTGGATAATGGCCTTGTCGATTTTCTCCAGCGACACATGGTCTGAGGCAAATTTTTTCAGCGCGCCCCAGGCCTTATCGATTTTGGTTCTTGCCGCCAACCGTGCTGCCTTTAAGCCATTACTGGCGCTGCGGATAGCCTCAGCTCCTCTTTTCGTTCTGGCAAAAATATTGCCAGCCACAGGCAGCATGGCTAAAGCCGTATCAATTGCCGCATCCTTTTTATTCCCTGCCCGTAAGTCTTCGCCAATAGTCTTCACGGATAAAATCACAGCCGCAGCAGGCCCCACTGGCGTAAAGCAAGCCACCAGCAAAGCGGCATCGATGGCCAGACTCAGATTATTCATTTCGATATCTTCTGTTGTCCGTTCCTGCGGATATTGATTATGGATATAGCCCTCGCCAGCCACGAGCGGAGCCTTTAATGCGACCGTATTCGTCGCGCCATCGAGACAAAGCCAGTTCCCGCCGACCTTTAGCGTCATCGCTTGCCCCGCCTCGACGTTTATCCGCCCGTCGGAAGCCCCAGTGGCAAAATCTTCAATCGCAGCATTCATTGGTGAAGTAGTATGCCGTTGGCCAGACTGACGGAATAAATCCTTGCCCAGGTCAGAGGTAACCGGCGCTTCCCTAGGTTCCCCAAGGCTTTTACTAAGACTTGCATCCTGGCCGATTTTCCCTGCTGCTATATCAAGCTGCAGGGTCTGCGCCAATGCCTGGCCGCCATCGCCGATATATTTGTCATATCCACGGCAAAAGCCTGGTGCTACTTTTCCCGATTTATCGTCCACGCTATCCGTTCCGGACTGGATGACAATATCTTTGCCGCTGTGTACCACCACATCATGATTCGAGACGACCGAAATCCCACGACTGTCATCCGCCGTTATCGAGGCAGAATCCGCGCCACTGCGCCCCGCAATCATCACCACGCTGTTTGGCTGAAACTGAACCATATTGTTCGTAGAAGTCAGATTGCGGTTCTCCGGTGCCTCGTAATCGGGATTGCCGCCGAGCTCGCCGCGATGACTGCCTAACGCTACCTTTTCACCGTTTTCTTCAAAGTAGACAAATACATGGTCACCAACATCCGGCATGGAATACTGATAGTTGTTGACGGTATTCTCATAGGGAATCCAGCAAGCCTCTTCGATATCTTGCTGTTCATCGCAATCGAATTTTACCTTGACATTCGTTCCGTCGACCGCCAGTATGGTACCGGTAAGCTGCTGGGGCATATTCCTGCGGCGCAGTTCCTCCTCTGCCTCGGGACGGCAGCCTTCCTTATGACGCAGCGTAAGACGATTGATCAGCAGGGCATCTTCGGAGACGATATGGCTTTCCAGCACCGCTTGTACCCGTTGTTCATATTCCAGCCCATGGCCTGCCGTCAGTTTCCAGTCATACGTAGCAAGCCCCGTGTCCTGAAACTCACAAGGCGCCGTCATTGGCCGGATATTTTCTTTGACTTTGCGGCAAGTACTCACCGGCAGGGAAATAGCATCGATTCTATCATATTCCTCCCGCTGGCGCTTGGAAAACGGCACAAAACCCACGCTTAGCTGAATCCGATCGCTCGCACAGTTAGTAAACAGAAAATGTCCGGTCGTTTCTGCCAACCGGACTAAAAACTGCCAATCCGTTTCCTCGTGCTGATACAGCATACGCGGCAAAACAGGATTATCCTGCACAGCTATCTGTAGGCCATACGGCTGGCCGATGGCATTGGCTACATCGCTAAGTGTTTTGCTCTCGGATTGGAACGTACGGCTGTGCCGCTTGATATCCATCGCTTGCGACAAGGTTACCGCCCGGACCAGCAAGCAGCTATACCCAGCCTGCTCCTGCCAGACTGCCTGCGTGATGATACCCGCAAAAAGCAATTCTGTTTTTAACAAAACCTTGATGGGCTGCCCCTCTATCCTCTGTACCAAGGACATGTCCGCCGCAGGTAGTGCGATGAATTGCAGGTCACAGATTCCATGCTGGCCTGCCCTGGTATCTATTTGGATTTTTTCTATACGCTGATAGGGCAAGCCTTCGACTTTTAGCTGTCCTAATGTAACCTGTTCCATATATCCTCCTGCTAACCTATCATTCGTCACCGTTCGACTCTATTTTCCGTGCCCACCAAGTTGCCAAGCAAACAAACACCAGCGTCCCCCAAGCAAAGATATCATCCGGCGTGCTGATAATCTCAATCAATGTTCTTATAATCACCAAATACAATAAATAGATAAATTTCATAGTCTTATCCTTTAGTATGTATAGAATTTATAGATATGCACCCGATAGGTGTTTTTTTCTTCCTGTATCGATATTTTCCATTTTTCCTTTTTATAAACCAGTCCTTTTCCACCTTGATTTTTTACTTTTTGCCAACCATCATGAGTTAGTTGCGAATTATAGAATTGCATAACTTCTTCGATTGACAATTCCGTATGATAGTAAACATTTAATGATACGGAAGACCTTTCTCTTATCGCTTCATTCTTTTCTACCTCTTCGGTTTTACCTGGGACAGGCAACCCCTCATATATTTCATACATAATTTTAGGATCGCGCTTGAAATCATCCCCATTTTCCATATAATTAGCAAATTCATCATATACGGATAGCAGCATACCTGCAAAAACCAAATACATTACAATTTTTCTTGCCAATCGCATCCCCCACACTGCACAATAAACAAACAACAATCGAATTTTCCTCTCTAATATCTATATATTTTATAAATATTTACTCGATATTTTTCATTCTCATCCTGAACCGCTATTTTCCATTTGTCTTTTTTAAACAACACCATGCAATTGCCATCTTGTTTATCGATTTGTTTCCACCCTTTATCGGTTAAGTACATAATATAAAACCGTTTGATTTGTTCCTTTGATAATCTTGTACAATAATATATATCCAATGACACGGAGTATCTCTCTCTTATGGATTCTATTTTTTCAATCTCGTTTGTATTATCAGGTATTGGCAACTCGCCATATATCTCATATAAGACTTTCGGGTCACGCTTAAAATCATCACCATTTTCCCAATAATTCATAACAGCACTATATAAAAAACACAACAGCCAAAGAGCCATAAGGTAGACTACGATTTTTTTTGCTCGTTGCATAATAAAAACACCTCTACATTGTAATCAACTATTCATCTCCCTTTTTATCCAAAATAACGCCTGCATTCTGATCCAAACTAAGACCTTCTCCATAGGACAACCCCAAAGACAAATAATAATAGTCATGATCCATATTTTCTGGATTCGGCAATTTCCCTTCCGCTATCATTTTTCTGATATTCTCTTTTGCTTAGAGGTATTTATAGTATCAATTAATGAAACTCAATCGATTTTATTGATTTTTCCACCAACTCTTTGCTTGTCTTATTGTTTTCGTTATAAATATAAGTAATAATCCAATAATCTTCGCCCGAATGAATACCAAAACATTCAAACGTGTATGGATAACTATTTTTCTTGGCCGATAATTTTGCATAAGTCATATTCTGTCCATGGATGTTTTTTTCTTCTA
>NZ_JAILKR010000044.1 GCF_024693525.1 Selenomonas sp. | reverse complement strand
ATGTTTGAAAGTCATTTTGCCGGAATGGCGGAATTGGCAGACGCAGCAGACTCAAAATCTGCCGTTGGCAACAACGTGCCGGTTCAAGTCCGGCTTCCGGCACCATTAGTGCTATCAAGGCCTCGCGATGTTTTCGCGGGGCTTTTTTCGTGCTTTTTACGGGGATTGTATGGCAAATTGTGTTTTGAACGTTCTGGAGGGCGGCTGGCAAGTCGATTTTGACAAGTCAGCCGTCCGCCTGTTATGAGCTGGATTATAGCTTAGGTGATTTGGGGGTGTCCCTTGCAGATTTTGGCTTAATTTGCTTATAATAAAATGGATGGATAAATATTAGACAAGGACAAAATGGTAGCTAATTTAATACGAATTGAGAAAAATATAAGCATCTCGAAATCCTTAATTCATAGGTTTTCGAGGTGTTTTCGTATTGTGGGTAATTTATGAAATTGGAAGATTTACCTTTGCAAGGAGTGGATGAATCATTGTTTGAAGCAAGGGGGTACATCAGGTAAAACAAATCGTTTGCAAGTTACAAGGGGATTCAGGGGACAAATAGGTTTGGCCATTCTATCTAATATTCGGTGGTTAACCTATCGACTTTTATGCTTATTTAATATATAATATAAGCACGAAAGTTGGTGATACCATGGAAGCAATCGCACAATTTATCGATGAATCGGGGCTCCTGCTGACCAAAGAAGCTCTTCGCGGCGGTATAAAAAAAGACAACTTTTATCGCTTTGTCGCAGATAACCACTTTGAGAAAGTTGCACAGGGCGTATATCTTTCCCCCGAAGCCTGGGAAGACAGTGCCTTCGTTTTGCATCAGCGATGCCCGCAGGCTGTTTTTTCCCATGATGAGGCGCTCTTCTACCACGAGCTCATCGACCGTGAACCTATGGAACAGACCATAACCATCTATTCCGGCTATAACACCCAAAAACTCAAAGCATCTGGAATAAAGGTTTTCACAGTAAAAAAAGAATTACTTAACATTGGCCGGACGGAATATAAAAACTCCTTCGGACACATGATTCCCATCTACGACCTGGAGAGAACCATCTGCGACCTTGTACGCAATCGGAGCAGTTTTGAAATCCAGGACTTCCAGACTGCCATAAAAAACTACACCCGCCGTACCGACAGGGACTTAAACAGGCTGATGTCCTATGCCCCGCTCTTTCGTGTGGAAAAACTGATACGCCAATACATGGAGGTACTTTTGTAATGAAACTCACCTCAGCCCAGTTAAAGGGCCGACTAAAGAAGCTTGCCACCCAGCATCACGCAGATGCCCGCACTCTCATGCGCCTGTACATGATGGAACGTTTCCTGGAAAGAATATCTGCCTCAAGTTACCGGGATAACTTCATCATCAAAGGCGGCATACTCGTCACCTCCCTGATTGGCGTGGCCCTGCGTTCTACCATGGACATTGACACCACCATAAAGAATCTGAACCTATCCGATGAGGACATCCGTCGTATTGTCGATGAAATCTGCACCATTGACTTGCAGGACGATGTGAAATTCCAGGTAAAACAGCTAAGCCGGATAATGGACGAAATGGACTATCCTGGCATCCGTGTCACACTGAATGCCTTTCTCGGCAATATGCCTGTCCCCATGAAAATTGACATTTCCACCGGGGATGTAATCACCCCACGCGAAATACATCATCAGTATAAGCTGCTTCTGGAAGACCGTACCATCCTGTTATGGTCGTATAATCTGGAAACCCTGTTATCCGAAAAAATCCAAACCGTTCTTGCCCGTGGCCAGCTGAACACACGGATGAGAGACTTCTACGACCTGTACGAACTCTCCAGAATTTACCGTGATAAAATAGACGTTGCTACGCTCCAATCTGCATTCACAGCCACCTGTGCCAAACGCAATACCCAAAATCTGCTCCAGGATGCTCCCCAGGTAATTACGAAGATACAGCAGGACAATAATCTGATGGTGCTCTGGAAATCCTATCAGAAAAAATACACATATGCTATCAATATATCCTATGATGATATTATGCTTAGTCTGACACAGTTGTGGGAGTTAATAAAAGGTTAATAAGACAAAATAAAATCTTTAGAATCTAATTCCGCAAATTTTTTGTCGAAGAAAGCGAGCAGCTATGTGAGGCTTGTTGGAATAAGATGTACGAAAGGAAACAATCAGATGAGTTCTCATGTGAAAAGGAACAATCCCCCAATAGATAAGGATACTAATAAAACAAGAGGTGATCGAATGAAAAAAATATTAGCATCAATGACGGTAGCAATTGTAATAACGATGTCCGTTTGGGGACGAGGTGAATGCAGTCCAGTAAGTGTGCCACTCAATGATACGCGGGATATGTTTGAAATCATAAGATCATACAATAGAATGGTAGGAGTGGCAAGTTCGAAATGTGAGATTTCGTTAAGCTTTAGTAAAGTAAGGAATAATTCGAGTAAATATGTGAGCTTTAATGAATCCAACCGTGTGATGGGCGGCGTTGAGGTAAGCTCAAGTGGCGATGGTAAAGTGATTAATTATGGGGTAATGATTCCGAAGCAGAATATGAATCAAGTAATGATGGAATTAGTTCCTTATGCTATGATATGTTCCGTGTCTGATGTCATAGGAGGTAAGGATATAAAAATTATAGCAGCACAAACTAAGATGCTTGTACAAGGAAAAACAAACAAAATATTTGCTAAACCTGAAGCGGACAACCGGGTGTATTTGGTTAGCTGTCATTATATGCCTGAGGAACAATGTTATGTGTTTATGATACATGCTGGTAGCGTCGATTAAGAATCCGATTCAGGGACAAGGCCAAAGAACTTATGGATTTGGTTATTTTCAGGGCCAAGCTGGGTGCGGTATGCATAAAAGATAAAGGGGAATTGATTATTATGTTAGGTAAAAAAATAATACTCTTAATGGTGGTAGTGCTGTTGAATTGTATGACGGCAATGGCTATGGCTGAAATTAAAGCAGAAGAGGGGCCCCTTGGCGTGAAGATTTATCATGCTAATATTGATGGAGTTGAGTCAAGAATAGAGATTCCCGTGGATGATGTTTGTTATAATTTTGATTTTTATGTTTTAAAAGGTGGGATTTGTAATGGATTGATTCCAAATGTTAAAGTTTATAATGAAGATGATATAGCTAACCAAATTGATGGGGAGAATATTTTATATCGGGAAGAATGTTGGACGTTTGTCTTTAATAAAGATACAGACAATGGTAAATATCCTGCTGTTTTTTTTTCTTGTGGTGGACGATATATAGATGCGCAAGGAAAAGCGATAAAAGACTATCCGTTAAGGGAGGTAAGTATATCGGAACCGCGTGCACAGATTATAATGGATATTAAAGAGAACGTTGTTGCATGGAACAGGGGTAAACCGAAATACAAAGTGATGTATGGTAACAAGCCATATATGTATTGGTATACTCATAGCAAACATAATCTCGAGGGATAATAACAAAGGCAGTTCGAATAAATCGGGCTGCCTTTTTATTCGTAAGAATGACGTGGCTAGTCGGATAATAAAACAGATTGTTAAGAAAATTACCGTATAATATTCCTTCGTTTTGAGGGAGGCTATCTACTGTATACATCATCATCCAAACAGTTGAAAAATCTTATTCTATAAGCCAAATAAAAGGCCATTTCTCCAATGCTTCGCATTTCAGTGTTTACGGCTTCAAGGCTGGTGGGCTGAATATGAATCCATTCGCCTGTTTCTCGATAATACATATTTTTATTATCGTATTCATATAAAAATTTATTTGTATATTTATTAGTAAGATTGCCGTCAAAGTCGCCTACGAGAACTTCAATGGAAATAGTATATTCTGGAGGTGCATACTTTATTACATTAACACTGCTTTTTCGGATATAAGTGTTTTGATGTATTTGGACAATATCACTATCGTCATTTAAATGTTTGGGAAAAGGTCCAGCACTGCAGGTGACTATTAATATGAGTAAAATAGAAGCTGAAAAAAATAACAGTTATTTTTTTCATAATAGATACACTCCTTTGCTTTTTATTCCCTTATTCGCCGCGAAGTTTAGCTTTTTCTTTCAGTGTGACATGTAATATATCGTTGGCTAATGGGAAATCCTTTACATATTTCTGTGGCGAAGGCTGATTAGAAGAATTCATGCCACCTAGCCAATTTTGATACATATATTCACCGTCATAATCTTGAAAACACCAAGTCGAATGGTCGCCTATGTTGGTATATACGCCAACATAGGTTAATCCGCTTCTGGTTCCGGAAAGCTCATCCGTTTCTATGAAAAATCAAATCCCTTATCTGATGTAGAGCAGTAAACGCGTCCTGCATTTACCGTAGAGTAATAACAGTTAATAGTAGAAAAGAAAGCGAAACAAATGAAACAAACAATTATTCTTTTCATGGCAGTACCTCCTTCGTTACAAAATCTGTTCTTGATATGCTTTTTGGGGGGATTCGACATAAGCTCAATAAATCCTGCATGTATGGGGATGAGCAGACTGTAGTCGGGGGATTCTTGAGAAGGAAATTACTGTCTTCCTATGGTATAATGTAGGTAGTACAATTACGGGAGGATGCAGGCATGGAATTTGGAAACATTGGGCAGTATATACGAGCAAGGCGCAAAGAGGTAAAGATGTCGCAGGTTGAGCTAGGGGTGAAGGTCGGCAAGTCTTCGCAGGTAATCTCCAAATAGGAGCGCGGCTATACCCGGAATGTCAGCGTGGACGATTTGGCAAAAATTGCGCAAGCCTTGGAGGTGTCGCCCGCGTATTTTTTCCCGGAGCAGCCAAATACCAAAAATCAATGCCCCTCCGTAGTGGACAAACGCCTGCAATATGTGATTGACAATTACCCGCAGCTGAATGACAAGGCCAAAGACCTTATTGATTCGGTCATTTTTATGGCCAAGCTGGGAAAACAGTGAAGAAAAAGATAGTCATATTTTTACCAAGGGACCTACTTACCGATAGTTGGTTTATATTCTTCATTTCCTGTTGCGATAAAAAGCAAGAGTGCCTTGGTAATCATATTATTGTGTAACGCAGATATAATAAAAACGAGGCTGTTTCTGGCCTCGTTTTTATCGTATTTCCTATTAGTTGTTGTCAGGTTCCTTTGGCGTAAGACCGCAGTCGTCGATGGTGACTTTGTTGCGGCCCTGGCGTTTGGATTGGTAGAGGGCGTTGTCGGCGCGGGAGTAGAGGCTGGTGAAGGTATCCTGGGGATGGGAGATGGTGCCACCGACGCTCATGGTGACAGGGTGTTCCTGGGGGCCGTAATGGATAGCCGAGGGAACGGTGTCACAGATTCGCTCACAAAGGCGCTGAGCGTAGTCCTTGGAGGGGATGTTGGGAAGGTATAGGCAGAATTCATCGCCGCCCATGCGGCCAATGATATCTGTGTGGCGGATGTGTTCGCGGAGAATCTGTACGATATCCTGCAGGACTTTATCGCCAGCTTGATGGCCTGACGAGTCGTTGATGGTCTTAAAATAATCGATATCTAACATGATAAAGGCACTTGGGATGCCTTTTTTTAGTGCAATCTGAATGAGGTCGTGAATGGCACCGCGGTTGTAGACGCCGGTCAGCTGGTCGGTGGCCGCTTTTTGTTCTAACTGTTGCTCTTTTACGGTGTTGGCTGTAACGTCGGAAAAGAATCCGGTGATGCGCAGGACTTTTAGATGGTTTTGGTCGTAAAATCTATGGCTGTTGACGCGGTAGAAGCAAGTGCGGTTGTTGGCATAGGTAAGGCAAAGCTCCTGGGTGATATCGTTTTTCTGGATTGCCTGCACGAGAAAGTGGAGGCCAATCTTTTCTAAGGGCGTATGGAGCCGCTTAGAGGCTGTACGGAATGTGGGAATTGTCTCGGGCAGATGCAATACTGAGGCACAGCTGGGGGAAAGGTGCATTTTGTCGCTTATGGGATCGTAATCAAAGACGAAGAATCCGGCCGTATGACTCATCCATAGGAAAAAATCCCATTGGTTCATACGGCGGTGATGCTCCCGATAGAGAAGTCCAGATAAAATGAGTGCGATTATTGTTAGAAATATAGTGGCTTCAATCATAAGGTTCATAGTCCTTTTCTTTTTGCAGTCTCAGCTGTGCAAACCGTATTTTTCATTTGATTCTCATGATATCATAATTTTCGGGGGGAGTAAATAAATTCAAGCGGGCAAAAGTCAAGACTTTTTCTTGAATTTTTATCGTGCTATACTTTTAGACGTGTTGATTATGTCAGCTTTAGGGGTAAAGCTGATGGTTGAAAAGAAGTGGATAAAGGAGATTTGTGATGACGGTAACTACACAGGGAAAGGAACTTGCCTGCATCGATAAATTGGGGACGATGTGCGCTATGAGTCACTGGACCGATGACCAATTGCAGGACGTGTTGGATTTGCTGCGGGACTATGGCCAGAGCTGTGAACAGGATGGGTTTGAGGCTGGGTATGCAGCGGCCTTGAATGATGCAGTGGCTGCGGCGGAACGCACGGCTATGGGCTGAAATCTGACGAATTTTAGAAAAATAATTGACTATTACAAGATAATTCGCTATAATACGCTTGTTATTAAAGTGAAAGGGGACAAACTCACTATGGCAAAAGAAGTACTTAGCAAATCCGCACTGGTAGATAAAGTTGCAGAGGCAGCTGGCGTTTCCAAAAAAGATACGAAGGCTGTTGTTGATGCACTGCTCGAAACGGTAAAAGAGAGCGTTAAAGCTGACGCTGAGATCCGTCTCATCGGCTTCGGTACGTTCAAAAAAGCTCATCGCAATGCACGTCAGGGCCGCAACCCGCAGACGGGTGCTACGATTGAGATCGCTGCTAGCGATAGCCTGGCATTCAAATCCAGCGTTAAATACTAATTTTTGATTAGTAGAACGACGAAAGGGCATGACATGTTGTCATGTCCTTTTTGTGTGGGTTGGAGTTCGCTGCTGGCAGGGATGCGGGGATTTTCGTAGAATCTTCCATGGGAAAGAATTTTGATTTAGGGAAGGAAACAGGTTGAAAAAGTCACAAATTATAATAGCAGCGGTCATTCTTTATCTGATTATCATGACCATGGGCGGGGCGGCATATTACGCCTACAGCATCCAGCATGATGCACGGCAGGCTAGGATTGCACAGGAAGCCCAGGATGAGGCAGCAGAGCGCAAGGCAGTCCAGGAGAAGGCTGCGGAACAGGAAAAGAAACCAGAAGAAGAGCCTAAGGAGCAGCGCACGTCAAAACGTGCAGGTTCGATGGAGGTGGAGACCCGGGGCGGTGTGGATTACTATAAGCATCCCTGGCCGGTAAAACCGCCCAGTGGCGTTTATCTGCGTCCCTTTGTAGCAGAGCGGAACGGCGTCTGTGTGTTCAAGAACGATATTTATTATTTCTATGAAATCACGGACCCTGCGCAGACGGCCTGGATATTTGGGGACCGGCTGGCAATCCATGCTGGCGGGCAGACTACGACTTTGGAACTGGATCCGTCGAAACTTCATAAGCACATGGCCTCCGATGCGAGCTGGCTAGCGGAGAATTATGTGATGAATGCGGATAAGAAGACGCTGGCGGCCTATCGCCGCATTGCAAAGTCCGATTCGGCGTATATCGTGTATTACAAGGTGGGCGGCAAGGAGCGCCGGCATGATTTGAGTGCCCAGGAAATCAAGCGGATTCGCGAGATGGTGGAGCTTTACGATACCCTAAGTCAGCCGTGATGGTAGTGGCAGTATAGCGGTTTGACAGATACGGGGAAATCGAGTAATCTAATAGGAGTATTTTGTTTTATTTTTCTAGGAGGGATTTTTCCATGAAAAAGACAGCTCTGCTGACTCTTGGTGCTCTGATGATGAGCTCCGCTGCAGTTATGGCTGCTCCGATTAACCAGATGGCTGCCAATGAGACGGCTATCGGTGTAGGTACGAATGAGTCCTACATTGAGCACAAAGTGACGAATAAGATGACGGTTGGCTATCAGTATGCAGACCGCGACCAGTATGGCGACCATAGAGATGCTTATCTCCAGTACGATATCGTTGGTTCTGAGGTCAAGATGATTGGCGGCTACCGCTGGAATCTGCCGGGGGACAAGGACCAGGCTTTTGGCGGTGTAGCAGTAAGTACGCCGAAGGTTCTGGGCTTTGAAGCTTATGCTTCCTATATTGCTGGCAAGGACTTCAATGAGACGACGGTGGGTGTCAACAAGAACCTGCTGTTCAATGTTGATGTCAACGTTAATTATCATAACTTCAAACCGGAATACGGCAAGCGCGAAAACGGCGTTGGCGCTGGTGTAACGGTTAAGTTCTGATTGAAAATTTGAATACGAAAAAACCGCAGGGAATTATCCTTGCGGTTTCTTTGTGTCTGGATGTTAGTTCTGGGCGTCAAATAATGGCAACGGCTCTAAGAAGATGATATCATCCCGGGAGGATGCATCGCCTTCGGCGAGTACGCAGGCCTGACCGATGACTTTGCCGCCGGCTTTTTCCGTCAGCTCCGTCAGGGCCTTCATGGAACCACCGGTGCTGATGACATCGTCGAGCAGCAGGACGTTCTTGCCTTTGAGGCGGTCGACGTCGACGCCGTCCAGGCAGAGGTTCTGAACGCCCTTCGTGGTGATGGAGATATCTTCCACCCAGATGGCGTTTTCCATATAAGCTTTAACCGATTTGCGGGCTACGATGTAGCGAGCCATGCCCAGCTCCCGGGCAAGGTCTGCGGCCAAGGGAATGCCCTTCGTTTCTGCCGTCAGGATAACATCCGTTTCTGGCGGAATCTTCTTGGCCAGTGCTTTGGCGCAAGCCAGGGTCAATTCCTGGTCGCCGAGCATGATGAAGCCGGCAATGGCCAGTTTATCCGTGACGTTCAGGATTGGCAGGGAGCGTTTGCAGCCCGCTACCGTTAATTCATAAAATCTATCAGCCATAGTACACCTCTCTTATTAATACGGAACTATTATACGCTCTTTATATCTAATGTGCAAATTTTAATGTAGGAATTTTAAACTTTGACGAAAAAAATTCAATTTTATATTGTGTATCTTGCTGGATTGTACTAAAATGTTTTCATAAGACCCTTTGGGCCTTAAATTTATCAAAAAGGTCGTGTTAATGTGTTATGAAGAGTTTCAGACTCACCGAAAAAGAAATGAACAAGATGGCAGAGCGGATTCCTACGCCGTTCCTGGTCGCATCGCTGGACAAAGTTGAGGAAAACTACCAGTTTATGCGCAAGCATTTGCCAAGTGCTGGTGTTTATTATGCCATGAAGGCAAATCCGACACCGGAAATCCTCAAGCTGCTGGCTTCTCTTGGCTCCCACTTTGATGTGGCTTCGGCTGGCGAGATGGAAGCGCTGGCAGAGCTTGGCATCGAGGGTTCGCGGATGATTTACGCCAATCCTGTAAAGGATGTGCGTGGCCTGCAGGCGGCGGCTGTCTATGGTGTGCGCCGGTTCACCTTTGATGACGTGACGGAAATCGACAAGATGGCCAAATACGTGCCGGGGGCTGATGTGCTGGTGCGCATCCAGGTCCGCAACAACAAGGCCCTTGTCGACCTCAATACGAAGTTCGGCGCGCCGATGGATGAGGCCCTTGATTTGCTGGAGAAGGCAGAGAAGGCTGGCCTCCATGCGATGGGCATCTGCTTCCACGTTGGCAGCCAGTCGCTGTCGACGGCGGCTTATGAAGAGGCCCTGCTCTTAGTTCGTAATCTTTTCGATGAGGCGGAAGCTCGCGGAATGCACCTTACCGATCTCGATATAGGCGGCGGTTTCCCGGTACCCGATGCCGATGGGCTTACGGTGGATCTGGCAGCCATGATGGAGGCCATCAACCGCCAGATTGACCGTCTGTTCCCGGAGACGGCAGTGTGGACGGAGCCGGGGCGCTACATGTGCGGCACGGCGGTCAACCTCGTGACCTCAGTCATCGGCACGAAGGATCGTGGGGGCACGCCATGGTATATCCTCGACGAGGGCATCTATGGCTGCTTCTCGGGCATCATGTACGACCACTGG
>NZ_JAILKR010000029.1 GCF_024693525.1 Selenomonas sp. | reverse complement strand
GTGAAGAACGAAATTTTTATCCTCACCGTTCGTCGAAAAATTGCTACCGTTCAAGCGAAGCGCGTTTTGCAACTTTTTCGATGCTTAATTAAAGATAAAAATTTCGTTTAGAAAAACATCTCCCGCGTAGTGTTGGCACTGCTCCTAGCGGCGGCGAAGAGCTGCTTCGAATGAGATTCGTGTAACCTACAAACTGTAATTTGTAAAAAATACGTGGATAAATTCGTAGAAGCCTCCATAAGTTCGATTAATCCATCTAACTTATAGAGGCTTCTATATCTGCGTCAATATAAAGGGAATTTCACAGTCCCAATAACATGCGATATGGTGCGATTGGTGAGAGTCGAACTCACGACCTGCCGCTTAGGAGGCGGACGCTCTATCCATCTGAGCTACAACCGCAACAATATAATTTTAGCAGACCCTCGCCAGATATGCAAGGCTGTCCCCAGCCCAAGCAAAAGAATCCCCCGAGCGCCTCGCAAACACTCGGGGGATTCTGACTTTGGGGAATAAACAACAGGGATAATCGTAAGTTTATTTATAACTCAGTCTGCGGGCACTCTGCCTTGCCACAGATGAGCTCTTTGCCGCAATGCTTGACCACCAGAACTGCCAGCGTCATAAGTGCCAGCGCCAGTACCAGCTGCAAGCCGTCAACCATGACCACAAAGGTACCAGCCTGAAGCTTCGTGACAATGCCCATCACACTCATGACCAGCGCTGTCATGGTTACGAAGAACATAAAGGTCATCGGCACATAGAGCATCCAGCCCTTGCGCCCCGTAGTGCGAAGGAATACCGAAAGGGAAATCAGCACCAGGGCGGACAGCAGCTGATTGGCAGCACCAAACAGCGGCCAGATATTCATATAGCCGGCCAGGCAGAGCATAAAGGCCAATACCAGCGTGATAATCGTCGAAAAGTAGGTATTCATGCAGAGACTTTCCAGCGCATTGGGCTTCTCCCCTTCACTGGGCGTAAAGAGTTCCTGGAAGGACATGCGGCCAATGCGGGCCACCGAGTCGATGGTGGTCATAGCCAGCGCCGATACACACATGGTGATGACACAGGCAGATACCCCCACCGGCAAGCCAAACATCTGGAAGAAACCACCGACAGCATCAGCAAAAATCTGGAATGGCGTTCCCTTGGGCAGAGCGCCATTGCTGGCAGCGGCACAGGCGATAACCAGCGCCACCACACCGAGCAGCGACTCAACCAGCATCGAACCATAACCAACCGGCAGCATATCCGTCTCATTGGCTACGGCCTTAGAGGACGTCCCCGAAGAAACCAGACTGTGGAAGCCCGAAACCGCACCGCAGGCAATGGTGATGAAGAGGATCGGGAACAGCGACTGGCCGTTTACCTCAAAGCCAACGAAAGCCGGCATATTGATGGCGGGATTGGCAACCACCACGCCGATGACACCGCCAGCCACCATCCCCAAAAGCAGGAAGGAGGACAGATAGTCACGGGGCTCCATGAGCAGCCACATGGGCAAAACCGAAGCGATAAAGCAATAACCAAAGGTCACATAGCGCCAGGTCTGAGCATCGAAGTAAAGGGGAAAGTTCATGCCAACAGCAAACATCGCGATAACCAGCACCACGGCAATGACGAATTTCACAGCACCGGAGGGATTGAAGCGGCGGATATACTCGCCAAACCCCATGGCGACGAAAATGTAAAGCATGGAAATAGATGCGGCCTGAGCCCCCGGCACATTCTGAGCGCCTGTTTTCGTAACAGCACTGAAGGTGTTAGCCAAAATATCCGCAAAGGCAGCCAGAACCAACAGGGTAAAGAGCCAGCAGAACAGCAGGAACAGGCGGCGGCCCGTCTTGCCAACATACTGCTCGATCAGCATGCCCATGGATTTTCCCTTATTCTTGACCGAAGCGTAAAGGGCGGTAAAGTCCTGAACCGCTCCAAAGAATACACCGCCAATCAGCAGCCACAACAGGGCCGGCGCCCAGCCGAACATTGCCGCGATAATCGGGCCAGTCACCGGGCCGGCGCCAGTAATCGACGAAAACTGATGTGAAAATACCGTAAACCGGGAAGCCGGCGCGTAATCCTGACCATCTTCATACTGTACCGCCGGCGTCTTAGCCTTCGGGTCAATGCCCCAAGTCTTGACCAGCCAGCGTCCATAACCAGCATAAGCTGCCACAAATACGACGATGGCGATTCCCACCAGAGTCAAACCATTCATCATAATCCCTCTTTCTATAACACACAAATAAATCCCGCCCGCATCGCAAGATGCAGACGGGATACATTTGTATATTCAGCAAGATACAAAATCATATTCCACGTTCATTGCGCCATTGCAATGGGACATTTCTTATGAAATGTATCTTAACACCATCTATTTCATGTGTCAACTTGTAAACTTTAAGAAGTAATTTTCTAAATAATATTAACTTTCGTCCTTACTCGGCAGACTTTTCCTGCTGCTTCTTCTGACGAGCCTTGGCCGCCTTCCAGGCCCAGACGCAGCGAATTCCCGGGTGCATATGAGGCAGGACAAAGCAGCGGCTGCAGGACACGCAGATTGACTTTTCGGCACCATCCAGGGATTTCATCAAAAAATCCGGCTCGGCAATCAGCGCCCGTCCCAAGGATACAGCATCCAGCCCCTTTGCCAGAACCTTTTCCATATCCGCCAGAGAACGTACACCACCCACTAAACTCATGGGCTGCTGCGGAACCAAGGATTTAAGACGGGCCGCCTCTTCCAGGTAGTAGAGGGTCGCCGTCTTCGGCTGATTGATGAAATCCACACCGGAGAGTTCCACCAAATCTACCCCCAGCTCATGACAGCGGTTCAAAATCCAGACCATGTCATCATGATAGCCAGCCGCATCCTCATGCTTCGTATCGAGGTTAATTTTAATCAGCACCGGGAAGGCTTCTCCGCAGGCATCTTTGATGCCGCGAATGATAGTTTCCGTCATGCGGAAGCGATTGGCAACACTGCCGCCATACTCATCCTGGCGCTGATTAAAAGTCGGGTCAATAAAACGCGACAGGAGATAGGAATGGGCCGCATGGAGCTGGACGCCGTCCACACCTGCAGATTGCAATCGTTTCGCCGCCTTCACAAAGCACTGTTCGATATGATGGATTTCTTCCAAGGTCAGGGCTCTGGCCTCCCGGTCCTTTTTCAAAGGTCGGGCGACGACATCAGCCAGATCCTCATTATCGATTGCCCGGGGGCCCGCATGGGAAATCTGCGGGATAAATTTTGCCCCTTCCCGATGGGCGATTTCCACCGCCCGGCGGAATTGGTCTGTATAGCAGTCATCATAGATGTTCACCTGCTCAGGATTCGCTCTGCCCAGCTCATCCACACAGCAGTGCCCCGTGATAATCATGCCCACCTGATTTTGGGCCAGGGTCTCATACATCCCATATTCAGCATCCGTCATATAACCGTCAGGACTAGCCAGGAAACTGTGCACAGCCGAGCGGATTACACGGTTCTTTAGCTGGATATGTGCGAGTTCCAGCGGAACTTCAAATCTGGTACTCATAAAATGCCTCCTGTAATACACAATTGCATAAGTCTTTCTAACTTAGTGTTATAAAAATAGTGTTGGATGACCTGCATCCAACACTTGATAACCCAAAATAACTTACTGATCTACGCGACAGATATCGGCACCAAGCCCGACGAGCTTCGCCACGAGATTATCATAACCGCGGTCAATATGGTGGATATAACCCACCTGGGTCTCGCCTTCAGCCACGAGACCTGCCAGCACCATTGCGGCACCAGCCCGCAAATCGGTTGCCTTAACCTGGCACCCCATCAGCGTTTCCACGCCTTCGACCACCGAAGTACGGCCATCAATCTTGATATTTGCGCCCATGCGTTTGAGCTCATCCACATGCATGAAGCGGTTCTCAAAAACTGTTTCCGTCACCAGGCCCGAGCCCTCCGATACCGTGAGCAGTGCCATGAACTGCGCCTGCATGTCCGTCGGAAAACCTGGATACGGCATGGTCTTGATATCCACTGCCTTCGTGCGCTTATCGCAAGCTACGCGAATGCCATTGACATCCTCTTCAATCGTCACGCCGGCTTCCTTGAGCTTCGCGATAACCGGTTTCAAATGCTCGCTGATGGCATTTTCAATGTAGACATCCCCCTTGGTCATCGCCGCAGCCACCATGTAGGTGCCCGCTTCGATGCGATCCGGGATAATGGTATAATCACAACCCATGAGCTTTGGCACACCGTCAATCTTGATAACGTTGGTTCCTGCGCCACGGATTTTTGCGCCCATGACGTTGAGGTAATTTGCCAAATCCACGATTTCCGGCTCCTGAGCCGGGTTCTCCAAGATGGTCTGACCTTCAGCCATGGAAGCGGCCATCAAAATGTTTTCCGTAGCACCAACGCTTGGGAAATCCAAATAGATTTTTGCGCCCTTGAGGCCCTCTGGTGCCTTAGCTTCAATAAAGCCATGACCGATATTGATTTCCGCCCCCAGCGCTTCAAAGCCCTTGAGGTGCAGGTCGATGGGGCGTGTGCCAATAGCACAGCCCCCCGGCAGGGAAATCTTTGCCTGACCACAACGAGCCAACAGCGGCCCCATAATCAGGAAGGAGGCGCGCATCTTGCGCACCAAGTCATAGGGAGCTTCGCAGCTGCCAATAACGGTACTGTCAACTTTGAGCTGGTGTTTAGACGAATCAAATTCCGCCTTAACGCCAAGTTTTTTCAATACTTCCGTGATTGTATGAACATCTTCCAGTGCCGGCACTTCATCGAGCAGGCTTGGGGAATCCTGACCAAGCAGTGTCGCCGCAATAATCGGCAGGACAGCATTTTTGGCTCCGCTGATTTTAACCCGGCCTTCCAGTCGGTTACCCCCATGTATAATCAACTTTTCCATTAAGTTCGTTATCCTCCTATAGTCATGCTTTTTTTAAAGCATCAACACATAGTTTACCATCATATCGGCTTTATGACAATAGTATTGGGTTACTTTCTCTCAATTTGAAGTGTCGAATGCACCACATTTTCGATAATATACTTCGTTGTATATCTCGCTCTTCCCGTCTGACGTTTGGCATTCTCACCCAGCAGGTCTACTTTGTGTTCCTTGTTTTTCAAGCGTTCCCGGGTCTCGCGCAGAATGCGGCGCTGCTCCCGCGGCGTCAGCTGTTTCTGTACCTGGCTCGGCGAAATGATGATTTCATTGTTGCGGCCGCTTTCCTGCAGCTTCTTCAGCTTGTCAGCAGTAGTCTGTTTGGCTTCATCTTCGTTGACCACATCAACCCCCGACTGCTGGAGGACCATCAGAGCCGTTGCCGGAACCAATCCGCCACCGCGGATATCGAGGTTCAGCGTTCCCGAATGCTGGCTTTCCGGAATCGTATAGGGGATAATCACCGTTTCCTTCGGACGGCGGTAAGGCTTGATGGTGGTGGTGAACCGCACCGTCTCGCCCGGTTTTGCCGTCTTTTTGTCTGGAACTGCCGAAATCAGCGAAGCCGTCCGGCGTTCAGCCTCCACATCGATGTTTACCTGCACGTCGAGGATATCCGATTCCTGTTCTTTATTGGCCGTAATGACGTTCATGGCCTGCATGAGTTCCGCCATCGAAATCTGCCCGACATCCGTTGCGTTGTAGAACATGTTCTTACGCTCAACTTTGCCCCCGGGCACGGCATTGGTGCGAATGGTAAAACCAACTTCCGCCGTACCAGCGCTGACATCGTCCGCCGTCTTGCTCAGGGCCGCATAGGCAATGCCGCCGCTTACCTGCGACAGGAAGTCCTCATCATAGGCAATGCGGGCGCCGTATTCTTCCACCCGGCCCAGGGATTTATCCGTGACCTTAACCTTGATGGGCACCACAGTGGGGAAAGTTCCCAGGACGCCAGCAATTCCCGTGGCCCGATCCTGATTGATGCGGCCGATGATGTTGCCGATATTGGCAATCTTCATGCCGTTGCTCTGACCGCTGATGGTTCCCACCACCTGGGCATCGGTCATAAAGTAATTGACATTGCCGCGATGCAGGAAGGGATGGCCAAAGCCCAGCACCTTTTTGCCGTCCACCGCAGTTACCGTTCCCGTTGCACCAATGGCAAAATCGCCATAAGCTACGGCAACGCCCACAGCCTGACCGGGTTTCAAGGTCGCGTCATACACCGTCTTATGGGCATCCGCTGCCGATGGTGCCCCCATGGGCAAAAATTCCATAGTCCCCTTGGGATCCAGCTGGTGTTTGAGGAAATCCAGGCTCGACTGATTGAACCCGGCAAAATACATAACGGTTTTCGGTACGGCTTTATCCGCCGCCGTCTCCACCGGTTTCTTTTCCGCTTTTGCCTGTTTATCCTTTTCCGCCTTTTCCTTGTCGGCCTTTACCGCTTCCATAGCCCGGGCAATGAGTTCATCACCATAGACTTTGCCGTCCTTTTTTTCAGCCCGCTCTTTGGCCAGCTTTTCCTTATCGGCTTTTTTCTTAGCCGCCGTCTCAGCAGCCTTCTTGATATCAATCGGATGTATGCGGGTCTTGTTTTTGCGGTCCGGCATCTGCCAAATCGGCGTCATCCGGTCAATCGGCGTGATAAAGAAGGTATACGGCGTCATTTCCTTGATGCCCGCCGCGACCGCGCCGATCAAATACCCGTCAACATACACGGGGCTACCGCTCATTCCCTGCAAAATACCACCGGTCTGAGCAATAACTGGCCCCGAGGCCTTCGCCATAATCATCGGCTCAGAGCCCTTGCCGTTATCTACGGTGCCAACGATATCGACCTGAAAGTCCCGAAGCTGCCCCGAACTGTCGATAACGGTATACGCCGTCCCCGTCATCCCCTCTTTGACCTGATCATGCGTCATAATAGGGTCCATCGCCATACTGGGCGCAATCTGAGCCGACCAAAACGTCATGGCCAAACCCGCTGCCACCAGCTTCTTTATATAAGTGCGCAAAAGTTTCACCTCATTTTACCATCTAAAAATCCGTTATCTATTTATTATAACGCCATTATTCTATATTTGCCATAGGCAAATTTCCAACAACAATAGCCGCAGTACCAACGATCCGCACGACAATATTTCGATTGACATAAACGATAGAAGCCCCCATAAGATTGATTCATCTACCTTATGGAGGCTTCTATGAATTTATCCACGCACTTTTTACAAATTACAGTTTGCAGGGGAATAGTACCCAGTTTGTATTCGAGGTAAGTCGCCGGCGGCGGGGGCCCCAGTACCAACGCTCCACCGGTGACAACCCGCTACAAGAAATTTTTGCCTTTTAATTAAGAGTTGGAAAACAGTTAAACGCGCTTCGCTTGGACGAAACTGCTTTTCCAACGAGAAC
>NZ_JAILKR010000028.1 GCF_024693525.1 Selenomonas sp. | reverse complement strand
GGCCGCACGCAGGAGCTGCTCTACTTCCTTCGGGAGATCAAGGAGCGCGGCCTCGTCACCGGGCACGGGGATTTCCCTGTCTATGTGGACAGCCCTCTGGCCATCGAGGCCACGAGCATCTTTCTGCAGTGCGACACCGCGTTTCTGGACGAGGAGGCCCAGGCGCTCATCCGCTCCGGGGTCAACCCGATCTGGTTCGCCGGGCTGCAGCTTGCGGTGTCGAAGAGCGATTCGCAGGCCATCAACGAGGACAGCACGCCCAAGGTGATCCTTTCGGCCAGCGGCATGTGCGACGCCGGCCGTGTGCGCCACCACCTCAAGCACAACCTCTGGCGTGAGGAGTGCCGCGTGCTTTTCGTGGGCTATCAGGCGGAGGGAACGCTGGGCCGCATCCTGGTCGACGGGGCGGCGACGGTCAAGCTGTTCGACGAGACCATTGAGGTCAACGCGACCATTGACGTGCTGCCCGGCGTCAGCGGCCACGCCGACAAAATGGGGCTGATTTCCTGGCTCAGAGGCTTCGAGCAGAAGCCCAGGCTGATTTTCGTCAACCACGGCGATCCCGGGGCGGCCGACAGCTTCACCGAATGCCTGCAGCAGGAACTGGGTTATCACGCTTTCGCCCCTTACAGCGGTACCTGCTTCGACCTGCTGCGCGGCGAGTTTGAAACCGTGGCTGAGCCGCGGCCGGTTGAGCGCCGTGCGGCTCCATCCACGAAGGCTGCCCGCATCTTCCAGGAGTTCGTCGCGGCTGCCGAACGCCTGATGAAGCTGGTCCGCGCTTCGGAAGGCCGGCCCAACAAGGATCTGCAGCGCTGGACAAAAGAACTCGAGCGTCTGTCGAACGCTATCGAGAAATAGACCCGCTCCTCTCTCCGTCGGGCGGAAAATGAGGAAAGCCCGTCGTTTTTTCGTTGACATAACTCTTTCCCTGTGCTACGATGTATGGTAGCCGCAAATGGGAATCCGATCCCGACAGGAGGAGCAGACAGCATGGCAAACCCGGTCTTTGAGCCCGCAAAAGCCCTGGGCGCAAAACTTACTGAAATGGACAAGCAGGCGCTGTGCGTGTTTGTGTCGGCCCTTTGCAGGGCGGTCGTGGCCGAGGTCGGTTCACGCGGACGCCGCGGCGGGATCTATCCCGAAAACATCAGCGTCGCGGAAGACGGGAGCGTCGCGGTCGGCCCCGCGGGCAAGGCCCCCTGGGAGGGGCAGGAGCTCGATTACGTCGCGCCGGAACTCTACTGGAACGGCCAGCTCTCCGCCGCCTCCGACGTCTATTCCGTGGGTCTCGTGATGTACTATGCGCTCAGCGGCGGCAAGCTCCCGCTGGAGGACGAATGCGAGGACGCGCAGATGCGCCGTATGGGCGGCGGAAATCCCTGCGCCCCCCGCAGTGCCGGGAAACGACTCGGTGCGATCATCGAGAAGGCTGTCCGCTTCAAGGCTTCCGAGCGCTATCAGACGCTGGAGGAGCTGCGGGCCGTGGTCGACAGCTGCACCCGGGACCTGTACCTCAACGGCGTACCCAGTTCCGAAGCGATCTTTAAGAAAACTGACGGTGAGCTCAGCGACGTGGAGCGTATGATGGTCGGCATCATCGACCGCGATGAGGACGTGGCCATCGAGACCGCGGACGAGTTCCCCGTTGAGCCGCCCGAGGACGGCGTCAAGGTATACAATCCCGCCCAGAAGGGCGGACAGAAGGAGATCCTCTCCGCTTCACAGGCGCAGATGCTCTCCCAGAAACTGCGGGAGACCTCCTCTCCAGCAGCCCCGAAGCGCAGGGCGGAGGACGAGCTCGCACCCGTCACGCTCACGCACAGCAGCCCCGCGGTCCAGTACAAGCTGAAAACCGACCGAGAAAGGAAGATTGCAGAAGAGGTGAAAAAGCGCAGAAGAAGACCGCTCGCCGTAATCCTGGTCCTGTGTGCGGTGCTGGTCATGGTGGCGATCATCATGAACGCCATGCTGAAGGATTTCGACCAGGCGCGCTCCCAGACGACCGACAACAAGCTCGAGCCTGTTGTCGACCCCTACTCCTCCACGATGGCACCTACCGCGGACGAGACAGCCTATCCGATTTCGCAGGAGGACTTCGGCGCTCCGATGTCCGGCCCGAGCGTGACCATGGAGCCGGTGGAGATCCCCGATGTGGAGACTCCGAAGGAGCATGAGTACAAGGTGTTCAAGGACGACGTGAGCTGGTCGGACGCCCAGAAGAAGTGCGAGGGCATGGGCGGTCATCTGGTCGTCATCGAAGATGAGGACGAATTCAACCGCGTCATTGAGCTGGCCGAGGCAGAAGGCCTCAGCCGTGTCTGGATCGGCTGCCACCGCGGCGGCGACAGCTACGACGATCCCGACAGCCGCCCCTACCTCTGGGAGGGTAAGGATCAGGGCTTCGAGGGTTATTTCCTCTGGGGCCGCGGCGAGCCGACCTTTGTCGACAACGACGACACCGGACGCCATGACGAGGACTTCATCATGATCTGGAACCACAACGGCTGGGCCTACAATGACAACCGCGACGACCCCTGCCACGACTATCCCGACATGTACTCCGGCACCATGGGCTATGTCTGCGAGTTCAACGACTGACCAAAACCGCATGGAAAAGAGCAGGACATCTGTCCTGCTCTTTTTATTTATGTTTTTGTCAGTTCCGTCACCACATACTGGCAAAGCAGCATCCCCGTCGCGGCGGGTACCCATACAAGCGATCCGGGTACGCTCCGCCGTCCCGGCGGCGGGGCCTCGACCTGCTCGGGCTTCATCGGCTTTTCGGGGGAATAGACCACCGGATGGTGCTCCACGCCCCTCTCGCGCAGCTCCCGGCGGATCACGCGGGCGAAGGTGCAGCCGTAGGTGTTCGCGATATCGTCCAGCCGGAGCTGCCCGGCGTCCCGCTTGTTTCCGGTGCCCAGGGCGGAGACGATCGGGATCCCGCGCTCCCGGCAGCTCAGGATCAGATCGAGCTTGCAGGCGACGAGGTCGATCGCGTCCACGACGAAGTCGTAGTCCGCGAAGAAGCGTTCCCGCCCGGCGGCCTCATAGTGCCCGGTGATCGTCCGGACCACAGCGTCGGGGTTGATGTCCCGCACACGCGCCGCCATGACCGCGGTCTTCTCAAGTCCGAGCGTGGACGTGAGCGCACAGAGCTGCCGGTTGCAGTTGGAGAGGCCAACCGTGTCGCGGTCGACGAGCGTCAGGCGTCCGATCCCCGCGCGGGCCAGGCCCTCACAGCACCAGGATCCGACGCCGCCGAGGCCGAACACGGCGACATGGCTGCGCCGGAGCTGTTCGACGGCTTCGGATCCGAGCAGCATCTCTTCCCGGATCGTTCTCTCTTCCATTTGTTCCGCCTTTCCTTTTCAAAAAGCGCCGCCGGAAACCGGCGGCGCTTATGTTCCTGTTTCCCGTCAGCCCACGAACTTCATGCCGAAGCCGTCGCCCGTCGCATAGGCGTCCGTCAGCCCCGTGAGCCAGGACTCCACGTCGGTATTGCGCAGATCCTGTGCGGCGAGCGTGTTGGAGTAGAGGTCTCCCTCGCCGACGTAGTACATGACGTGGTAACCGGCATAGCCGGAACTCTCGCCGTAGACGATCGCGGTGTCGCCCTTGCTCTTGGCGTGGGGGCCGAAGCAAAAGTCGTTGAACTCGGCAACCATCTGATTCTTGTAGACGCCCTCGTACAGACCGCCGTTGGTGTTGGAGCCGCCATCCTCGGAATACTGCTCCGCCAGCGCGGCGAAGCTCTCCTCGCTTTTATCCCCGGCCTCGTATTCGGCCAGGATCTCCTCGGCCTTAGCCCTGGCTTCGGCCTTGGCCTCATCGCTGTAGGTCCCGTCCTCGGACGGCACGGCCTTTACGAGGATGTGGCGCACGGATACGGTCCTGTAGTGGTTGTCGTCACGCCCCAGGAAGAGCACGACATAGATATGGTCGCCGCTCTCCTCGACAGTGACGTCGCCCGCCTTGCGGGCAGCGTCCATCAGCCATTCCTTCGCAAAGCTCAGGCTGCTGCCGGAGAGCGTCTGGTGGGTCGCGGTCAGGCCGTTGGCCTCGGCGGCAAAATCGAGCCCCTGCGGATCGACGGGATCGAGGCCCTCTTCATAAGCAGCTTTGACGGCTTCGGCCTTCGCCCTGGCTTCGGCTTTCATCTCGTCGGTGACCTCGGATTCGGGGTTATCGTGGTCATGTGCTTCGACCTGGACATAGTCGATCGTGAAGACGTCACGCTCGCCGTTGTAGCCTGCGTACTGCTCCTCAAGCTGCGCGTCGGTATAGGTAAAGGCATCGGCGGCAGCCTCAAGGGTTTTGCCGGCCAGGGCGCTGTCGAGATAGGCTCCGCGCACCAGCCTGACCGTGACGCCGGTGCCGTAGTTCGCGGCCATCATCTTGTCGGCGCTGCCGTATCCGTAGGCCTTCGCCGCCTCGTCGATCCCCGTGAAGCTCGCGTCCACCGCCGCGGTCTCGCTCTCGTCAAGCGCGATGCCGTTAGCCGCCGCGTAGTCGAGCAGGGCGGTATTCTGGAGCATCTGGTTCCTGGCGCCGTCCAGGAAGTAATCCTTCCAGCTCCCTTCGGTGAAGGGGCAGTCCTGTTTGTCCAGGCCTCTGACGCCGTTGGAGGTATCCAGCCCGAACATACTGGCATAGTTACCGTACTGATTGGCGAACGTATGATACTGGTTGGCGTAATAATAGTTGACCTCGGCGGTGGAATAATTCCTGTCGCCGACGGAGTAGGCCGTGCTCCTGTACACAAGCGGGGAGTTGAGGAGCAGGACCAGCGCGATCAGGATCACGACGGCGGCGGTGCCGATGGTCCAGCGGCGCTTGCTTCTGGCCTTTTCCTTCCCCTCTTTTTCCAGGGCGAGCATTTTTTTGTCGGTACCGGCCTCACGGGCGGCCTGACGGTTTTTCCTTTCGGTCGATGCGCTCATGGTTTGTCATCTCATCCTTTGCGTAGTTTCTTTCGTCGATCGCAAAACGTGGTTTTGCATCTGTACGGCAGCGTTCAGAACTGCCGGTTTTTTCAGACTGTGGTATTATAGCGCAACCGCACCGGCGATTCAAGCACAATCGTCAGCGCGGCGGGCGGGTTTTTCGGCCGCCCTTCCGTCCCCGGTTCCGGCTCAGCTCCCGGCGCGCATGGACAGGAAGGCATTGATGAAGCCGTCGAGATCCCCGTTCATGACGCTGTCGATGTTGCCGTTTTCATACTCGGTCCGGTGGTCCTTGACCAACTGATAGGGCATGAATATGTAGGAGCGGATCTGGCTGCCCCACTCGATCTTCATCTGTACGCCCTTGATATCGCTGATCTTTTCAAGATGCTCCCGCTCCTTGATCTCGGCGAGGCGCGCCCGCAGCATGTTTTTGCAGTTTTCGAGGTTCTGGAAATGGCTGCGCTCGACCTGGCTTGACACGACGATCCCTGTCGGGATATGGGTCAGCCGCACGGCGGAGGAGGTCTTGTTGACCTTCTGGCCGCCCGCACCGGAGGAGCGGAACACGTCCATTTTGATGTCCTCGTCCCGCAGTTCGATCTCGCTGTCGTTGGCGATCTCGGGCATGACCTCGACCGCGGCGAAGGAGGTGTGCCGGCGTCCGGCCGCGTCGTAGGGGGATACGCGTACGAGGCGGTGGATGCCGTGCTCGCTCTTGAGGAAGCCGTAGGCATTCTCGCCCTCGATCATGATGGTGGCACTCTTGATGCCGGCGTCGTCGCCGTCGAGATAATCCATCACCCTGACCTTGTAGCCGTGGCGGTCGGCCCACATATTGTACATGCGGTAGAGCATGGAGGCCCAATCCTGCGCCTCGGTCCCACCAGCGCCGGCATGGAAGGTGAGAATGGCGTTGTTCGCATCATACTCGCCGGTCAGCAGGGTGGACAGGCGCGTGGTTTCGATTTTCTCGGAGAATTCGGCGTACTCGGCCTTGAGCTCGTCAAGCATGGAATCGTCGTTTTCCTCGATCGCCATCTCGCACAGGGTGGACAGGTCGTCCCAGGCCTGACAGAGGCGATTGAAGTTCTCCACCTTGTCCTTGAGGTTTTTCAGGCGTTTCTGCACTTTCTGGGATTTCTCCACATCGTTCCAGAAACCTTCGCGCTCGCTGGCGGCCTCCAGCTCTTCGATCTCTTTCTGGGCGGCCTCCAGCTTGAGCGCGCCGCGCAGCACCTCGAGCGACGGCTTGGCCGCGTTGAGCTTTGCTTTGTATTCTTCAAATTCCAGCATTCCGGCAAGACCTTTCACAATGGTTTTCAGTCAGTTTTTATATTATACACAAAAAGCGTCCGCTTGTAAATTGCTTTTTCTTCTCTTTTCAATCTGACAAAAAACGGATTCTTCTCTTCCCATTTGCCGATTGTGGTGTTATAATAAACTGAACAATAGCCTCGAAATCCACCCTGTTTCGCAGCAGCTCACCCATCTCACGCCTACGGAGGAACAGAATGATATGATTGCTCACGGCAAGGAAATTGCAGTTTTCACCGGCAATTCCAACCCTGCGCTCGCCGGCAGCATCTGCAGCGAGCTCAAGCGCAGCATCGGCAGTTCCAGCGTCTCGCAGTTTGCGGACGGCGAATGCTCCATCTCAGTGTACGAGCCCGTCCGCGGCAAGGATGTTTTCATTGTCCAGTCCACCTGCAAGCCCGTCAACGACAACCTGATGGAACTTCTGATCATGATCGACGCCATGCGCAGGGCCTCGGCCGGACGCATCACCGCCGTTATCCCCTATTTCGGGTATGCGCGCCAGGACCGCAAGGCCAAGAGCCGCGACCCCATCTCTGCCAAGCTCGTGGCCAACCTCATCACTGCGGCCGGGGCCGACAGGGTCCTGACCATGGATCTGCACGCCGCCCAGATCCAGGGCTTCTTTGATATCCCCGTGGACAACCTGCAGGGCGGTCACCTGTTTGTAAAGCACTTTGTCAGCAAGTTCGGCAAGGGCAATGACGACGTGATGGTCGTCTCCCCCGACGTGGGCAGCACGGCCCGCGCCCGCGCCTTCTCCATGAAGCTCGGCACCAATATGGCCATCGTCGATAAGCGCCGCGAGCGCGCCAACCAGTCCGAGGTCATGAACATCATCGGCGACGTTTCCGGCAAGACCTGCATCCTGCTCGACGACATCGTGGACACCGCGGGCTCTCTCTGCGGCGCCGCCAAGGCCATCAAGGAGATCGGCGGGGCGAAGGAAGTCTACGCCTGCGCCACGCACGGCGTACTCTCGGGCCCCGCGCTCGAGCGCATCGAGAACAGCTGCATCAACGAGCTTCTCCTGCTCGACACGATCCCCTACCCCGCGGACAAGCCCGCCTGCTCCAAGATCCGCTACCTGACTGCGGCGAACGTGTTTGCCGAAGCAATCCGTCGGATCTACGAGGAGGTCTCGATCTCCAACCTCTTTGACTGAGCCCATGCTGTTTCGCTCCACCGGCGGCCCGTCCTGGCTGGCCGTCTTTCTTGGCAACCCCGGGCCACGCTATGCGGGCACCCGGCACAACGCCGGTTTCATGGCCGCGGACGCGCTGGCGAAGGAGAAGGGGATCTCCGTCGACCGGCTGCGTTTTCACGCTCTGACGGGCGAGCTGCGCATCGGCGACGAACGCGTGCTTGTCATGAAGCCCCAGACCTTTATGAACCTCTCCGGCGAAGCGGTCGGCGCCGCCGCCCGCTTCTACAGGATCCCGCCCGAGCGTGTGCTTGTCGTATCGGACGAGGTCAGTCTGCCGCCCGGACGCCTGCGCGTGCGCGTAAAAGGCTCCGCCGGCGGCCACAACGGACTCAAGAGTATCGTTTCCGCACTCGGCAGCGACGCCTTTCCCCGCATCCGCATCGGCGTCGGTTCGCCGCCGCACCCGGATTTCGACATGGCCGACTGGGTGCTGGGCGTATTCCGGGACGCCGATGCCGAAGTGATGGCCGAGGCTGCCCGCCGCGCCGCACAGGCCGTCGAATGTTATATCACGGAGGGCCCGGAGCGGGCCATGAACCGCTTCAATCAAAAGAACGAACCAGACAGAGGAGGCTGCCCATGAAGAAAACCTGCATCGCCATGCTTCTGGCCGGCGGACAGGGATCCCGCCTGTACGCGCTGACCCAGAACGTTGCCAAACCCAGCGTGCCTTTCGGAGGCAAGTACCGCATCATTGACTTTCCCCTCTCCAACTGTGCAAATTCCGGCATCGACACCGTCGGCGTACTGACCCAGTACCGTCCGCTGCAGCTCAACAGCTACATCGGCAGCGGCCAGCCCTGGGACCTGGACGTCAACAACGGCGGCGTCTACATCCTTCCCCCTTACCAGTCCGCGGGTGAGAAGGGCTCCTGGTTCTCCGGCACGGCCAACGCCATCTACCAGAACCTGGCTTTCATTGAAAATTACGACCCCGAGAACGTCCTGATCCTCTCCGGTGACCATATCTACAAGATGGACTATGCCGACATGCTGCGCGACCATCTCGAGCATGACGCCGCCTGCACCATCTCGGTGCTGCAGGTCTCTCTTGAGGAAGCTTCCCGCTTCGGCATGATGAACCTCGGCGCAGACGGCTACATCAATGAGTTTGAAGAGAAGCCCAAGCACCCCAAGAGCGACCTGGCTTCCATGGGCATCTACATCTTCAACTGGCAGAAGCTGCGCCACTACCTGATCGCGGACGAGGCCGATCCCAATTCCCGCCACGACTTCGGCCACAACATCATTCCCGCCATGATCGCGGACGGCGAAAAGATCTGGCCCTACCACTTTCAGGGCTACTGGAGAGACGTCGGCACCATCACCAGCCTCTGGGATGCCAACATGGACATGCTCTCTCCGGAAATGATCAACCTCTACGATCCCAACTGGCCCATCAGCGCCAGGTCTCCCATCTGCCCCCCGCACCAGACCGGTCCCCACGCCGAGATTTCCCACTCCATCGTCACCGAAGGCTGTGAGATCGACGGCCGCGTGGAGAACTCCGTCCTTTCCCCCTCCGTCCGTGTCGACGTCGGCGCGCATGTGCTTTACAGCGTGCTGATGAACGGCGCCGTGGTCGAGGCCGGGGCCACCATCGAGTACGCCATCATCGGCGAGAATTCCGTGGTCCATGCCGGCGCCCATGTGGGCTCCGCTCCCGACGGCAGTGAGGGATGGGGCGTCGCCACCATCGGTCCGGACGTCGAGATCCGCCCCGGCGCCGCCGTCGGTGCGGGCGCCATGATCAGCAAGAGCGAGGAGGTTTGAGACATGAACGATTTCCATGGCCTGATTTTTGCCTACTTCACCAACCCCAATCTCAGAGAGCTCGTAAACGTGCGCACGGCGGCCTCCCTCCCCTTCTGCGGCCGCTACCGCCTCATCGATTTCTCCCTCTCCTCCATGCGCAACGCGGGTATCGTCGACGTCGGCGTTATCATGCAGCGTGACTATCAGTCCCTGCTTGACCACCTCGGCGGCGGCAAGGCCTGGGACATGTCCCGCCGCTCCGGCGGCCTGCGGATGCTGCCCCCCTTCGGCCTTCCCGAGTATCACCGCGGCAACTACGCCGGCACCATGGAAGCCCTGATCGCCGTTCGTTCCTACATTCAGGACGTCCCCTCGAAATACTTCGTCCTGCTGCTGGGCAACATGTGCGCCAACATCGACCTTACGAAGCCCATGCGCCAGCACCGGCGCTCCGGCGCAGAAATCACCGCCCTCTGCACCGACCGCGGCGGCGACGGCTTCCGCATGACCTACGTTCCCGGCGAGGACGGCTTCGTGGAGAAGCTCCTCGTCGACACCGACGATCCCAAGGCCGGCCCGGTCTCGCTTGAGGGCTATATCATCAACCGCGACACCCTCCTGAACATGATCGACGACTGCCGCAGGGAGAGCATCTATCTCTGGCACCGCGAGGCTCTGCCCAGGTTCCTCAGGCAGGGCGGCAAGATGGACATCTACGTCCACACCGGCTACTGCGCACTGATCCGCAGCGTCAACAGTTACTTCAAGGCCAACATGGACATGCTCGATCCCGCCGTCCGGCATGAGCTCTTCCCGGCCGAGCTGCCCATCTTCACCAAGGTGCGCGAGGAGGTCAGCACCTACTACGCCGAAGGCGCCTACTCCCGCAACAGCCTCGTCGCCGACAACTGCATCGTCGAGGGCAGCCTTGAAAACTGTGTCGTCTTCTCCGGTGCGCGCATCCACAAGGGCGCGAAACTCAAAAACTGCATCGTGATGAGCGACTGCATCGTCGGTGCGGACTCCGTGCTGGACTACTGCATCGTCGACAAGGACGTCAGCTTCTCCGCCGGCACCGTGCTGACCGGCAACGAAAAGCTGCCGCTCGTCGTTCCCAAGGGCAGCGCGCTCTGAAGCATTCCCCGTTCATACAAGCCACGGTGCGTCGGACGGATGCCCGGCGCACCGTGCTTTTGAGGGAGCAATCCCTATTCTTCCAGACAAGGCAGGTATCTTAATGACAAGTCAAATTTCCCGTGAAGAAATACGCAGCGCAATCGAAGACAAACTCTGCGCCGCCTTCAGCGTGTCCAGCACTGAAGCCACCGACGGACAGATTTTTCAGGCCACGGCCATCGTCATCCGCGAGCTGATGAGCCGCCTTCTGTCCGTCAGCAAAACCCACAAGGGCGATAAAGAAGTCCACTACATGTCCATGGAGTTTCTCATGGGGCGCAGCCTGATGAAAAACGCCTACAACCTCGGCGTTGCCGAGGCTGTCGTCGGCGCGCTCGAGGACATGGGTAGAAACGCCTCGGACATTTTTGAAGAGGAGCCCGATGCCGGTCTCGGCAACGGCGGCCTGGGCCGCCTCGCCGCATGCTACATGGACTCCATGGCTACCGAGAACCTCCCTGCCACCGGCTATTCCATCTGCTACGAGCTCGGCATTTTCAAGCAGAAGTTCGTAGGCGGGCGGCAGACCGAGGTCGCCGACAACTGGCGTACCTCCGCCGAGAGCTGGCTCATCCCCCGCTACGAGGACGCGGTCGAGGTCCGCTTCGGCGGCCAGATCTCCCCGCACTGGGACAACTACGGCCACTACCACGCCGAGCATACCGGCTATACCGCGGTCATCGCGCTGCCCCGCGACATGCTGATCGCAGGCTACGGCGGGAAGAACATCAACACCCTGCGCCTGTGGGATGCCAAGAGCCCCGACTCGCTGGACATGTACCTCTTCTCCGCAGGCGCCTATGTCAAGAGCCTCGAGCAGCGCACCATGGTGGAGGTCATCACCAAGGTCCTCTATCCGGCGGACGACCATATCCAGGGCAAGAATCTGCGCCTCAAGCAGCAGTACTTCTTCGTGTCGGCCTCCGCACAGGATATCGTACGCAAGCATATGCGCCGCTGGGGCGATATCCGCTCCTTCTCCCGCCACCATGTCATCCAGATCAACGATACGCATCCCGCGATGATCATTCCCGAGCTGATGCGCATCTTCATGGACGAGTACGGGCTTGGCTGGGACGATTCCTGGGAGCTTGTCAAGAACAGCGTGGCCTACACCAACCACACCGTTATGAGCGAAGCTCTCGAGAAGTGGCCGCAGGAACTGTTCCAGCAGCTTCTCCCCCGCCTGTGGGAGATCATGTGTGAGATCAACCGCCGCTGGTGCGATTTCCTCGTATCGAAGTTCGGCGCTGGCGACCGGCTCGGCCGCAATCTCATCATCCGCGACGGGCAGGTCCACATGGCAAATCTCTGCCTGGCCTCCTGCTACATGGTCAACGGCGTGTCCCGCCTGCACGGCGAGATTCTCAAGAACGACCTGTTCCACGACATTTATACCATCCGGCCCGAGCGCTTTACCCACGTCACCAACGGCATCGACCACCGCCGCTGGCTGGCGCAGATCAACCCCGGCCTGCATGAGCTCGTGACGGAGCTCCTCGGCAGCGACGACTACCTCACAAAGCCCGAGGAACTGTCGAAGCTCGCCGCCTTCGCCGACGACGAAACCGTGCGCGCGCGCATGAACGAGATCAAGAAGGCCAACAAGCTGCGCTTTGCGCAGTTTGCCAAGCGCAACGACAACTTTACGCTCAACACCGACGCGCTGATGGACGTGCAGGTCAAGCGTCTGCACGAATACAAGCGCCAGCTCCTGTGCGCGCTGAACATCGTCGCCCTGCAGCAGCGTCTGCACGACAATCCGAATATGGATTTCGTCCCGCGCACCTACGTCTTCGGTGCCAAGGCAGCCGCAGGCTACAAGGCTGCCAAGCGCATCATCGAGCTGCTGCTCTCCCTTGCAAACGACGTCAACAACGACCCCGTCTGCAAGGATAAACTTCAGGTCTATTTCGTGGAGAACTACCGCGTCAGCGCCGCCGAGGCCATCGTCCCCGCGGCCGACGTATCCGAGCAGATCTCCACCGCCGGCAAGGAGGCCTCCGGCACCGGCTGCATGAAGCTGATGATGAACGGCGCCGTGACCATCGGCACGCTCGACGGTGCGAACGTCGAGATGTACGAGCGTCTGGGCGACAAGAATATGTTCCTCTTCGGCCTGCATACCGACGAGATCGCCCACTGGCGCGCCCACGGCTACGACCCCAACGGCATGGCCCAGGCCGACCGCGAGCTGTACAGCGTCTGCATGCGCGCGATGAACGGCTTTGCCGACGGCAAGGGCTATTCGGACGTCATCTCCAACCTGCTCTTCGGCGGTGACCCCTACATGGTCACGGCAGACTTCCGTCCCTATGCGGACTGCCAGCTGCGCCTGTACGAGCGGATCGCCGATCCCTCCGAGAGAGGCCGTCTCGCCGTCATGAACACGGCCGAGAGCGGTTTCTTCGCCGCCGACCGTGCCATCGCGCAGTACGCGAAGGAGATCTGGCACATCGATTGATCTTCTTAAACCTTAAAAAAGCACCGATTTCAAATGAAATCGGTGCTTTTTTATCGGGTCCCGCCGCAGCGTTTTATTTGCAGAAGCCTTCGGCGACCTCCGCGATGTGCGCCGCACAGAGGCCGAACTGCTCGAGCAGGGCCCCGGCCGGGCCGGAGTGGCCGAACTCGTCGTTGACGCCGATGCGGTGCACCGGGGTCGGGCACTTCTCACTGAGCAGGGCGCAGACCGCCTCACCCAGGCCGCCGATGACGGAGTGCTCCTCGCAGGTGATGACCCTGCCGCATTCGGCGGCGGCGCGGACCACCAGTTCCTCGTCAAGGGGCTTGATGGTGCAGAGGTTGATCACGCGTGCGTCGATGCCCTTTTCCTCCAGGGCTTCGGCTGCCTTCAGCGCTTCATAGCTCATCAGGCCGGTCGCGAGGATCGCGACGTCGGTGCCCTCGCGCAGGACTTCGCCCTTGCCGATCCGGAAGTCCATGCCCTCCTCGTGGAATACAGGCACGGCCAGCCGGCCGAAGCGCATGTATACGGGGCCTTTGTGCTCGTAGGCCGCTTTAACGGCCGCCCGGGCCTCGACGTCGTCGGACGGGCAGAGCACCACCATGCCGGGGATGGAGCGCATGGTCGCAAAATCCTCACAGCACTGATGGGACGCGCCGTCCTCACCGACGGAGATGCCGCCGTGGGTGGCGCCGATTTTAACATTCAGATGCGGATAGCCGATGGAGTTTCGCACCTGCTCGAAAGCGCGCCCGGCGGCAAACATCGCGAAGGTGGACGCGAAGGGCACCAGCCCCGCTGCCGCCGCGCCCGCGGCTACAGCCAGCATGTTGCCTTCCGCGATGCCGCAGTTGAAGTGCCGGTCGGGAAAAGCTTTTTTGAATACGGAGGTTTTGGTCGCCCCGGAGAGGTCGGCGTCGAAGACGATGACGTCCTCATGCTCTCTGCCGAGTTCGGCCAGCGCATTTCCGTAACTGTCGCGGGTCGCGATCTTTTTCAGTTCTGCCATCTTACTTCGCCTCCCATTCTGCCAGTGCGGCGTTGAGCTCGTTCATTGCGATTGCGTACTCCTCGTCGTTGGGGGCTTTGCCGTGCCAGCCGGCCTTGCCCTCCATGAAGCTGACGCCCCTGCCCTTGGTGGTCTTCATGACGATGGCGGTCGGGGCGCCCTTGTTTTCCCTCGCCCTGGCGAAGGCGGCTTCCATCCCGGCAAAGTCGCTGCCGTCGATCTCCTCCACGAAGAGGCCGAAAGCCCTGAGCTTGTCCACGATGGGATAGGGACTCATGACGTCCTCGATGCGCCCGTCGATCTGCAGGCCGTTGTTGTCGATGATGACGCACAGATTGTCCAGCTTGTGCTGGTGGGCGAACATCAGCGCCTCCCAGACCTGGCCTTCCTGGATCTCACCGTCGCCCAGCAGGGTGTAGACGCGCAGGCTCTTGCCCTGGTATCTGGCGGCCAGCGCCATGCCCGCCGCACAGGAGACGCCCTGCCCGAGCGAGCCGGTGGACATGTCCACGCCCGGCGTCTCGTTCATGTTGGGGTGGCCCTGAAGGCGGCTGCCGATATGGCGCAGGGTCTCCAGCTCCTCCGCCGGGAAGAAGCCGCGCAGCGCCAGTACCGAATAGAGGCCGGGTGCGGTGTGGCCCTTGGAGAGGACGAAGCGGTCACGGTCGGCCCAGGCGGGATTGGCAGGATCGACGTTCATCTCCTTGAAATACAGATAGGTAAACATGTCGGCGGCGGAGAGGCTGCCGCCCGGGTGCCCGGACTTGGCCGCGTGGGTCGCGGTGACGATGCCCATGCGGACCTTGCAGGCCAGGATGCCCAGTTCTTTCTTTTCGATGTCTGTCATGCGCTTTCTCCTTCTTTTTCGGTAAGATCAAAATGCTGGAAATGTTTTTTGCACTTTTTCTGGAGGAAACCGGCGAGTTCCCCGCTCCCGTCCCCTGCGACCGCCGCCTTCGGCAGGATGTAGTAGGCCCTGCCTTTCACGAGGATATAAAAACACAGTGCGGTATCGAACAGCCCGTAGACCTCCTGATACTTGCTGCGGGCCCAGGCCTTCTGCCCCTCGAGCTTCATCTCCAGCGCGTCGGAACCGAAGGCAAAGGACGCCCGCTTGTTCAGGTAGGCCGTGCGGTACTTGCGGATCGTGTCGTCCGGGCGTTTTTTCCCGCTTGAGAAAGCCAGTACGAGCAGTACCGAGCAGATCAGCAGATAGCCGATGCGCGTAAACTGCACGCCCTCGCGGTAGAGCATCCATCCGAAATAAGCCGCGCCGGCCGCGCCCAGCAGGCCGAGCACGGCGCGGGCTGTGGGCGAGAGCTTTTTCTTTTCGAGATACAGCGCTTCAAAGTCCCGCAGGATCGCGTCGGTGTACACAAAGCCGGCGGTATACTGGGGCTTCTCCTTCTCGCTCATGCCCTACTTCTTCTGGCCGTAGTAGGCTCCGGGGCCGTGCTTGCGCAGGTAGTGCTTGTCCAGGATGCGCTGGGGCGCGGGCGCGGCGTCGCCCCGGACCTGGCGGGTATAGATGGCCATCTTTGCGACCTCCTCGAGCACGACCGCGTGATAGACGGCCTGCGCGGCGTCCTTGCCCCAGGTGAAGGGGCCGTGGCTGAAGCAGATGACGGCAGGCACGGCGACGGGATCGATGCCGCGCGCGGTGAAGGTCTCGGCGATGATCTTGCCGGTGTTGAGCTCATAGTCCTCGTCGAGCTCCTCCTGCGTCAGATGGCGCGCGCAGGGGACCGGGCCGTAGAAGTAGTCGGCGTGGGTGGTGCCGTAGCAGGGGATGTCCTCCCCGGCCTGGGCCCAGCCTACCGCAAAGGGGCTGTGGGTGTGGACGATGCCGCCGATCTGCGGGAAGGCATTGTAGAGCACCAGATGGGTCTTGGTATCGGAGGAGGGGTTCATCTCACCTTCGACCTGATTGCCCTTGAGGTCCATAACCACCAGGTCTTCGGGTTTGAGCTCGTCATACTCCACTCCGGAGGGCTTGATGACAAACAGGCCTTTTTCGCGGTCGATGCCGCTGACATTGCCCCAGGTGTAGGTGACGAGGCCGCGCCGGGGCAGCTCCATGTTGGCTTCGTAGACTTTTTTCTTCAGTTCCTCCAGCATCGCTGTTCCTCCTTTATTCGGTGACGGTATACATGGCCATCTCGTCGATCTCGCGGTTGGTGCCGATGACGACGTCCTGGCCCCTGCTGTTGACGAAATGCATGGCGTTGGCGCAGCCGGCGCTGCGGTCAAGATACTCATACCGGTAGCTTCCGGCTTCGGCGTCCCAGGTGATGGCGACCGTGTCGCGCGTGCCCTTGCGCCAGCCGACGACCCAGGTGGGCTTTCCGAGGATGGTATCGGCCCAGGTGGCATGCAGGAACTCGGTGTCCTTCTCCGGAGCGGGGAACTTCCACTGGGGGATATAGTGGCCCACGCTGTTGAGATGGTAGATCGTCAGGGAACTGCCGTGGAAATCGGAGATCACGCCGAGTTCCTTCTTCCCGTCGCCGTCGAAATCGCACAGCACGGCGTCGCTGGTCGGGATGTCGAGGAGCTTCGTAACGGTCCACTCCGCGCCGGGGAGCATGGGCGGCTCAAAGAGGAAGGTCCCCTCCTCGGCGCCGACGACGGCGGCGTCATGCCCGCCCCACTGAGTCAGGGAAAAACCGTGGTTCTTCAGCAGGCCGTCCCGGATGAGCTTCAGCTCAAGCTGGTTGTCGTCGTTGAAGGCCGACAGGTCCTTCGGCAGCACCGCGCCGTAGACCGCACCCGGGAAGCGCCAGTCGTCCTTGTATTCATGGCCGGATTTGAGACAGCAGACGATCAGGTAGTTCACGCCGCCGCGGCGCAGGATACCGAAGCGGTGCACATAGCGGGCGTTGACCAGGGTACGCTGCTGCCAGCCGTTTTCAGTGGGCGTGTGGATGACGATGGACGCCCGGGCCGCGTCGTTGGGGCCGAAGAAGCGGAGGGTGGAGAGGAATTCTCCGTCGGAGCCTGGGACCTGCAGCAGGGTCATGACCCCGCATTCTCCCTCCCAGACGCTCTCGAGAAGCTCGCCGTCCTCGTCAAAGAGGAAGCAGCTGCCCTCCTTCTCCGCGCAGATGAGGAAACCGTCCTTCCCTTTGTAACGGAGCGGTGCGGTGGCGTAGCACTTGGGCAGCCTGCCCAGGATCTTCTTTTCAACTTTCAAGACGCGTTCCTTTCCGCCGCCGGAGGCGGCACATATTCTTTCTTACTGTCTGTCCAGGATCCTGCGCATGCTGGCGCAGGCAAAGCGGATATCGTCCGCCCAGGTGTCGTCGTTGCCGATGTACCACATCTCGGTGACAAAGCGCCGGATGCCGAGCTGCCAGGCCATGGCGATGCCGGCCTCAAAGTCGACGTGCCCCGTCAGGAAGGGCACCTCGCGGAAGACGCCGGGCACCGTCTCCTTCAGATGCAGGGCGAAGATGTGGCCCCGCCCGGCGTAGAGGTCGCCGGTCACGCTGCCGCCCGAGGTGAGCGCCGCGTTGGTCAGGTTGCCGAGGTCCGGATAGACGCCGAGATACGGGCTGCCCACCGCATCGACGTAGTACATGGATTTCCAGACCGTGTTCATAAAGTCGGTCTCCATGGTCTCGAAGCCGAGCACGATCCCGTAGACCGCTGCCATCTCCGCCGCCTTTTTCAGGTTTTCGAGGAACATCGTCCGGGTCTCCCTGCTGCCGGGCTCGTAGTAGACGTCGTACCCCGCGAGTTGGATCATGCGGATACCGAGGTCGTCTGCCAGGACGATGGCCTTCTCCATGATCTCCATGCCCCGTGCACGCACCGTGGGGTCCGTGGCACCGAGGGGGTACTTGCGGTGGCCGGACAGACACATGCTGCGGATCGGCAGGCCGACCTCCGACATCGTCTGCACGAGCTCCAGCCGCTCTTCCCGGCTCCAGTCCAGGCGGGCGAGCTTCTCGTCCTTCTCGTCGATGCTGATCTCCACATAGTCATAGCCGGCTTCCTTCGCGAAGCACAGCTTTTCTCGCCAGCTCATCCCCGGCGGCATGGCCTTTTCGTACAGGCCGATGGCATAGTGTTTCATGTCAGAGTTCCCTTCAAATATTTGTTTGATTTTTGCAGCGCAGGAAACATATATTTGTTTGCTCTTTTGTTCGATTATACTTGAAAACCCCGCTGTTTGCAACAGGAAAAGCTCCGCTTCGGGAAAAAAAGTCCGCCGGAAAATTCGGCGATTTTGCCAAATCATGGATTTGTTCTTTTCCCTTTATCTCCCTGAATAGTGCATGTTTTTGACTTTAGGGAGCAGAAAATGGCAGCAATTTCCGGAAAAACTGCCCGAACACTTGCACAAACGACGAACGCAGGCACCAAAACGAACATAAAGAAGGCTGTTCGAACATAAAAATATGATTGAAAAAGCTGCGCCCGTAACGTATAATTAAAATGCGTAAGTTTCAGAAATGAACAAACGGACGGAAAAAGGAGGCTATGTATTGAGCAAGATCTCTGAGATGACCCGCGAAAAGTGGATCGAATCCACCTTCCCCGAGTGGGGCACCTGGCTGGTCGAGGACATTGAAAACGAGGTCGTCCAGCCCGGCAACGTCGCCATGTGGTGGCTCGGCTGCACCGGCATCTGGTTCAAGACGCCCGGCGGCGCCAATCTTACCATCGACCTCTGGTGCGGCAACGGCAAGCGCACCCACGGCGACGGCAAGATGAAGGTCGGACACCAGATGGCGAACATGTGCGGCGCGCGCAAAATGCAGCCCAATCTCCGCAATGTCCCCTTCGTCATTGACCCCTTCGCATTCAAGCAGGTAGACGCGGTGCTTGCCACCCACTACCACCAGGATCACATGTCCGCCGAGTGGGCTGCCCATGTGCTGCACAGCAACATGACCACCACCGACGACAAGGGCAATGTGATCCCCGTTCCCTTCATCGGCCCGCAGCGGAGCGTGGACCTCTGGGTCAAGTGGGGCGTTCCCGCCGAGCGCTGCACCGTCGTGCATCCCGGCGACGTCATCAAGATCAAGGACGTCGAGATCATCGCCCTCGACAGCTTCGACCGCACCTGTATCGTCACCACGGACTCCACCGGCCCCGACCGTGAGGAGCTGACCGGCGTCTGCCCGACCGATATGGACGAGAAAGCCGTCAACTACCTCGTCAAGACCCCCGGCGGCAACATTTACCACTCCGGCGACTCGCATTTCTCCATTTACTTTGCCAAGCACGGCAAGGACCACGACATCGACGTGGCCTTCGGCTCTTTCGGCGAGAACCCCATCGGCATGCAGGACAAGATGACCTCCATCGACATCCTGCGCATGGCCGAAAACCTGCAGTGCAAGGTCGTTATTCCCATCCACTGGGACGTCTGGACCAACTTCCAGGCCGACCAGGAGGAGATCCGCCTGCTCTGGGACTTCAAGCGCTTCCGCAACGAGTACAAGTTCCATCCCTTCTTCTGGCAGGTTGGCGGCCGTTACGTCTACCCAATGGATAAGGATAAGATTTACTACCATCATCGCCGCGGTTTTGAGGATTGCTTCGAGCATCCCCAGAACATTCCATTCCGTTCCTGCCTGTAAGGAAGAGGGAGAGCTACCATGTTTAAAGAATTTGTCGAGACTAAGCACTATTCGTTCCACGAAGGTTTTGCTGATTGGCGGGATGCCGTGCGGGCAGCCTGTGCACCACTGCTGGCTGATGGCACCATCGAAAAGGAATATCCGGAAATCATCATTGAGAAGGTGGAGGAGCTGGGCCCCTACATCGTCATTGCCCCGGATATCTGCATTCCGCATGCAGAGCGCGGCCGCGGCGTCAATGGCACGGCCATGTGCTTCATGAAGACGGAAAAGCCCGTAAGCTTTGATAAGAGCGACCCGGATAAAGATGCCCGCATCTTTGTGGTGTTGGCAGCAACGGATAACGAAGTCCATCTGAACAATCTGATGGCCCTGTCCGAGACGCTTTCCGATGAGGACATCGTGGCCAAGGTCCTGGCAGCCAAGACGCCGGAAGATCTGCTGCAGATTGAAGCGTAAAGAGAGCTTTTAGTGAGGGGAGTCTGGGGAGGCTCCCTTAGGGGAAAAGAAACGAAAGTGGGGAAAAAGTAAGTTATGGAAATGTTATTGTCCGTTTGGGAGTTTTTCCAAAACAATATCCTGACAAAACCGGCCTTTTTCATCGGTTTTATCGTCCTGGCTGGTTACGCACTTTTAGGCAAGAAATGGTATGAATGTCTGGCTGGCTTTATCAAAGGCACGGTCGGCTACATGATCTTGAACGTCGCATCTGGCGGACTCGTCGGCAACTTCCGTCCGGTGCTCGCAGGCCTCAAAGACCGATTCGAGCTGTCGGCTGCTGTTATCGACCCGTACTTCGGTCAGGCAGCAGCCCAGGCCTCAGTAGAGAATATCGGCCGTTCCTTCTCCATGATGATGATGGTCCTGCTGATTGCCTTTACCATGAACATCCTTTTGGTACTATTCCGTAAGTATACGAAGATCCGCACCTTGTTCATCACGGGTCATGTCATGGTACAGCAGTCCTCGACGGCATTGTGGCTCGTCCTCTTCTGCTTCCCAGGCCTTATGGACCCTCAGGTTGTGGTAATGCTCGGTATCCTTTTGGGTACCTACTGGGCAGTGGCCTCGAACCTCACCGTTGAGCCGGTGGCAAAGCTCACCGAAGGCGGCGGTTTCGCTACTGGTCATCAGCAGATGTTTGGTATCTTCCTGGTATCCAAGATTGCCAAGAAGATCGGCGATCCGAAAAAATCTTTGGAAACCCTCAAACTGCCGGGCTTCCTTTCCATCTTCAATGAGAACATGGTGGCAACCGGCGTGCTCATGACCATCTTCTTCGGTACGATCATCACGATTCTCGGCCCGGACCTCATGCATCAGATCGATAAGGGCTTTGGCAAGAATCAGAACTTCCTGTTCTATATCCTTGAGAAATCCTTAAACTTCGCTGTTTACCTGACTATCCTGCAGCTTGGTGTCCGCACCTTCGTATCGGAGCTCACGAACTCCTTCCAGGGTATCTCGGAAAAACTCCTGCCGGGTTCCGTTCCGGCCGTCGACTGCGCCGCAACGTATGGTTTTGGTCATCCGAACGCCGTAACCTTCGGCTTCTTGTTCGGTGCTTTTGGCCAGTTCCTGGCCATCATGGGTCTTATCGTTTTCAACAGCCCAATCCTCATCATCTCGGGATTCGTGCCGCTGTTCTTCGATAACGCAACGTTTGCTGTCTTTGCCAACCGTCTCGGCGGTATCCGCGCCGCAGCAATCATCCCGTTCTGCAGTGGTATCATCCAGGTACTGGGTGGTGGTTTTGCCGCTTACCACTTCACGACGGGTAACTTCGGTGGCTGGCATGGCAACTTTGACTGGGATGCTGTCTGGCCCTTTATCGGCGTCATCATGGAGAACTTGCAATACGTTGGTGTGGTCGCTGTAGTCGTACTGCTGCTGGCTATCCCGCAGATTCTCTACCAGCGCAACAAGGATACTTACTTCGTCATTGCCGAGGACTTTGATAAATACAAGGAAATCCTCGCCAAGAAACAGGGCGTATCTGTGGATGAAGTCGTCATTGATTGATTGTAGAAATTCGTTTTGTGCTTATAAAGGAGTGCTTCAAAATGGCTAAATTGAAAGTTATCGCTGCATGTGGTTCGGGTATGGGTTCTTCTCAGATCATCAAGATGAAACTCGAGAAGGTCTTCAAGAAACTCGGTCTTGATGCAGAAATCTATCATACGAATGTTGGTGATGCCAAATCCCAGGCCAACAACTACGATGTGGTGTTCTGCTCCGAGTCGCTGGTGGGCACCTTCACGGGAACCAAGGCTACGGTCATCGGCCTCAAGAATCTGCTGGCCGAAAAGGAAATGGAAGAGAAAATCCAGGCAAATATCGTCAATGGCTAATAGCTGAGAATCAGCAGGGCTGCTGCAAAGTGCAGCAGCCCTTTTTATGCCTTTTTTGTGACTGGGGGAAGGAAAATGAGCAAATATCAGTTAGGGCTTTACGAAAAATCCATGCCCGGTGATCTGACCTGGGCGGAAAAATTACAGGCGGCTAAGAACGCTGGCTTTGACTATGTGGAAATGAGTATTGATGAGACCGATGCGAAACTGGCACGGCTGGATATGACCGATGGGGAGATTGACGAAGTTCGCGCCGCCATGCGGGCAACAGGGGTGCCCTTCCGTTCCATCTGCCTAAGTGGTCACCGCAAGTTCCCGCTGGGTTGTCCTGACATGCAGAAACAGGATCGCAGCCTCGATATCATGCAGAAGGCGGTGGCCCTGGCGGCAAAGCTGGGCATCCGCACGATTCAGCTGGCTGGCTATGATGTCTACTATGAGGAAGGCACGGACAAGACGCGGGCAGATTTCCTGCAGAATTTGCGCAAGGCTGCCGACATGGCGGCGGCCGAAGGCATCCAGATGGGCTTTGAGACCATGGAGACGCCGTTTATGGACACAGTGGAAAAGGCCATGGATTACGTGCGGCAGGTGGATTCGCCCTATCTCGGCGTTTATCCGGATTCGGGTAACATCACCAATGCCGCCCTGCTCTACGATGGCGATGTGGCCGCTGACCTAGAGACGGGCCGCGGCCATATCGTGGCCGTCCATCTAAAGGAAACCATACCGGGCAAATATCGCGAGATTCCCTTTGGCACCGGCCATGTGGACTTCCGGAAAATCGTCAATAAATCCTGGCAGCTAGGTGTCAGACGCTTCGTCGGCGAGTTCTGGTATGACCCGCAGACGGACTGGCGCGAAGAACTGCAGAAAGCCAACGATTTCCTGCGTTCGTATTTGGATAAGGCAGAATGAGAAAGAAGGATAATTATGTTCAATGTCAATAAAAAAGTAATCGGGGAACTGGAAAAATGCTATTCGCTGGCCATGCTCCACTATCAGGGCAAGGACCATTTCCTCTGCGCGGCGGAAAAGGTCAACAACTGCTATCTGATAAGCCTGGAGGGGGAAATCGAGGAGACGGTTTGGGAAGGCCCCGGCGGCGTCATGACCATGGTACAAGTGCCGGGCACCGATGGACAGTTCCTGGCTACGCGCAAGTTCTACTCGCCGAATGATTCCAAAGAGGCCTCGATTGTCGTGGTCACGCCGAAGGGCAAGAATGACTGGGAAGTGCGCACCCTCTGCGATCTGCCCTTTGTCCATCGCTTCGACATCCTGCAGGCTGGCGGCAAGAACTACATCCTTGCCTGTGCTCTAAAATCCGACCATGAGTACAAGGAAGACTGGCGCTTCCCGGGCAAGCTCTTTGTGGCGGAGCTTCCTGATGACCTGTCGGCCTATAATGATGACAACCAGCTCCAGCTGACGCCGATCAAGGATAATATGCTCAAGAACCATGGTTACTACCGCCATGTGGAAAAGGACGGCTCCACGAGCGGTATCGTATCCTTCGATGGCGGCGTGCTGCAGGTCTTCCCGCCCCAGACGGCAGGGGATGAGTGGCGCATTGAGGAGCTTATCAGCGATGCGGCCAGTGATGCGGTACTCATGGATCTTAACGGCGATGGCGAGGAGGAACTTTGCGCCATTGCGCCCTTCCATGGCGACATTGTCAACATCTACGAGAAAAAGGATGGCAAATTCGAGTTGGCCTACACCCATCCGGAAAAACTCGAATTCCTCCATGCAATTTTCGGCGGCGCTATCTGCGGCAAGCCGACCTGGATTATCGGCAACCGCAAGGGCGACCGGCTGCTGCTGGCCTTCACCCATGGTGCTGATGGCTATGAGGTCCAGGAACTCGACCGTGGCCGCGGCTCGGCGAATGTGCTACACTATGTCTATGAAGGCAAGGACATCATCATTGGCGCGAACCGCGAGACCAATGAAATCGCCCGCTACGAGCTGACGGAATAATACCACCTTGGGAGGAAACACAATGCTAGAAGAACTCAAACAAAAAGTCTATGAAGCTAATATGCTGCTGCCAAAGCACCATTTAATTACCTTTACCTGGGGCAATGTTTCGGGCATCGACCGGGAGCGCGGCCTGTTCGTCATCAAGCCGTCGGGGGTGGAGTACGATGTGCTAAAACCTGAGGACATGGTGGTGGTTGACCTTGAGGGCAACAAGGTTGAAGGGGAGCTCAATCCCTCGTCGGATACCGAGACCCATCGCATCTTCTACAAAGAATTTCCCAATATCGGCGGCGTCGTGCATACCCATTCCCGCTGGGCGACGATTTTTGCTCAGGCAGGACAGGGGGTGCGCGCCTATGGCACGACGCAGGGGGACTACTTCTACGGCGAGATTCCCTGCACCCGGGATATGACCGAGGAGGAAATCCAAGGCGAATATGAATACAACACCGGCGTGGTAGCGGTAGAGCGCTTCAAGAAGTACGGCATCAACCCCGACTACGTGCCTGCCGTTCTCGTCAAGAATCATGGCCCCTTCTGTTGGGGAACGGACTGCATGAATGCCGTCCACAATGCCGTCGTGCTCGAAGAAGTCGCCATGATGGCCTTCCACACGCAAATGCTTACCGGCGACCGCGACCCCATGCCCCAGGCCCTGCTCGACAAGCACTTCCTGAGGAAACACGGACCGAACGCCTACTATGGGCAGACAAAAAAATAAGCCTTCCCCTTTGGGGAAGGTGCCCCGTTAGGGGCGGATGAGGTAAAAAAGCCTCATCCTTTTTTTATTGTTCCAGGATAGCCTCAATCGACTTCACGCAGGCATTGCGGAAGCCGTTTTCTTCCAGTGCGGTGACGCCGCGGATGGTGGTGCCGGCTGGGGAGCAGACGTTGTCTTTGAGTACGCCCGGATGCTCGCCGGTGGCAAGCTGCAGCTTGGCCGAGCCAAGAATCATCTGGGAAATCAGCCGATAGGCGTCGGCGCGTTTCATGCCGTATTTTACGGCAGCATCGCCATAGGCTTCAATCATGAGGTCGACGAAGGCCGGGCCGCAGCCCGTGACAGCACCGCCAATGACCATCTGGGAAGAGGGCAGTTCCTGAACGAGGCCGACGGACTCAAAGAGTTTCATGATTTCTGTGCGCTCTTCCGGCTCTAAGGAGTTGGTTTCCTCAAAGAGCAGGACGCCCTCGCCGACCATAGCCGGGGTATTGGGCATGACAAACTGGATACGGGTATTCGTCTGGATGTGCTGTTGATATTTGGCATAATCCCAGCCGGCAGCCACGGAAATCAATGCTTTTCCTTCCAGACTATTGCCGAGGTCTTTAAGGACGGCTTCGATTTGGTAGGGCTTGCAGGCCATGATTAGCGTGTCCGCTGCCTCAGCCAGGACTTTTACGGACGCGCAGGGCGTAAAGCCGAGGCGCTGGCTGTTTTTTTTCAGTTTATCCTGACTGGGGGCAAAGGCGAAAACCTTTGACTTGTCAATACTGCCGGATTGGATAAAGCCGGCGGCAAGTGCCTGGGCCATGTTTCCCATACCGATAAAACCTAGCTTGTTCATGGTGGAATCCTCCTGATTGTAATGGTAATGTTTTATGTAAATAGACAAATATGCGTCAAACGATTACTATTTTACACTATTTTTTGTTATCGCGCCACTGTTGCTTCGGTATCAGCCCGGGGCAAAGGGCAGGAAGCAGGAATATTCTTTCGAAATGTAGAATTACTGGGCAAGGAAAACGGAAAATGGGGAATGTGGATAGCAAAAGAAAGAGGAAAATATGCTAACAAGGAGGCAGGCTATATGATTCCATTGGAAGAGAAGATCGGTATTTGGCGTGGGATGCCAACGGAAACTGCCGAAGAAATCCTTTGGGCGGACAATTACTACCGGGAAGAGTTAGTGCCGCTGGCGTTGAAGCGTTTTGCCAAACGGTATGAAAATAAGCAGTTTCCGGACTATTACGGTATGATTCTGCTTTTGGGCAGCAGTTGGGAGGATCTGGCCTTCAATGTTGGCCTGTTGAGTCCCCAGAATATCCATGTGATTTGCCGGAAAGAGGATATACCGGCTTATCGCCATTTGGTGGATAATCTCCAGCTTGAGGAGGATCGCTGTCTCTGTACGACGATTCCCGAAGATGGTGTTTCTGCGCTTTATCACGTGATAAAGAAACAGCATGATATTTGGGATTCCATGGGGAAAAGTGCCGTGGATATCACGGGGGGTGATGCCGTAACGCTTCCTGCGGCTGCTATGGCGGCAGCGGTATTCGACATGGACGTATACCGTCTGTCCTTTGAACGGGAGGCGAAAAGCCGGAAGCACAAGCCGGGAACCGAGCGGATGATCCGCATCGAATCGGTGCAGCCATTCCTGGCGCCGTGACCAAAGACAAAGGTTGACACTCATGAATTACGGTGTTACACTTAAGAAGATATGTAAACCGTTGAGGCGAGGATAACGTCAGTAACGCTTCTACAGAGAGTCCGGGATGCTGCAATCCGGATGAAAAACGAGCTGGCAAATGGGTCGCTGAGGGCACACTGAAAGGCTGAGGCTGAGTAGGCTGTGACGTCTGGCACGCGTGAGAGGCCGGGAGTATGATTGTACTCCGCTAAGCGCATGGCAATGATGCCATGAATCAGGGTGGCACCGCGAAAGATTTCGTCCCTGGCAGTTTTACTGCCGGGGACTTTTTTAGTGCTCCGGCACAAAAGGAGCGTATTTAGATATGGAACAGAATCAGGAAGCAAAAAAAATCATTCTTTCGGGCATTCAGCCAACGGGCGTATTTACGCTGGGCAATTATCTGGGGGCTGTTAAGAACTGGCAGAAGATGCAGGAAGAGTATCAGTGCTATTATTTTATCGCTGACCTTCATTCGCTGACCATCCAGATTGATCCCGTCAAGCGCCGCCAGCAGACTTTGCAGGCTTTTGCGCTGCTGTTGGCTTGCGGTATCGATCCAGAGAAAAGTCTGGTGTTTGTCCAGAGCCATAACAAATGCCATGCGGAGATGGGCTGGATCATGGATTGCGTATCCCAGTTTGGGGAGCTTTCCCGCATGACCCAGTTCAAGGATAAATCCTCTAAGCATCCGGAAAATATCAATGCCGGTCTCTTCACTTATCCGGCCTTGATGGCTGGCGATATCCTGCTCTATCAGGCTGATTATGTACCAGTCGGCGCTGATCAGACCCAGCATCTGGAATTTACCCGGGATGTGGCGGCTCGTTTCAACCATAACTACGGGGAAATCTTCAAACTGCCGGAGGGCTATTTCCCGAAAGCCGGTGCCCGTGTCATGAGCCTGCAGGATCCGACCAGCAAGATGAGCAAATCCGACGAGAATCCGAAGGCGACGATTTCGATCCTTGATGATGAGAAAACCATCCTCAAGAAATTCAAGAGTGCAGTAACGGACAGCGAAGCCAAAGTATGCTTCCGGGAGGATAAGCCGGGGGTCAGCAATCTTATGACGATTTACTCGGCTATTACCGGTAAGACCATGGAGGAGATTGAAGCTGAATTTGAGGGCAAAGGCTATGGCGATTTCAAAGCAGTTGTTGGCCAGGCCGTATCCGATGAGTTGAAGCCAATCCGCGAGAAATACGCTGAGCTTATGAACAATCGCCCCTATCTGGAAGAAAAGATGCGGGAAGGTGCAGAACGCGCTACATATATCGCCCGCAAAACCCTTACGAAAGTCAAAAAACGCGTTGGTTTGTTGATGGAAAAATAAGGAGAATGCTATGTATCGCCTGACCTCAAAGCTTATCATTTATCGCAAGATAGAAAAGGACAGCATTCTGTTCAAATTGGCCGATATTTGTCGTCAGTTTGAGACGGGAACGTATAATCCGGAAACGCTGTCCGAGGAAGTCCTGACGGAAATCACGCGGTTGCTGGATGTGGCTACCCGCTATGGTTTCAATGGCAACCTTTGGCATAATTATTTGGCGTTCCTGCTGGCGACAACGGAAACTCCCTTTACCCTTGTCTGTGAAAAGCATGGTGCCAGTGAAGGCAGTGTGCAGAAATTTGCTCGTAGTGATTTAGAGATTTTCCGCAAGCTCTTGCACTATGATTTTGGCATGCTGGAGCGGGCTTTGGGGCTTGATTGTTTTCGTATCATTGCGAACTATCAGGCGGTGGAGAAAAAAGAGCAGATTTACAATAAGAGTGTCAGTGAAAAGGTTCGGGAGCTCAGCACTCAGATAGAGGAAGCCCAAGATGGGGCCGATATGTACCGTATCGTTACGGATTTCTATAAACGCTATGGTGTGGGCATGTTCGGACTCAATAAGGCCTTCCGCGTATCCCCTGATATTGAGGTGAACGGGGAATTGTTGGAACCCATCACGACCACAGGGGATATGCGGCTCGATGATTTGATTGGCTATGAGAATCAGAAAAAGCGCCTCAAGGACAACACCGAGGCCTTTGTGGCCGGACGCAAGGCCAATAATGTCCTGCTCTATGGCGATGCCGGTACCGGTAAATCCACGAGCATCAAGGCTATTCTCAATCAGTATTACGATCGCGGCCTGCGCATGATTGAGGTCTATAAACACGAATTCAAATACCTTCAGCGCATCATTGCTCAGATAAAGAACCGCAACTATAAGTTCATCATCTACATGGATGACCTTTCCTTTGAGGAGTTTGAAATCGAGTACAAATACCTCAAAGCGGTTATCGAAGGCGGTCTTGAGGTTAAGCCGGACAATGTGCTGATTTACGCCACCAGCAACCGGCGTCATTTGATTCGCGAGACTTGGAATGACCGTCCCGATGTGGTGGATTCGGACATGCATCAGACCGATACAGTTCAGGAGAAGTTGTCCCTGTCGGCACGCTTTGGTCTGTCGATTGGCTATTTCAGTCCCAGTCGTCAGGAATTCTACGATATGGTCATCGAGCTGGCGCATCGTCATCCCGAAATCACACTTTCGGATGAAGAACTCCGGGCTGGTGCCATTAAATGGGAAATGGCTCATAGTGCCATTTCGGGACGCACAGCCCAGCAGTATATCAATTCGCTGCTCAGTGCGGATAAAATAGAAAAATAACAGCAAAGAATCTAAGAGAATATCCATAAGGGTAAATTCATGAGGGATGTAGTTTATTCTAAGGATGGGAGTGGATTTTTGCATGACGGGATTTAGGGGATTCAATCGGAAGAAAGTTACGATTGTGGATGTAGCCGAGCGGGCAGGGGTGTCCAAAACAACGGTTTCCCGTTATCTTAACGGCAAGTATGAATACATGTCGGAGCAGTCCCGGAGGCGGATTGCCGAAGCCATCGAGGAATTGGGGTATCGCCCCAGTTCCTTGGCTCGCAGTTTAAAATCCAGATACCGGTATGTGCTGGGCGTAGTGGTAGCCGACATCACGGACCCTTACTGTGCCAAACTCATAAAGGGCATTGCTGAAAGGTGTGCCCAGGCTGGTTATCGGCTTTTATTTGGCGATTCTGCCGGGGATGAGAGCCGGGAACTCGAGTACATTCAGGATATGCTGGACCAGAGCGTGGATGGCATTCTGCTTGACCCGCTGGACCGAAAGACTGGGCTGCTCTGGGAATTGGATGACAGCGAGGTGGAGCTCATGGTCATGGAGCGCACCGATTCGGCGGAGTCCATTGTTGAGATGGGACACCTTTATGTGGAGGAACTGCTGCGCTGTCTGGGACAAAAGCAAGAGAACAGGAATATTTGAAATAGCAAAAGGCATCCCCGCTGACTCAATAGTGAGTCGGCGGGGATGCCTTTTTATCAGTCAAATTCGTAGGGCTTGGCCACTTTATGGTAAGTGGTATGCAGGAGTTCATGGGCCCGCGGGCTCAGCGGTTCTCCTAGGAACTCACGGTAAAGGGTCTGAATTTCTGGGTTTTCGTGGGATTTGCGCAGTGGCAGGCCGCGGTCGATTTCGTAGAGGGCGGCTATGCGCTTTTTGCGAATGGCGTTGGTGGTGCCAATGGGCTGGCCGCCGCCACCGATGCAGCCGCCGGGGCAGGCCATGATTTCAATGAAATCGTAGGGGCTGGTGCCCTTTTTGACCTGTTCCATGATGCGGCGGGCATTTTGGAGGGTGTGGGCTACGCAGACGCGGACTTCCCGGTCTTTGATATGGATAACAGCCTCTTTGATGCCTTCAAAGCCACGGACTTCGCTGAATTCGATTTTCTCCAGGGTTTCGCCGGTGACTTTTTCGTAGACGGTGCGCAGGGCCGCTTCCATGACGCCGCCAGTGGCGCCAAAGATTGCGCCAGCCCCGGTTCCGAGTCCCAGCGGATTGTCGAATTCGCTTTCGGGCAGGTTCTTGAAGGAAAGGCCGACGTATTTGATGAGTTTGATGAGCTCACGGGTGGTGAGGACAACATCCACGTCGGGGATGCCATTGCGGCCCATTTCGGGGCGGGCGGCTTCGAATTTCTTGGCGGTGCAGGGCATGACTGAGACGGTGACGATGTCCTTGACATCAATGCCGGCGTTTTCCGGATAATAGGTTTTGGCAATGGCCCCGAACATGCTCATAGGGGATTTGGCTGAAGAAAGATGTCCAATGCAGTTGGGGAAATGTTTCTCCATATAGTTGACCCAGCCTGGGCTGCAGGAGGTCATCATCGGCAGGGTGCCGCCATTTTGCAGGCGATGAAGGAACTCGGCGCCCTCTTCCATAATGGTGAGGTCAGCGCCGAAATTGGTGTCGAATACCTTGTCAAAGCCCAATAGTTTCAGGGCTGTGACCATCTGCCCGGTGACGATGGCGCCGGGCTCCATGCCAAAGGCATCGCCTAGGGCTACCCGGACCGAGGGGGCAACCTGTACGATAACGTGTTTCTGCGGGTCCTGCAGGGCATCGAGCACCTTATTCGTATCGTCTTTTTCCACGATGGCACCGGTGGGGCAGACGAGGCTGCACTGGCCGCAGAGAATGCAGTCGGTGGCTTCCATCGGCTTGTTGAAGGCCGTAGTGACCACGATGTCGCTGCTGCGTCCGGCATAGGTCAGAGCGGCAATGCCCTGAACATCCTTGCAGGCGCGGATGCAGCGGCCGCAGCGGATACATTTTGACGGGTCGCGAACAATGGACGGGTTGGTTTCGATGCGGGGCTCGTCTTTGAGCACGCTGGGCAGTGGCGAATGCTGGATGTTGAACCGGCTGCAGAGACGTTGCAGGTCGCAGTTCTGGTTGCGCGGGCAGCTCAGGCAGTCCTTGTTGTGGTTGGCCAGCATGAGCTGCAGGATGGATACCTGCGTATCCCGGACAATCTGGGTGTCGGTATGGACTTCCATTCCCTCCCAGACTTCGGTGGAGCAGGCAGCCAGCAGGCGGCGTTTGCCGACGACTTCCACGGCGCAAAGACGGCAGTGGGCTTTGATTCGCTGGTCCTCATGATAGCAGAGGTGCGGAATGTCGATGCCGAGAGTTTGCGCAGCCTGCATGATTTTGGTGCCCTTGGGCACTTCGATGGGGATATTGTTGATGGTCAGGTGAACCATCGGGATATCTTTTACTTCGTTTGCTGTGGTCATGATTCAGTACCTCCGACTTCAAATACCTCTGGGAAAGTCAGCATGGCGGACTGCAGGGTGTTCTGAGCCGTCTCGCCAAGGCCGCAAAGGGAGGACATGCTCATAACCCGAGCAATGGTGGCCATGATACGGATGTCTTCCTGGGTGGCGGTGTGGCAGGCAATCTTGTCGAGGATAATCTTGATGTGGAGATTGCCCTCACGGCAGGGGGTGCACTGACCGCAGCTTTCCTCGGAGAAAAATTCCTGATTCATGCGCAGAAAGTCAATGACGCTGGTGCGCTCGTCGATGACCAGAATGCCGCCGGAACCCACCATGACTCCGGCGTTGCGCAGGTCGTCATAGGTATAGGGCGTATCGAGAATGGAGGCGTCGGCAATCTTACCCGAAGCACCGCCGAACTGAATGAGCTGGATTTCGCGGTCATGCTGGATGCCGCCGGCCAGATTGTAGATGATTTCCCGGACGGTAGTGCCGAATGGGATTTCAAAGACGCCGGGATTGTTAACGTTGCCAGCGATGGAAATCATTTTGGTGCCGATGGATTCACCGGAACCGCAGGAGGCATAGACCTTATCCTTGTCGGTGAGCAGATGCGGTACGATGGACAGGCTTTCGACGTTGTTGAGACAGGTGGGACGGGCAAAGAGACCGCTTACTTTAATGAATGGCGGTTTCATGCGCGGGCGTCCGGCTTTGCCTTCGATGGAACGGATTAGTGCCGTGCCTTCGCCGCAGACATAGGCGCCGCCGCCTGAGTAGAGGTGCAAGTTGAAATTAAAGCCCTTGCCGAGGATGTTTTCCCCCAGAAAGCCGTAGTTTTTGGCCTGGCGGATAGCATTGAGCAGCAGCGGGCGGAGGCAGGCGTATTCGGCGCGCATGTAGATATAGCCATCGGTGGCGCCGCAGACATAACCAGCGATAATCAAGGCCTCGATGAGGTTGAAGGGGTCCTTTTGGATGAGTTCCCGGTCTTTGAAGGTGGTGGTTTCCCCTTCGTCAGCGTTGCAGACGACGACTTTATTTTCGCCAATAACAGCGCGGGCCTGGGACCATTTGCGGCCCAGTGGATATTCAGCGCCGCCGCGTCCGCGTACCTTGACTTCGGTAATCATGTCGCAGATTTTTTCGGGGTCCATGGTCACAGCCTTGCGTAGGGCCTCGAAGCCGCCGATATCCATATAAGACCCGATGGATGATGTATCGTACTGCCCAAAATTCTTGGTCAGGAACTTAACTTGGTTGCTCATAACATTTCCTCCTCAGCTTACGTCAGGGAACGAAGCAGAGCTTCAATCTTTTCCTGGGTGTCCAGATGGTCGTAAATTTGACCATTGATGCGCACCGATGGCGCCCGGTCGCAGGCACCATAGCAGGTGGTGGTCTCGAGGGTAAAGCGCCCGTCGTAGGTGGTTTCGCCAATCTTGATATCCAGCAGGCGCTGGAGGGTTTCTAACAGGCGCTTCGTGTCGATGACGTTTACGCGGCAGGCCGGAGAACTGCAGACCTGAATGGGGTATTTTGCCCGTGGCTTGGAGGAGAGTTCGCTATAGAAGTTAAGGCAGTCAAATATATTGGTGACCGGCAGTGAAAGGCGGTCGGCCAGATAATAGGCAACGGGCTCGGAAATGTAGTGACGCTCATGGAGCTCCTGCACTTCGAGCAGGATGCCGACAATCTGGGTCGGGTCGTTATCGTGGGATTCGAGGACAAGGTCTATCTTTGCCTGAAGCTCAGCAGGCAGCGGATATTCTTTCGTTTGTGCAGTGAGCATAGATAAGCCTCCTATATTTTTAATACATATATAACAATATTATTATATAATAAAATATTATAGATTGACAGTGTTTGGATAAAAAAACAAGAAGAATAAAGAAGTGAAAATTTGACATAATGGGTCAAAATAAATGACATCCACAAGATATAGTGTACAATGTTACAAATTTATGCTATAATGTAGTTGCCATTAAGGGAGCATGTAAATAGACTCATACATAATACTATGGGGGGATTATTTATGGCTATCAAGAACATTGAAATGGACCGTCGTGACAGTGCGAGTTATCGCAAAATCTTGAAACGAGGAGGTTTCCTTTCTGCAAGTTACTTGTCTGTCAATGGCTTTGACGTCAATCGGCTTCGCAAGCTGGCGCTGGCAGGAGAACTTGATGCAGTGCGCTGCGCTATTGGCAACTCAATCCGCTGGTATTACCGGGAACGGCAGGCGGAAAATGCTCACCTTCGTGGACTGGCATGAATATGCTGGTAATGTAATGCTGTTATTTTTGTGAATGTTGGAATCGGCCCTGCCGGTTCTCTTTTTTTGCATTTTTCCGGGAGACTTATATGATACATTATTTTTGGCCAATTGTAATCAGTTTCTTGTTATTGGTGTTTATCGTAATCCCTGCTGTCGTGATTTGGCGGCTTAGCCTGAAGGTTCCTGAGGATGCGGGGAGGCGCCGGTTCTTGAAGAAGGCGGCTCTCTATCCCGTGGGACTGGCTGCGGCAATCGGGTATGGCTATGGTTATGAGCGCAGTCATACGGTGGACCATCGCTATGGGATTTCGGTGCCAGCCGGGGCTTTCCCCGAAGGATACCGCCTGGCGCAAATCAGCGATGTGCATTTGGGAAAATTCTTTTCGGTGGCAGATCTGCGCCGGCTATTGGAGCGGATTGCTGCCGATGGGCCAGATATGCTGGCAATCACCGGGGATCTTTTCGATGATGAAAGCCAGAATCTTGCGGCGGCACAGCTGCTGGATGAATATGTGGATAGATTCCCAAATGGCATTTGGTACTGCCTGGGAAATCATGAACATTTCCGCGGCATAACCGAAATAAAGCGGTTTCTGTCCGCCACAAGGGTTCATGCCCTCTATAATCATGCCGAGCAGGTACCGGGAAAATCCTTCTGGGTAGCGGGGACAGACCATCCCATGATCCGGGAAACGGAGAAGTTCCGCCAGCTCAAGGAGGAATACTTTGCCAAAACCATAGAGGATATTCCTGAAAAAGAACGAAAAAGTACAATAGTATTAGCGCATCATCCCGAGTTTATCGATAACGCTGCCGCGGCAGGGATACCTCTTACATTGACTGGTCATACCCATGGCGGTCAGTTTGGCATCTTTGGGCTGCCGCTTTTTCCGGTGTTTAAATACACCCGCGGTATGGTGCGGCTGGGAGATAGTTATGGTTATGTCCACGTTGGTAATGGCAGCTGGTTCCCCTGCCGGATTGGCTGCCCGCCGGAAGTGGCCTATTTTGAATTTCGAGGTTGAAGATGGTGGATTGGCAAGCAAAACTGGATAGGATTTGTTCGCTGTTGGCACAGGGAAAAACCACTGCGGCCAGAAAGGTTCTAGATGAGCTGCGGGGCGCGGGGGAAGTTCCCACTGAGGAAATGTGGCGGGTTCACGAACTTTACGGAGCGATGTTTCATGATTTAGCTGATGCTGAGGGGGCGGCTGCTGCTTATAGCAATGCGGCCCAGTCGGATCGCTTTCTGCGGAGCCAGCGGGAACATTTTTCTAACTACCTATTTGCCCTTCACTACCTGCCGGGACTTGCGCCGGAGGATTTATATCAGCAGCATGTGGTATACCAAGGCCTGTATCGGGACACCGTGGAACTGCCAACTTGCCCTAAGTATCAGCATGACCGCATTCGAATTGGTTTTCTGGCCCAGGATTTTCGTGAATCCTCTTCGGCCAGGTTTTATGAATGCTTGCTGACGAGGCTTGATGTGCGCTCCTTTGAAGTGTATGCCTACGCTTTGGAAAACGATGAAGACAACTTCACCCGTCACCTGCAGGCATCGGGGCTGACCTATCGTTGTTTGACCGGTCAAAATCTTGAGCAGATGGCAAAGACCATTCGCTGGGATGAAATTGACGTGTTGATGGATTTGAGCGGTCATGCCGATGGGGGCATGACCTTGATGGTAATGGCCCAGCGTCCGGCACCGGTACAGCTTTGCGGCATTGGCTGGTTTGATACCACGGGCCTAGCGGCTATGGATTATTTTTTGACGGATGGCGATATGGACCCTGTAGGGGGGCAGGCAGAAACGCGATTCAAGGAACAGCTGCTGCGGCTTCCCCATGGTTTTTGTTTCCAGCCATCAGTGGCAATGGGGCGGTTGAGGCGAAAACCGCGAGGGGGTAATGGCATCACCTTTGGCAGCTTCCAGAATTTCATGAAGATATCGCGGCCAGTCATGGATTGCTGGCGGGAAATCCTGAACAATCTGCCGGACAGCCGGTTGGTGGTGCAGGATACGACGCGGCTTTTTGAGCGGCGGGCGGTCATGCAAAAGCGGCTGGAAAATGCGGGGCTGCCCATGGAGCGGGTGGAAGTGCGCCTGGGAAGTGATGCGTATTTGGAACAATACCAGCAAATCGATATTATGCTGGATACCTTCCCCTATCCCGGCGGGGCGGCAACGGCGACGGCCCTTTATATGGGGGTGCCGGTAATTGCCATGGAGGGCGACCATCACAGCGCACGCCTTAGCAGCAGTATCCTAAGAGCTGCCGGCTTTTCGGAATGGCTGGCCGAAAGCGCAGATTCGTATATCAAACTGGCTTTGCAGCTGGTTGTAGATAAGGAGGGGCTGGCAAGGACGCAGCTGACGCTGCGGGAAGAATTGGAGCATTCAGCCTTGATGGATGCTTTGGCCTATGTAGGGAATTTTGAGCAGGCGGTAAAAAACTGCCTCAGATAAGGGAATTTTGAAAGGGAGAGGGATTTTGCGACATACCCTGATGGATTTTATCGTTGGCGGCCCGGAGGCTGGCCGCTGGTTGGTGGTTGAGAGCTCCCCGTATCTAAAGCCCCTGCGGGAGGCTTATCCCCAGGCGGCGATTACTGCGGTCACGCGTTTTGCAGAAATAGCGGCACTAGATGAGTTTCGGGAGTTGGGGATAACTTGGCATATTCTGGATTATCGTCAGGAGGCACTGCCCTTTGCCGAGGAATCCTTTGACTATGTCATTGCCGAATCCTGTTTGGAGGAGGCGTTTCAGCCCTATGAGAGCATGATGGACATCAGCCGGAAGCTGACTGATGTGGGGACGCTTTATACTTCCTATGGGAACATCCGCTATCACGGCGTATTGTCGCAGCTTCGCGAGGGGATTTTCCCCGTGCGGGAACAGCATCTCTATGCGAAAAGTGAAGTAGTTCGTCTTCTCGATGATACTCTGTACAAGGAAATCGATTTCTTGCCGGGACAGCAGGACGATGATTTTTCGGCTGGAGATGTCTGGGAAGCCCAAGGCTTTGATAATTTCAGCCATGACCTCAGCACGAGCTGCTGGCTGGTAGAGGCCAAGCGCAGTACTGCCACGGTGGCCAACCTCAAGAGCCTTTACAATAAGGAGACGCGAAAGAAGCTGGCGCGGATTATCCATCGCATTGAATACGATGTGGAGCGCGAAAAAAACCTCGCCGAATTGAAACAATTCTGCGAGGCCAACATGATTTTTGATGATTATTTAGCAGACTTTATCCAAGAGATATGTGTCCACCCATTAAAATTAACCGAATGCCTAAAGCAAACATAGCCAGCGACAGGAGTCCAAGGATAACCTTGGACTTTGTTTTTTTTGAAATCCTAGCACCAATCTGTGCTCCGATGGCAGCGCCAACTGAAATGCAGAGGGCTGGCAGCCAAATGATGTGGTCCAGCAGGAAATGGGAAACAACACCGAAGATGGATGAACAGGCGAGAATAAAGTGTGAAGTTGCCGTGGCAACATGTACGGGGAAGCTCAGCAGATAAATCATAAGGGGGACATGGATGATGCCACCGCCGACGCCGAAGATGCTGGAGACAAAGCCGACGCCAAAGCTGGCGGTGATGCCAATCCATTTATTGAATTGGAAGCCGGCGGGAAGATCCATGACATCCGTAGGCGGTTTGTGCATGGTGTTCCAGAACATGATGCAGGCCATGCAGAGCACGAAGAGGCCATAGTAGAAATCCAGTTGCGGTGCGCTGAATTCATTTACGATATAGGAGCCGATAAAAGCCCCCGGCAGGGTGGCCAGGGCGAAGGGAATCGCCGCGCGGAAAAAGACGCGTTTCTGGCGGATGTAGGCAATAGTGCCCGATACGGCATTGGAGAGCACTACGACCAGCGAAGTGCCGGTAATCTGTGCTGCCGTATGGAAGTAGGGATAGATCCCCCCGTCCGACATAAAGAAGATAAAGACCGGCACACAGATGAGTCCGCCGCCGATTCCGACCAGTGTGCCAAAGGTGCCGACAAAAAGTCCCAGCAGCAGGAAAAGAATAATAGCCATGATAATCCTTTCTCAGTAAAACGTGATAAACAAACAATTTTAGTATAACACACCAAGGCAAGCCAATAACCGCAGGCTATCAAGACGATTCTTATTCGGTATATCCAAAGAGTTTGAAATATATAGACAATTCTGTCTGATTATGATAAGATAATTTACAAGCAATCGTCGCATTTTTCAGTTTTATTATTAATTTTACAAGATGAGGTGAAAAAAATGGTTACATTTCTGGTTGCTTTGCTGGCACTCATTGGTGGTTATTTCATCTACGGCAAAATCGTAGATAATCTTTTCGGTCCGACCGATAAGCCTACACCGGCGTTGGTTCACAACGATGGGGTTGACTACATTCCACTGCCAACTTGGAAAGTTTTCATGATTCAGCTGCTGAATATCGCAGGCCTGGGGCCGATTTTCGGTGCGCTGGGTGGTGCTCTTTGGGGGCCGTCCGTTTACCTCTGGATTGTCTTTGGTACGATTTTCGCTGGTGGTGTTCACGACTACCTGTCCGGTATGATTTCTTTGCGCGAGGATGGCAAGAGTATCTCGGAGGTCGTTGGTCACCACATGGGCAGCACGATGCTGTTCATCATGCGCGTGTTCTCTGTAGTGCTGCTGGTTCTTGTCGGTACGGTTTTCATGACAGGTCCGGCAGGTCTATTGGCGAAGCTCACGGGTGTAGCCGTTACGATTGTTTTGCCCTGCGTTTTGGCTTATTACTTCCTGGCAACGCTGCTGCCGATTGATGCGATTATTGCCCGTTTCTATCCGCTCTTTGGTGCTTGCCTTATCATCATGGCACTGGGCATCATGGGCGGCATGCTCTTCGGTGTCGGTGGTCACACCATGCCGGAACTTCAGCTGGCCAACCTGCATCCCAAAGGGGATGCCATGCCAATCTGGCCACTGATGTTCATCACCGTAGCCTGCGGTGCAGTATCCGGATTCCATTCGACCCAGTCGCCAATCATGGCCCGCTGCCTGCGGGATGAGCGCCTTGGCCGCCCCGTATTCTATGGTGCCATGGTCTCAGAGGGCATCATTGCTCTTATCTGGGCAGCTGCTGGTGTTACCTTCTATGACAGCACGGGCGGTCTTGCCAAAGCAATGGCTGCTGGTGGTGCTGGTACGGTTGTTTATGATATTTGCGTTGGCTTCATGGGCGGTGCTGGCAGCTGGACTGGTTACGTCGGTGCAACCCTGGCAATGCTCGGCGTTATTGCCTGCCCGATTACTTCCGGTGATACGGCCTTCCGCAGTGCCCGCTTGACACTGGCTGACTGGTTCGGTGTCGACCAGAAAAAAGCTGGTAAACGCCTGCTGTTTGCCGTACCATTGCTGGCTATCGGCGGTATCCTGTCGCAGATGGACTTCAACATCATTTGGCGTTATTTCTCCTGGACGAATCAGACGCTGGCCATGATTGTCCTTTGGACTGGTGCCACCTATCTGTATCGCGTCCATAAAGGCAGTAAAGCTTGGGTTATCCCAGCTGTTCCGGCAACCTTCATGTCGGCAGTTACCTTTACTTATATTCTGCAGGCTCCGGAAGGCTTTAAACTCGCCACGAGCATTACCTATCCGGCCGGCATCATTTTCGCCATCGTTTGCGTGGCTCTCTACGCCAGCCATACGTTGCTGAAAAAAGAATCTTGATAAACGGATACGGGAAGGCTCATTGACCGCAAGAAGTCAATGAGCCTTCTTTATGGTATGGATTTTCTGTGGTGGGGGGTTACAGGATTTTATGCAGAAAGGGCGAATAAGGTAGGTAAAGACAATTATCGATAGCAAGGATTCCGGCAAAGGGGGAGATTGGCATGAAGAAATATATTCAGGATGATGTGATGCTTCAGACGAAGGCTGCCAAGCGGCTTTATGACGATTATGCAGCCATCCTGCCCATTATCGACTATCGGACCCATTTGAGCGTTGAGGAGATTGCAGGCGACGAACCTTATCGCAACCTCACCCAGCTGATGCTCAAGAATGCATCGGAAAAGTGGCGGCTGATGCGGGCAAATGGTGTGGAGGAGAAATACATCACCGGCGATGCACCCGACCGGGAAAAATTCCAGAAATTTGCCGAAACCCTGCCGAAAGCCATTGGCAATCCGATTTATCTAAACACGTATATCGAGCTGAAAAGTTTTTTTGGCTGTGAGGAAATCCTTAGCGGACAGACCGCCGAAAAAATCTGGAACGATGTCAATGGAAAACGAAAGGACCTCTCGCCGCGAAAAATCCTGGCCAAGGAAAAGGTGGAGAGTCTGGGGATTTTGGTTGACCCATCGGAGGAACTGCAACGGTTTGAGCAGCTTCATCAGGACAAAACTTGTCTAACGGACATCCTGCCGGTCTTCTGCCCGGACAAAGCCCTGCGCATCGAGGATGAAGAATGGGAAAACTACATGAAATACGAGCTGGGTACCGCAGCGGGAATCGAAATCAGTACGATGCATGATGTCTATGAGGCCCTGTCGGCGCGGATGGATGCCTTTGGGGCAATTGGCTGCTGCACGGCTGACCATACCTTGGCGGCCATCAGTTACTATCCAGCGGAAAATTTTGAGCTTGATGATATCGTTGGCCGTACCATTAACGGCAAGGGGAGCCCTTCGGAAAAAGCCCGCGAGCAGTATCAGACGGCAGTGCTTTTGTTCTTGGCCAAGGAATATGCCCGCCGTGGCTGGATTATGCAGTTGGAATACGCTGTAGTTCGCGACAGCAATACCCGGCGGGCACAGCAGTTGGGCCCGGACAAGGGGGATGACTGCCTGTCGAGCGGCTGCCGGGGAGATAATCTGGCCAAATTCTTCGACCGGCTCAATCGGGAAGATAAAATCCCCAAGACCATCATCAGCTCCCGCAATCCCGCCGATGGGGCAATGATTGCTTCGGTAATCGGTGTTTTCCAAGGGAGTGGCGTCCCAGGAAAACTGCAGCTGGGTGGTTCGTGGACCTTTCAGGGGGATAAGGAAGGCATCAAAGCGCAGCTGGCCAATACGGCAAACTTCCTGCTGTTGGGCAATGCCATTCACATGCCCAGCAATGCGCGCAGCCTGCTGGCCCTTAACCGTCACGAATACTACCGCCGTATTCTCTGCAACTTCATAGGAAGGATTGTGGAAAATGGTGAGTATCCCGCGGATTGGGATGCTTTGGGCAAACTGATAGAAGATATATGCTATAATAATGCTAAGCAGTACTTCGCAGAATAAAGACGACAATAGAGAAGTGAGGAAACGATATGCCAAAGAAAACCAAAGGTGTCGAGAACAACGAGAAAGCACTGAAATTCCAGGAATTTCTCATTGAGAATAATATTGACGTGTTTAGCACGGAATCGGTGGAGGACGACTATTCCACCGTTATCTTCCGTTCACGCATTGAGGCCAAGGGCCAGATTCTGCCAATGGCCATCTTGATTGATACGAGCATTTTCACGGTCATCCGCACCCAGATCATCACGGGAATTCCTGAAGATAAACGCGGTGACCTCAAAGAGTACCTCAACGAGCTCAACACGCAGTACAAGATTTTCAAATACTATCTGCGCGAAGACGGCACGATTTATCTCGACATCTGCCTGCCCTTTGTCGATGAGACCTTCGACAGCAAGATGATCCAGCTGATGCTCAGTGTTCTCGTCCAGCATCTTGAGACGGTTTACGAGAATATCATGGCGCATATCTGGCATAAAGATTAAATTTTACAAATCACTTAAGAAAAAAGCTGTATATACGATATAATGGATAGAAAGAAAGAGGTGCCTTTGCGGATAAGGCAATGGTATCATTATGATAGAATCGTATAACAGGGAGGTTTATCCACAATGGCAATGGTAGTAAAAAACAACATGTCAGCAAAGAATACGCTGAATCAGTTGGATAAAAATGACAAGGCATTGGCAAAAAGCTTGAAAAAAGTTTCTTCAGGGATGAGAATCAATAGCGCAGCCGATGACGCTTCGGGGTTTTCCATCTCGGAAAAGATGCGTACGCAGATGCGCAGCCTGGACCAAGATATTGATAATGCGCAGACTGGCAATAGCATGCTCAAAGTCGCCGAAGGCGGTCTCCAGAGCACGGTGGATATTCTGAGCACGCTCAAGGAAAAAGTCATCAATGCCGCTAATGATACCAATACGGATGCAGACCGTGCTACGATTCAGAAAGAGCTGGATCAGGCTGTTGACCAGCTCGATGAAAATGCCAATGTGCAGTACAATGGCAAGGTTATGCTGGATGGTTCGCATAACAATCAGGTCGTAGGAAAAGATGGCGCTGGAACGAAGACAACGTTAGTCAACGAAGGATTGTCGCCCGATACGGTAGAAGATGATCCGGTTACAGATTTGAAAGATAGTTCTGGTCGTAGCCTTGGCATCCAGCCGGATAGCAAGATCGAATTTTCCTATGTCCTCAAGGGCAAGACTTACACTACGGTTTTGGACCCGGTTCGGGATACAGAGTTTGAGCGCATGTTTTCTTCTAGTTTATCAGATCCATCAGATCCTAATTCGCATCCGGATTCGAATATCATCGCAATGGGATTTACGGATCTCGTAGGTTATGATCGTATGGGCGAACCCGTTCCTACGGTTAGTGGCAATAAGGCCATGATTTTTACAGCTGGCATGGCTGGTATCGATGGACAGATTTCTGGCTTTACGATTAATGTTGTGAACCATGATGGCACTTCGAACCGTACCGCCAATTCTGTGCTGAATAATTTAGAAGAAGTGATTCGTGCGGAGGATCCGTCGCCGGATAATGCACTGGTGTTCCAAATCGGAACCAAATCGAATCAAGCCGTGAAAATCGGTTTTTCCGATATGCGGGCAACAGCATTGGGCCTTAAGGCGAAAGATGGTTCGACCCTTAATATCGGGACGCAGAAAAATGCCAATGCAGCAATCAGTGTTTTGGATTTAGCCATGCAGAAGGCACTGAATCAGCAGACGACGGTTGGTGCCATGCAGAGTCGATTGGAGTATACGACTTCGAATCTTACCGTAGCTAGCGAAAATACACAGAGTTCTGAATCGGTAATCCGCGATGCCAATATGGCTAAGGAAATGACGGAGTATACGAAGAACAATGTAATTACGCAGGCTTCCCAGTCGATGCTGGCACAGGCCAACCAGAATAGCAGCCAGGTGTTGAGTTTGCTTCAGTAACGAATGATAGATAGAAAACTCCCTTCGGGCTGAAGGGAGTTTTCCTTTTAAAAGCAAGGGTTCCCGTACACTAGCGTAAAATAGCAGCAGAAAATATTGTGATGCAAGGATAGATGATTCCGAGGGAATGGAGTGTCTGAGATGGGGCAGAAGAAACGAACGGAAAAGTTAGTACTTAATATAGGAATTGCGCTTACCGCCGGTATGTTCAGCATCGTACCGGTCGCTTATGGTGCGCCGGTCAGCGATGGCGTAAAAACGGCTGGAGTTGACATTGACCAAGTAGCAGCAGCTACTGCTGGCTGTGTGGATACGAATATCACCAGTACGGCGCAGAATAATGTCATCGGCTGGCAGGATTTCTCGGTAGCAAAAGGGGAAAGTGTCAACTTCAAGGACAAACATAACTATTTGAATATCGTTTCTGGGCAGAATACTTCCCAAATCGATGGTGCCATCAATTCGCAGGGCGGCAATATCTATCTGGTAAACCCCAATGGTGTTATCTTCGGCAAGGGCAGCAGCGTCAATGTTGGTGCTGGTTCGTTTAATGTCTCCACTCGTTATCTTGATTCGGCTAAGGCTGCAGAAACGGTAACAGATACAGATACTACGATAATTTCTACCGTTATCAATAATGCATCTTCGGCAGTAGCTTCAGATATCGTCAATATGGGCTCGATTGCGGCGAATTCTGTCGTATTGGAAGGCAACAATATCCGTTTTATGAATGCGGGAACGGCAGAGAATACGGTCAATGTCACGAACAATGATATCACGTTCCAGTCAAGCGGGTATACGCATATCGGGAATACTTCTGGTAATGCCGTTGATGGCTATAAAATAAATGGCATAGCTAGTACCGCTTTGTCAGATGAGGCGAAGGCCAATACTTATTATAAGCTGATTCATTCGCTGGATGACATTGCGGATAACGGCACAGGAAGTTATATGCTGGCTGGGAATATCGATTTGCAGTCCGGCGATGGTTATAGCAAGAATTCGGGAACGTTTTCTGGTAAACTCGATGGCATGGGCTTTACCATTCAGGATTTGAATACGAAACAGGGATTGTTTCCCATCCTTGATGGTGCTGCGGTATATAATCTCGGCATTGTCGATGCGAAGATCAATGCGGATGGTACGGGCATAAAAAACAATGGATTTGGTGCTTTAGCGGGTAAGGCACAAAATGGTACGGTTATTGATAGTGTGTATAGTACTGGTGGACAAATAAATGGTGCTAGTGCTGGCGGTATTGTTGGCCGGGCTGGAGGTATGACACTTAGGAATTCGTACAGTGAAGACGAATTGACAAGTGACAGTGCCGGTGGTTTGGTGGGTTATGTAGCGGATGGTGAAAATGAAATCACGAACAGCTATTTCATCGGAAGTGCTGCCTATGGTTTTGTGGGAGGCGCTGCTTCGCAGGGCATCGGTGGATTGCCCAAGATTACAATTGAGAATAGCTATTCGAAGGCGACGACAGGAGCTTATTTTGAAAAACCGGCGATAACCGCCAAGAATTCAGTGGCATCGACGGCCAATGCGGTGGCAGTGTATGATTCGACAGGAAAGTTGAAAGATACGCCTGTCTACAGCTCATCGGATATGAACTATCATAATCTTTATGAGTCAATGGGCTGGGATATCACGTCTACCGGTGGCGTAACAATCGACAAGAATACGGGAGCTGTTACTCGTCCTACCTGGCGCATCTATGAGGGGCGGAATACGCCTGTTTTGACTTCGATGCTGAAGGGGATCAAAACGGTATCGTATAACTATGGCTATTTCAAGGCGGATGGTTCCCAGGATACGCAGGTTGCAGTTTATAATAACGTAACGGAGAAAACGGGAATTGGCTCAAATGTCAAAGATGGTAAAAGTATTGATCTCCCGGCGTATGATAAGACCGCAGAACCTGAGGGACTTATCTATAATGGCGATACGCTGAAGATTGTCGATAAGGATGATAATGCGTTAAATGCCAAGGATGCCGCATCGTTCTTTAAGACAACGGGCGCTTCAACGGTGGATGTAGCCGATGTCAACTATGATGTCAATGGCCAAAAGAATTCGACCTATGATGCATCTTCGAAAACGACAAAGAAATTGGCGCTTCTTTGGTCGAACCAGCAGGGTTATGACCTCGTGGGGGGTAATATTAGCATTTCTCCGCGTACCGTAACCGTGAATACAGAAGACTTTTCCAACAAGAAAGTTGAGAAAGATTATGACGGCTCAGCGAGTGCGAACAATGCCTTCAAAAGCTTGATAAGTGGCAGCAGCACTACGTCTACGGGAATTCTCGCGGCGGACGCAGATAATGTTACAGTAGAATTCTCTGGTAATGTTTCGTTCGTTGATGGGAATGGACAGGCTGATTCCTCTGTTGGCACGAATAAAGATGTTAAATTTGAAGATGGCGGCTTTTCTCTGTCGTATAGCAACGATGCAGCAGGCAGGGCCGCCGAGAACAACTACGTCTTGGAGTCAAACTTTCAAGGTGGGCAGACGCTATCCGGAGTTGGTACGATCAATCAGGCAAAGTTGGTAATTGACTTTGCGTCTGGCTATGGCACGGGAATCAATAAGACATATGATGGCACGGCTGATGTAGTCAATGAGACTGATGCGAATAATAATATCACAAAACAAAATTTGCCAACGGCAGATATGTTTACACTGACAGGAATTATTACGCATAAGGATGCGAATAATAAAGATCAGGGAGAGGATGTTCGCATTGACCTTGGCTCGGCAACGGCAAATTATATCAATTCGGATGGAAGCACGACGAAAAATGCCGGCGATCATGCTGTTCGTTATGGCGGCTTGAAGCTCACCGGAACGGCGGCACAAAACTATCGTTTGGTCAATGCCGATGGCGATGTGCTGTACAGCGAGGCCTATAATGGAGTTGGCACGGATGTCAACAAAACAACCGGAGGTCATCTGGATGGTTCGGGAACCATTGCCAAGAAGAATATATCGCTGGGTGGTTTTTCGATTAATGGCGCAGCCCAGGGCGCAGAGAAAACGTATGACGATACGGAGTTCTATGATGGTGCGCTGGGACAGAATGTCTATTCCGATGAAGTCATCCATAATGCGGACAAAACGGTATGGGATGATTTGACCTTTACCGTAACGAAGGATAGCAACGGTCATTCGGGCTATTTCACGAAGCAGGAAGGCAGTATGGATACTGTCGCTAATGCAGGTACTGGTTATGGCGTTGGTTATCATGTTACGATTGGTGGCAGTGATGCCGATAACTATCAGATCAACGGTGCCGATATCACGAATGGTTCTACGGCGATAGTGACTGGTTCAGGTGGCATAATCAAGAAACGCGTGATTACGCTGGATTTGGGCAATAAGACTACCGACATCGACAAGACCTATGATGGCGATAATTCAGTTAAGGTAATGCGTAACAACCAGTTGACGAGCGATATTGCGCTGTCGGATGGGCTGGTTAAGTATGCCGATGGCAGCGACCAGCTGATAACCACGGATGGGACGAAGTTATCCATTGTAGGCGAATACGATTCGAAAGATGTTAAAAAATCGAATACCTATGGCCTTGGTGACGACCAGGGCATCAAGTATACGGTAAGTGTAGTGGATGGTACCATTGCTGGCAAAGCATCAAACTATGTGTTTAAAACGCAGGACGGTGCGGCAACGCAAACCATCACAGGGGCAACAGGCGCCATCAATCCAGTTCATATCAAGAATATCCAGTTTGGGGATGTTTCTAAGACGTATGATGGCTCGGAAATGGTAAAGGGCGAACAGACGCCGGATGTTATTTCGGTAACGGGGATTACCGATGGCACGAAGTCGGTGCTGGTCGGTGATGAACAGCTGTCCTCTATCATCGATACGAACCGTATTATTGGAACCTATGGTTCGGGCAATACCGATGCGACATTTGCCAAGAATGCCCATGTTCAGCGCGATGACAATAATAATGTTATCAGCGGCACGGTAAAATATACGGGCAAAGATGCGACAAGTGCAGTGTCGAGCCTGAAAGACAGCATCATTTCGGATAACTATGCGCTTGATATCGACAGCGAGTATGGCAAGGGCACCATCAATCCGCTGACTATCAGCGACATGGATAAGTTGCAGCTGGCTCATGGCAATATCACTAAAGCCTATGACGGGAATGCTTCGGTTGCCTATAAGGATGCGCAGGGAGTAAATCACACGGCCGGTGAGTTTGTAAATACACTCTCTACGATGGTTGGCAATACGCAGCTTACTTTTGACTATACGGTCGGCGATGCTTATTATGCCGATGCGAATGTTGCCCGTGATAGCAGTGGCAATGCGGCGAAGAAGGATGTAACCTATAAGCTCAAGGTTACAGAAAATGGCGACTATGCTATCGCTGACACCTTGAAAGATAGTAATGGATATGTTACGAAGGTGTTCCAGACAGCCAACAATGATGGTGGCATCATCACACCGCGCAAATTGAAGGCGCAGGCGGCTGCTAGTGGCTTTACGAAGACTTATGATGCGACCAATGTCGTTTATGATGGGACGACGCCGCTTTCGGGAAATGGCGTTGTCACTTTCGTTGGCTATGATAATGCAGCCGACGGTTTGCTTACCCAGGATCAAAGTGTCAATAACAGTTCGGCAGTCTATGACAATGTTGATGCTGGCACGGGTAAGGCGATTAATTACACGGCCAAGATCGGCACGGGTAGTGATGCCATTGCCAATAACTACGATATTTATGTATCCAATGATAATACGAACTGGACAAAAGGCACTTCGTTTACGGCAAATAATGGTGTCATCAACAAAGCTGGTCTGCAGGTGACGTTCGATGATGTCAACAAGAAATATGATGGCAATGCCTATCTTAAGGATACCTATAACAATAATGCTTCATTGATATCCCCCAATTACCATGGTGGGATCAAGAGCCGGAGCGGTACAGCCGATGATGTCCATGTGTCGTTTGCGTCGGATAATGATTCCGTGTTTGCTAGCCCTGATGTAGCTCGCGATGCGAATGGCCAGGTGACCTCGCAGAATGTCACGTATAAATTCACGTTGGAAGGTGCACAGGCAGGGAACTATTTCATTGCCGATGCCAATGGCAATGAAGTCACGACGAAAGAAGGAGAAAAAACGGTCCTCAATGGTCGTGGCACGATTAGCCCCAAAAACCTTACCGATGCGGATGTTACGTTGAATTTTGATGCGGTCAATAAAGTGTACGATACGAATTCGAGTATTTCGTACAATCATTTGGCCGCTGACTATGGCGATCAGGCAGGTTCACAGGATGCAGCAGACTATATCAACCAATTCATTATTGGTGGCGTCGTTCTGAAAAACGGGCAGACGGATACCAAGGGGGAGAATTACAGTGCTGCCGGTATCTATCTGAATTCGGCGGGAACAGAGACCAGCGGTGTTGATGCCAACAAGGCGAAATTTACGATTACGCTGACGGATAAGGCACTGTCGAACTTTGATTTGAGCAACGTTTCGTTCTTTGATGCGCAGGCTAAGACGCTGACCAAGACTACGGGGGCGAATACGGCCTCTATCACGCCGAAGAATGTCACGGTGTCGTTCCACGACCCTGAGGTTACGAAGGTGTATAACGGCAAGACGGACGTGGTGACAGGCTCTACCCAGGCTAACCCCGATGGGACGGCTTTGGCTATTGGCACGAATATCCTTAATGTTTCGGGAATTATCAGTGGCGATAAAGCCGAGCTCGACCGTGATAACGTCAACGCTCGCTATGCGGATAAGAATGTCGCCTATGATAGTGCTGGCAAAGTAACATCCAAGGATGTTTATTACGATGCGGTGCTGAAGGGCGATAATGCTGCGAACTACAAACTGGTTTATGGTACGAAAGGGTCAACGCTGGTAAGTGGCAAACCGTCTCTTACGATTACAGGAAAAGGCACGATTACGCCCAAAGAGATAACGGCTGACTTTAACTACGATGGCAATGTCGCTGCGGCTGTCTACAATAAAAAGGCTGGTGATACGACTGCCAATAAGGTTTATGATGCCAAAGATACGGTCAATTCGCTGTCGAGTAAGAATATTGCCGGAGTCAATGGCGAGGTTATCAAGTTAAGCGACAATAACATCACCGGAACTTACGGCAAATGGACGGCCGATGCCAGCGGTGCTCAGACGGGCATCGGTGCAGGCGGTCAGACCGAAAAGGGCAGCTTTACGGCCAATGGGGATGTAAACTGGCTGGGTACGGGCAGTACTGAGGATGAAAAGACTGGCTACAAGGCAGTCAAGTACACGGGACTCCAGCAGGCACTCGAAAATGCCACGGATGCGAATAACGCGGCGGGCTTCTCGGGCAAGAATTACACCATTGCCGATACGGTTTATTTCACCGAGGCTGCCAAGAAGGGCAAGATTCGCCAGCTGGCACTTACGGCAAATGATGTCAAAACCAAATGGACGACGCCGATTACTAAGGAATACGATGGAACGGATGCGGTTCTGGATGCTAAGGACCATCTTTCCCTCTATACCGATGTAACCGGGGATAACATCGACATCAAATACGATTTGAAGTCCGCCGTCTATGATAACAATCAGGTCAATGTGGTTTCTGGTCATGGGGTAACTTATACCCTTAACGATTTGGAGCCGCAGGAGTTCAAGAACTTCAAGATGGATGCAGCGATGCTGACGTCGTTCCAGAATAAGACCTATACGAATACTGGCAGTATCACGCCGCGCGTGCTCAAAATCAGGACGGATAACCTCAGTGGTTATACGAAAACTTATGATGGTAACACGGCGGTCAAAGACGCAACCGGTCAGGTAATCAATAGCTTTGGTTATACCTTTGAGGATGGTCACGATATCTTGGCGAAAGATAATACGGTCAATCTCACGGTGACGGGAGCTTATGAGAATGAAAATGCCAATATAGATCCAGACAGTACGGCAAAATCTGGCAAGCAGATCAACTATACGCTGGAGCTCACGGGCAATACGGCCGGCAACTACACGCTTGATAGCAGCAATACCACCAAGGGGTTGGCGACGGAGACGGATGCCAATACCTATAAGGGGGATGGTGCGATCAAGAAACGCGTGGTCTATGCGGACTTTGCCGATGGCTATGGCACAGGAATTGATAAGGAATATGATGGCGATGGGGCGGCTGATGCCGATAAGAAACAGCGCAATCACATCAATCTGCTTGATGGTACGGATGAAAATACGGGTGTCATCCAGGCAGAAAAGAATGCCATTACGCTGTTGGCAGATTCCATCAGTGCGGCCTATGCTGGCAAAGATGTAGCTCGCGATTCGCAGGGCAAGGTCACGACGCAGGAAGTTTATTTCAGCAATTTCCAGCTTGCTGGTGCGACGAAGGACAACTATGTGGTCAAGGCCAAAGGTGGCTCGGATACGCTTACGGGAAGCGGTACGATAACGCCGCGTACGGTAAATGTATCGGTCAAAGAAGGGCCAGTCAAGGAATACGACCGCGACACTTCGCTGGCGGATAAATACCTCGACGCTGCGAATATCACTGTCGATACCACCAATGTTATCGGTGGCGATACGGTGGGCGTGTTCGTCAAGTCTGGGAACTATACGGATTGGAACGCTGGTGCGGATAAGGATTACACCTATCAGCTCGGTTGGACCAATGGCAACTATGAATTGGCAGACACTGCAGCCAGTGAGAGCCTGACGACCGATGGGATGACGGCAGCGCTCACGGGGCACAATGGTACGATTGAAAAACGCTTGCTTACGATTACCGATGTCACACGGGCTGACAAGGAATACGATGGCACCGATGGCGTGGAAAACGCTGCGGGCAATATCGTTCTCGATGACCGCATTATTGCGGGGGACAATATCGGCCTTACGGTTTCTGGCAGCTATGACAATGAAAATGCTGCTGCTGGCGAAGATACCGATGCTTTGCTTGACCATAATGTTTCGTATACACTTCATTTGGACAATGACAACTATCAGCTGGATAAGACGTCGGCAGAGGGCAAGGGTACGATTCGCCGCAAGGGCCTCGATATCGTTGCTGAGCCGCAGAAGATCAATGTCGGCGAAGCGATTCCAACGTTCACAGGCAGTGTGAATGGCCTCGTAGTGAAGGACAGCGGTTTGGCAGATGCCTTTACGTTTGGCCCGAAGGATGAAACAGAACTTTCCAATGCAAACCCGGGCAAGTATGGCGTATATGGCTGGTATAAAGGCAGGTCGGCAGGCAATCTGGGCAAGAACTACACCTTCAGCCAGAATCCGGCTAATGAAGAAGCCTTTGTCGTCAATATGGTAGATCCGGGCCGTGAATATCACGATACGGTCAACCCGAAATCGCAGTTCCGTCCGGACCAGACGGCGTATCAGCAGTCTTCGATGGATGACGTCAGTACCTTCAATGAAATCGCCAAAGCAGCTCTCGAGTACCGTGACAATAATGGCACGGTATTGGGGATCACGACCATCAATAGTGGTGATATCCACGATGTTGAGGCCGGTGGCAATGTTTCGGAGGGCCTTGATGGCGACTTGAAGGTAATCGGGGATATGGACAGCCGTGACAGAATGGCTAAAATCGGCATTACGGGCAGTGATGTCGTCAATATGGAAAATGTCGATGCTGGCAGTGTTGCCAAAGTTCAAGTGGATGGCCAAGGCGAGATCGTAAATTTGGAGATTGTGCCGCTTTCCGGCGAAACGTCAAATCGTGATGCTGAAGCGGAGATTCAAAGTGCCGTATGACGATAAAGAAGAAAGAAGGATGCAGTAAGATGAAGAAACAGTGGAAGAAACAACTCACAGCAAGTGTGACAGCCGTTTCACTTCTCGGTGTGCTTAGCGGCAGTGCTATGGCAGCGTCTTCTTTGTCAAAACCGGGAGAAGATGTCAAGCAGCAGATGCCCACGCCAGCGGCCGAAGTCCAGGATAAGACGCAGGGGCAGTCGCAGGTACAGCCTGAGGTGGAATTTACGATTGGGAATTTCACGCTGGATGCCCATGAACTTTATCTGGATAAGGCCGAACTTACGCGTATCCTTCAAAATGGTATGGGCAAGAATCGCACGATGAGTCAGCTCAATGTGACGCTGAACTCCATTACGCGGTATTGCCGACAGCATGGCTATCCAGCTGCCGCTGCTTATGTGCCGGCTCAGGAGAGCAGTGATGGCATGATTATCATCAAGGTGATTCCGGGCCGCTATGGCGAGATAAAACTCGATAACCAGACCCGCATGAAGGAAAAAGTGGCCAGGGGCTTTGTCAATGGTCTTAAACCCGGGGATATCATCCGGACGAAGAATCTAGAGTCAGCCCTGTACTCCCTGTCGGATATCAGCGGCACCCGGGCTGTGGGTGTACTGAGCCCAGGTAAAGAGTTCGGTACCAGCGATTTGACCGTTCGCATCGAAAAGGGCAAGGGGGCCAATACGATTCTCTATGTGGAAAACTACGGCAGCCAGAATTCCGGCCGTTACCGTTATGGTTTGCAGCACAACGTCTACGATGTTGGTGGTACCGGCGGCAAGGCCAGTGTCGGTACGATGATTTCCAATGCCGATATGCATAACTATTATGCCAACTATGAGGCACTTATCGGTCATGGCGGCACGATGCTGGGCTTTGGTTACAGCCGCATGGATTACAAAGTCGGTGGCAGCCTGCGGAGTCTCGGTGCCAATGGTGTGGCCAATACCTATAGTGTATTTGGCAGCCGGCCACTCTACCACTTCACGCGCAGTGGTTTGACGGCAACTTATGGTTATGATTACCGCAAGCTGAAGGATGACCTGGATATGTTCAACGACAGCAAGCGGAAGCATTCGCATAGTGTCCATGCCGGCGTCAATGGCTTTGAACGCCGTGATGGCTTTACAGCTAACTATAGCGCTACGGTTACGACGGGAACACTGGGATTCGACAGTGCCGATGCCCGTCGTACGCTGGCCGACAGCCACTCCGAGGGACGCTTTACCAAGGGGGAGGCCAATGTGACGGCAGTCCAGCGAATCGGTTACCGCGCTGATGTGATGGTCAAGGCAAACGGTCAGATTGCCAGCCGCAATCTCGACGGTTCTGAGGAGATGTATCTCGGCGGTGCCAATGGCGTGCGTGCCTATCCGCAGGGCGAAGGTTCTGGGGATGAGGGCGTAATGGGTACGGTGGAGACGCGCTTCTATACCGATGTTCCAGGATTGGTGTTCAGTACCTATATCGATGGCGGTCATGTCTGGTTCAACAACGATAGATCCCCAGACCGCCAGGGAAGTGCTGGTTCGCTGGGACAGTGGTCCAGCGGAGAAACTCTCTGGGGCTGGGGCCTGGGACTCTCCTATACGAAGGCCAACGATTGGTTTACGCGGCTAGACTATGCCCGTCGTATCGGTGACGATCCAAATCTTTCCAAAGCTGCGCAGGCCAAGGGGCGTACGTGGTTTATGCTGGGAAAAATTTGGTAAAATACGAAACAAGAAAAAAGAAATTATTCGGCAGGGAGGAAATTTGTCCTTCCTGCCGAATTTATTTATATATACGAAATGTAGTTATGATTGCGATAGAATAGCGAGATGCTTGAATAGGAGTGGAAGATATGGCAGGTAAAATCAAGAATTGTCCGATGTGTGGCAAATTGTTTGCCGATACGGGTCATCGTGTTTGCTTGGATTGTTATGACAAAATCCTCCAAAAAGAGGCGGAAGTGGTGAACTTTGTCCGCGATAATCCGGGTTCAAAGATTCCGGAAATCGTTGAGGCCACTGGCGCACCAGAGGGCATGATCAAGAAGATGATTCGTGAGGGCCGCTTTGAGCAGATTGGGGTCAAGATGAGCTATCCCTGCGAGAAGTGCGGCAAGCCAATTATTACGGGCAAGATTTGTTCCAGCTGTCAGGAGGAACTCCATAAGGAACTCCAGAAGAAAGCTTCGGCAATTACTGCCGCCAAACAGGCAGCGAAACCGGCCGGTCATGGACACGGAATGTATTCGAAAAACAGCCTTAGTTAATTGTCAAATATGAAATAAGGCGAAAAACAGAGAAAAAAGAAGGAAAATAGCTATAAATGCTATTAATGGCCGAAAAGCAGGAGTTAAGTCTCCTGCTTTTTTTTACGATACTTTAACCAGAAGACATAAAAAGAATCCTTATGGGTCTTATAAAGTCATAGTTTTAAACAGGTGGTGAAATTATATGCTTATCAACAACAACATTCAGGCAGTGACTGGCGCTTACAACGTAAGCTCGACGGGCGGTGCAAGACGCAATGGTTCCGTAGACCGGGCACATAAAGCGGATGAAGTAGTATTCTCCAGTGAAGCCCAGACCTTCAGCAATATGTTGCAGAAGCTTCGGGGGATGGATGAGAGCCGTGCCGAAAAGGTAGAAGCGCTTCGTCAGCAGGTTGCTGATGGAACTTATGAAGTGGACAGCAAGAGCCTGGCAGACCGTTTGCTGGACACGCGTTTCTGATGTAAATATTCCTGAGGACGGAGGCAGCCTATGTGGCAGGAAATTGCAGCAATACTTAATGATTTGAACAAAGTTTATCTGCAGCTCATCGAGCTCGGGACAAAGAAGAAAAAGGCACTGGTCACGATTGACATGAAGACCCTTGAGGAACTCATTAAAGAGGAAGATGCCTTAACGAAGAAAATCAGGGAGTTGGAACAGAAGCGCCAGAAAGTGTTGATTCACATGGCCGTGGAAAATCGTTCCATCAAACAGGATACCAAGATGGAAGATTTGGTGTGCATGGCACCAACGCCACAGTTGCAGCAGATTCTGGGACAACTCCATAGTTCGTTGTCGAAACATACAGCTGAAGCAAAAGAGTTAAGCGAAGGCAACAGCCTGCTTATTCGTGGCGCCATGCAGGCCGTTGCCTATCATTTAAACCGAATTGGCGGCGCTACTGTCGAACTGACCTATGGTCAGAGCGGTGGGGAAGTAGTCAGTCATCGGAAAAATTATGAATTCGATGCCTAAGGGAATATCGGAAAAACAAGGGTGGGAAGATGATGAATGAGGTCATTAAACTGTTGCGCACGCAGCTCATGCTCTCGACAGAATGTCTGGAAAGACTCCAAGTAATCAAAACAGCACTGAAAGAGAATAGTGCCGGCAAAGGAGTAACAGAGGCTGTTCAGGCAATCGAACCCACCCTGACAAAAATTGGTCAGCTTGAGAAACTCACCCGTGAATTTCTTGAGAAGACGGGGAAGAAGAGAATGACTGCTTATGCAGCCAGCATGCCGGACTCTGTGGAAAGAGATGCGGTTATGCGGCTCTTATCAAGAATCCAGGGATTGGATGAACGCCTGCAGAGGGAACTGGCATCGACGCAGGCACTCCTGAAACGAAGTAAGGAGTTTGTGGATTTTCACATCAATGTGATGACCCAGACCGCGGCTAACGATACTTATGCGCCTCCAGGGGCACCGGAAGTAGAGAATCGCCGTGGAATTAAAATGTTTGATGCAAATGTTTGATTCCCTTTGCGGAATGAGAGAAGATGATAGGGAAATGAAGAAAGAAAAGGTGAGATAAATGCGTTCAACATTTTCTGGTTTGAATACGATGGTTCGTGGTGTATTTGCCAATCAGCTGTCGCTGGATACCGTCGGACATAATATCACAAATGCTTCAACGGAAGGATATTCTCGTCAGAAGGTCAATCTCGCAGCAACGAGAGGCCAGGGAGTATCCTCTCTTTATGGCAATGTTATGGTTGGTACGGGCGTTGATTCGATGTCCATCGAACGTGCCCGTAATATTTATGCCGATAAGCAGTTTTGGCAGGAGACCTCGACCCAGGAATACTACAAGACGACACAGGTCAACTATGAAAAGGTCGAGGCTGTGTTTGACGATTCGGATAAAACGGGTATCCTGAACGCTATGGATGAATTCTACAAGGCTTGGCAGAATCTGTCGAAAGACGCTTCCACAGCAAGTGCGCGTGTAGCAGTCATCGAGAAGGGCAATACCCTAGCCGATAGAATCAAGACAGCTGGACAGCAGCTCCAGTCCCAGATTAATTCCCAGTATGATGATATGCGGGTGACGGTAAATAAGATCAACGATACGACCGCTCATATCGTCGAATTAAATAAGAACATTATGCAGCAGGAAGCAACAGGGGCTTCGGCTAACGATTTACGTGACCAGCGCGATTTGCTGGTCGATGAATTGTCGAAATACATGAATCTTAACGTCTATGAAGATGAGAAGGGCATGTATTCAGTAGTATCGAATGGTATTACGATGGTTGGCGGTGTGGAACGGTTGACCTTGGAGATGTCTGATCCTATCAATAACGGGGATTATGGCATCAATGATTATGTCATCAATATCAAAGAATCTGGTATCACTTTCCTGCCGCAGAATGGAAGCCTCAAGGCCCAGCAGGACACCATTGCGGAGGATAAGGCATATATTGATAAGCTGGCTGACATGGCAGGTTTCCTGCTTACGACATTCAATAACATGCACCAGCAGGGCGCTGGCATCAATGGGACGGACAGCTCACTGGGGACTTTTGTCACGCAGCCGGATGGTACGGTAGTCGATGAAAGTGGCAGAGAATATAAAGGGCCGCTCTATGGCATGAATTTCTACGGCGACGATAATACGGTATATGAATGGGATGCCGACAATCATCAGATGAAGGCAACGTTCATGACGGCCGGTACGGTTGAGCGTTCGATTACTTTCACGGAGACGAATAACAGTGATGGTACGGTTACGAGAACGCCTAAAGTTGATATCAGCGGTACGGTAAAATCAACGGATACGGTCCGCGGTATCAATATCATCACGGCGTTGACGGTTAATGGCCAGCTGTCGAAGACTGGCGGTCAGAATAATGTGGCAGCACGTATCTTTGCTGTGGAACAGAAAACGGATGAGAATGGAAAATTACTGGACGGGCAATATGAAATTGTTCCGAATGGTTCCAAAGATGGTACGAACGCGGTTAATCTCAGTGCCCTCATGAACATGAGCGGCTCGGAGGCCCAGCAGTACAATACGGCGAACATTCATCTGAACCACAGCGGCGAGGCAATCTCGACCTCGGCGCGTGCGACTGATGCGGATTCGCTCAACGCCTACTACAATGCGATAACTTCCCGGCTGGGTAGTGATGCAGAATCCTTGAAGGCCAAAGAGAGTTCGCAGGAAGATTTGATTACGCAGATTGTCAATTGGCGTTCATCGACGGCTGGTGTTGACTGGAATGAGGAACTTACGAATATGATTACCTTCCAGAAGGGATACAGCGCATGTTCGCGTTGCTTGACGACCATGGATGAAATGTTGGACCGTTTGATCAACAATACGGGTACCGTTGGCAGATAACATTACGATAATGAGGTGAAATAAAATGTCTATTCGCGTAAGCAGCAACCAAATGGTTTATGGTTATCAGAAACAGCTTAATGATGCCAACAGCCGTCAGTCTAAGCTCTTAGAACAGGGGGATGGCAGCAAGCTCCATCGTCCTTCTGATGATTCGGTAGCATATTCCAAATATCTTCGTTATACGGTTTCGGAGAATGAAAATGTTCAATACCAGGATAATGTCAGTACGGCACTTTCTTGGATGAAGACCTCTGATGCGGCGCTGGTCAACATGACGAGCATCCAGACCACCTTTAAGGAGAAGACGATTGCGGCGGCTAACAGCACCAATAATGCCAGTGATATGACGGCTATCGCCAAGGAAATGATGGCGGAGATCCAGGAGCTGGTATCGCTGGGGAATACGATGCAGGGGGATAGCTATGTATTTGGCGGTCAAAAGGATTTGACGAAGCCGTTTATCATGTCGATGGAAGAAGTAAGCCGTGGCCTTGCCAAAACGCTGGACGAAAATCAGGCAGCCTTTTTTAGTGGCGATGGCGCTGTTGATGATTCTGGCAGCATGAAGCAGATGCTGACGCTCAAAGGTGATGACGGTAAAAAATATTATCTCAATACAAAGAATGGCAAGGTTTATAGCGAGGACTTTGTGGAAAATGGCTATAAGGATAAAATAGCCAGTGAGTCCCGGAAAGTGGTCAAGGATGGAGACGAAGCTGGTACACTCAATGACTGGGGGGGCAGTACGGATGTCGCAAGGTATTTTGCCAATACGGGAAAGATAACGCCAGATGGGGAGTCGTTTAATTCCACGATAACAGTGAATGGTACAGCGGTTACGTTGCAATTTGATACAGTTAAACAGCAGATTGTTACCTACCATGGTGACGATAAAGGTGTCTCTATGGTAAAGAAAAATGGTTCGACAGAGCCAGTAGCCGACACGGTCAATGTTACGGGACCAGAAATTTTTGGTACGGATATCTTTGACGACCCGGCTTCAGGCAATAAGGCATCCGGTACAGCGATGCTTAATCAGATGCTTACGGTTCGTGCAAAGGTACAAGAGGGGAATCATAGCTGGTTGACGACGGATGGCCAGACCGTGTCGGATATCGCACACGCTACTACGGTAAATACGGAAACGAAACTTGGTGCTCGCCAGCAGCTTTATCAATCGGTACAGACCATGCTGGAGAATCAGAATGAGTTGATTACGTCGGATATCTCAAAGGTAAGTTCTACGGATGTAGCCAAGCTGGCGGTGCAGCTCATGCAGGAGCAGACAATTTACAATATGAGCTTGTCCCTTGGTGGCAGGATTTTGCCCCAGTCGCTGGCGGATTACCTGTGATAAGAGGATAGCTTAAAGCTTAGAAACATAGTATAATATAGGTAGATAAAGGATTAGCAGGATTTTCCTAGGGAAAGGGTGAAATAATCTATGCTGCGGTTAAATATGCGGACTACGCAGCCCATTATCGGGATGCATACGCAGCTTGGAAAGCTGGAAGCCCATTCGACACCGGCAAAACTGCATACTGAGAATCGGCAGGCCCGGTCTAATGCGCATTGGACGCAGCCGACCGTTGAAATCAATCAATATCCGAGTCGTCATTCCTATGGTTTTACGAATCATACAGATTTTGCCAAGGAACACGGACAGCAGGGGTTCAGTGACTTAAAACAAACAACATCCCGTTGGACAGAAGAGGCTTGGGATAATATTGAGAATGGTGGCAAAAAGGGAAAGACGCCGGTCAAAGACCGCTATGATAGCAAGCTGCAGCAGGAAATCCGCAAGCAGCGGCATATTGTGGCCAATCTCATTCCTGACCCGGAAATTCATTTTACGCCTGTGAAGGCGGAAGGAGATGTTGATCCTGGTGATGTGACCGTCAAGATTGATACAGACGCCTTTGCCAAGACGCATTTTACGCCGGGAAAAGTCGAGACCTATTTGAAGCAGAAACCGGATTTCAAGCAATGGGTTACGGAAGGCAAATACGATATTTACGCATGAGGTATTAATGCATTGTGCGGATTTGGAGGCGTAACAAATGAAAAAGGTCAACACACTACGGTTTGGCGAAATTGACATCGATGAGGGAAAAATCGTACATTTCGAAGATGGTATTCCAGCCTTCGAAGAGGAACATGAATTTGTCATCATCCCTTATGATGATGAAAGTCCTTATGTATTTCTTCAATCCCTTTCCACACCGGATTTGGCGTTCTTGATGACGATGCCGTTTGTATTCTTCCCTGAGTATGAATTTGAGCTCGATGATGAGAGCCAGGCAAAGCTGGGAATTGAGGAGCAGGAGGAAATGCTCATTTATTCACTGCTGACGATTCCAGGCGGCAAGGTATCTGAGATGACGGCGAACCTTATGGCACCGGTCGTGGTCAATACGACCAATATGCAGGCTCGCCAGTTGGTACTTGATAAGAGCCGCTATACCACGAAGCATAGATTGTTTCCAGAAAAGAAGGAGGACAAATAATGCTCGTACTTACCCGTAAACCACGTCAGCAAATCATGATCGGAGACAATATTGTTATCAATATTGTGGAAGTTCAGGGAGACAATGTTCGTATCGCGATTGATGCACCGCGTGATATCAAGATATACCGGGGCGAAATCTACCGCGCTATCCAGGAAGAAAATCAAAAGGCTGCAGCACCGGCACCAAAGGATTTGGATCTCAGTGTTGCTTTACCAAATAAATAATTTAAGGAAAGCTAATATATAAATCTACGGAGGGATTACAATGATAGGCAAAGTCCAGGATATGGTGACATCGGCTATTGTTATTGGTGCAATGGACAAGGCTAGTGCAGATAGTTCGGCTGCCACCAGCAAAAATGCTAATGCGGAAGTAGCAACGGCGAATGCGTTCGAAGAGACTTCTGCTGCCGATTATGTAAAGCAGGGAAATGCCGCTCAGGATGCAAAGAATGAGCAGCAGGAAGATGAGCAGAAACTCGATGAGGAAACCGTCAGCTATATGACCGAAGAACTCAACGAGCTTATGCGTAAAATTGATGCAAATCTCGAATTCCAGTATCATAAGGAAGTCAATACGATGTCCGTAAAGATGCTGGATAAGAAAACGGGTAAAGTGCTCAAGGAAATTCCCCCGGAAGAAATGATCAAGCATATGATTCAGACAAGGGATTGGTTGGGAACCTTCCTGGACAAAAAGGCCTAAGGAGGTGTAGGAAATGGCTGTAAATGGTATATATGGACTCTCGGGTTCGGGTATCGACGTTGACTCCATGGTAAAAGTCGGTATGATGTCCAAACAGAGTGAATATGACCGCATGTATAAAAAAGAGGTCAAAAACGAATGGCTTAAGGAAGCGTATACGAGTGTATATTCGGATTTATCGACATTCAATAACTCCACGATGTCAAAGTATAAGATGTCGGCAACGACCAGTCCGATGAGTGCGGCAAGTTCTTCCTCGACGGTTGCTACTGCGGTAGCAAATGCCGATGCAGCAATTATGTCGCACACGGTAACGGTAGATCAAACTTCCAGTAATGCTTATTTGCTTACGAAGACGACTTTGAATCGTGCCAATACAAGTACGGCAGCGGATAAAAGCATTTATCTGAAAGATGTGATTTTTGATTCGGCGAAACAGGCAGAGATCCGGGCAAAATTGGATGATGCAGCAACTGGCGAAGAATTTGCCAAGCAGACAGCTGTCTCGTTCAAGATTGCTGATGGTACGACGACAGAATCTACGGAAAAGACGATTTCGTTTACCTATGAAGATATCTTCAACAGCAATGAGACGCTGAATGACTTGGTATCGAAAATCAATAGTTCTGGTGTAAATATGCGCGCATCTTACGATAGTACGAACGATGCCTTCTCGCTTTACCAGAAAGAGGGCGGTACGGCGAACCAGATCATTCTGTCAGCTGGGACTGATACGTCTATTGCAGAAAACAGCAATGGCCAGACGCTCATAAAGAATTTGCAACTAGCCAGTGTAACCGTTGAGACGGATAGCAATGGCAATAAGGTCAGTAAGCTCTCCAACGTCGTTGACATGTCAACGACTGATGGTATTGGCAGCGTCGCAGCCAATTCGATGCTGGTGGCCAAACTTTCTACCGATTCGTTGGCTGTAACGGAAGAGACGAAGCTTCGTGATATTTTAGGTGCGAATCCCAGCAGTGATACGGCAAACTTTACGATTTCCGTAGGCGATGGGGAGACCAAAACGTTTTCGGTAGAAAACATGGCGACTGCTACCGTCAAAGATTTTGCTGATGCTATCAACAATACAGGTTTAGGCCTTTCGGCTATGGTGGGAAGCGACGGTACCTTTGCAATTTATGCAAAGGATGGCAGCAAGGTTACGCTGGCAGCAAATAGCTCCAGTGATGCCACCAGTCTGCTGAATAAATTTGGCTTCCAGAACATCGCTGCCAGTGAAAAGAGAATGGCGGCAACGGATAAACTCAGTACGCTCTTCACCTCGGCAGGTGATAGCAATGCGCTGAAGTTTACGATTTCGGATGGAGGAACTCCTAAGGAAATCTCAATTGCCGATGCCAGCACGGCTACCGTACAGGATTTGCTCGATAAGATCAATGCAGCGGGCTTCAATGCTCAGCTCAATGATGCCGGAGAGCTGGAAATCGCAACGGATAGCAGCAAGGTAATCACGTTTGGAGTCATCAACGGTGATGGAACGAGCGAGGCCGCCAATTCCCGTGCTTTCATTAACAGTCTGGGCTTCACGAGCAAAGAGCTTACCTCGGACAGTTATGGTATCAGCGCTGCCGGAACGGATGGTAAAATCACAATTGATGGTAAGGAATACACGTCTACTACTGGCAAAGTATCGGTGGGCAACGTGACTTACACCCTGCTGGCTAAAGGAACGTCTACAGTCAGCGTTACGCAGGATACGGATAAGATTGTTGAAAATGTAAAACAGTTCGTTGAAGATTACAACAAGATGATTGACGAACTCAATAGCAAATACAATGAACCCCAGTACAGGGATTATGGGGTCTTGACCAAAACGCAAGAAAACGGCATGACAAAAGAGCAGATTGAAAAGTGGAATGAAAAGGCTAAATCCGGTCTGCTTTATCATGACCAGACAATTGGCAAGATCATCAGTGCGTTGCGTGAGGCTATCTACACCCCAGTGTCATCGGTCGATAGCAGCTATAACACGATGATGTCTATCGGAATTTCTTCCAAAACGGATCGCGGGCATTTGCAGCTTGACGAAGATAAGTTGCGCAAGGCTTTGTCAGAAGATCCGGACTGTGTCCGTCAGATTTTCTCGTCCTCGGGTGATGAAAAGAAGACATTGGCAGATGGAACGGTTACGACGGTTACCAATTATGATAAAGAAGGCGTAGTCAACCGTATCTATGATAAACTCAACGCTTCGATGAAGACGATGAAATCCTATGCAGGAACGTCTACCTCGGCATCTGATGGCAGCACGCTGGGGAATTTGATTCGTGACATGCAGACCAAGATGTCGAACTTCAAGACACTGATGGATGCGTTTGAAAAGACGCTTTACAAGAAGTATGATGCGATGGAATCGTCTATCCAGCAGCTTAGCATGCAGATGAGTTATATCACCGGCGGCAACTAAGCGGATAGCGTTTCAATCTAGAAACCTAGGAGGCACGTAAATGGTAAATAATGCAGCTGAAGCTTATAAACGCCAGCAGATCATGACGGCAACGCCGGAGGCGCTGACGCTCATGCTTTACAATGGCTGCCTGAAATTCATGAATGAAGGCAAGGATGCCATTGAGGCGAAACAATGGGAACAGGCGAATACTTCCCTGCAGAAAGCGCAGAATATCATCTCGGAGTTCCGCATTACGCTTAACATGGAATATGATATCAGCAAGCAGCTTATGCCGCTATACAATTACACCTATGACCGCCTCGTAGAGGGAAATATCAAGAGTGATACTGCTATGGTGCAGGAGGCTATCGATATCATCAAGGAGTTGCGTGATGCTTGGGCACAAGCGATGAAAAAAGCGCGTCAAGACTCCGGCACCAAGAATGTGCAGGGTGATAGCTATGTCGGCTAAATCAGCAATGGAACAAGCAAAAGCAAACTGGGAGATGTACTATACACTCTCCCAGGAGCTTTTGAAGTTCATCAATAAGCAGGATATCGATGAGTTCCTTGAACTTACCCAGCAGCGTGAAGCAGTTGTTACGCGCATGAAGGCTTTGCCGGAAACGGAAGAATACCGTAAGACGGCAGAGTGTCAGGCGCTTATAGAGAGAATTAAACCGCTTGATATGCAAATCATTTACAAGGCAAAATCATGGCTCAATAAGTCAAAGCGGCAGAATGCTACGGTTCATGCCTATGATTTGCAGGAAATCAATCCGTTGGGAAATATTTTGAACAAAAAATACTAAAATGTACTTAAGTTTTTGAGAAACCTATCGATATATATAATGTAAGAGCCAAATGGTAATACGTAAGCTGCTAAGGAAAGCGGCGGAGGTCAGCTAGCAGCCCCGAAGTTTACGAACAGCTTACTATTATATAAGGGAATAACGGGCATGGATGTCCGTTAGCAAATAATCTAACTGTAAATCAGGGAGGAATATTATCATGGGTATGGTAGTTAAAAACAACATGTCGGCAGTATCGACGCTGAACACTCTGAACAAGAACAGCAATGCATTGTCCAAGAGCCTGCAGAAAGTATCTTCGGGCATGAAGATCAACGGCGCAGCCGATGATGCTTCGGGCTATGCGATTTCCGAGCGCATGCGCGTTCAGATCCGTGGCCTCG
>NZ_JAILKR010000014.1 GCF_024693525.1 Selenomonas sp. | reverse complement strand
CCCACCGGATAGAAGCCAGACATCTCCGCCGTCTCGCCGCCGATCAGCGCACAGCCCGATTCCTTGCAGGCATTTGCTACGCCCTTGACCACATCAGCTACCTGCTCCGGGTCGAGCTTGCCCACAGCCAAGTAATCAAGGAAAAAGAGGGGCTCAGCACCCTGTACGAGGATATCGTTGACACACATGGCCACAGCATCCTGGCCCACCGTATCGTGCTTGTCCAGCATGAAAGCCAGGCGCAGTTTCGTACCGACGCCATCGGTCCCCGAAACCAGCACCGGCTCTTTGTACTTGCCAGCCGTCAGCGCGAACAGGCCGCCAAAGCCGCCGAGGTCACCGAGGACCTCCGGGCGATAGGTAGCTTTTACGCTGTCCTTTATGAGCTGGACGGATTTATTGCCTGCATCGATATCAACACCGGAATCTTTATAAGTAAGTTGTTCTGCCATTTCTATCCTCTCTTAACACTTGCGCTGTTCAAATACATATTTGCTGTCGCCAGCCGGCTTTTCCCCATCCTCGATCGGATAGGCACTGTTGAAGCAGGCGTAGCACATCGCCTCAGGGTCAACGGCGGATACCGACTGCTTGAGGCCTTCAATGCTCAGGAAATGCAGCGTATCGGCGCCGATGTACTCGCGGATTTCCTCGACACTCTTGGTCGCTGCGATGAGCTCCTTGCGCACCGACGTATCGATGCCATAGTAGCAGGGATAGCCAATCGGCGGACTGCTGATGAGCATATGGACTTCCTTGGCCCCGGCATTGCGGAGCATCTTAACGATCTTGCCGCTGGTGGTACCGCGAACGATGGAATCATCCACCATGATGACGCGCTTACCCGCAACTACCGAACGGATAGCGTTGAGCTTGAGCTTCACCGCCGTATCGCGCTTCTTCTGAGTCGGCTGGATAAAGGTACGGCCGATATAGCGGTTCTTGATCAGGCCTTCGAGAAAGGGAATGCCCGACTCATAGGCCACGCCCGTAGCGGCCGTCGTGCCCGAGTCCGGAACCGAAATGACGATGTCGCCCTGGCAGCCCGACTCGCGGGCCAACATGCGCCCCATCATAAAGCGGGCATCGTGGACGCTCTGGCCATCGATGACCGAGTCAGGACGAGCAAAGTAGATGTACTCAAAAATGCAAGCTGCCTTAGGCTCCTCCGTGGCAAAGGGATAAGACTTGATGCCCTCTTCGTCAATAACTACCATCTCGCCGGGCAGTACATCGCGGACGAATTCAGCTCCCACCACGTCAAGGCCACAGGTCTCCGAGGAAATGATATAGCTGCCTTCCTCGGTCTTGCCGATGCAAAGGGGACGGAACCCTTGCGGGTCGCGGGCACCGATGAGCTTGCTCTCGGTCATGATAGTCAGGCAGTAAGCCCCCTTGATTTTCTTGAGGCTTTCGATGACCTTGTCTTCAATGGTCTCCTGACGAGAGCGGGCAATCAGGTTGACAAAGACCTCCGAGTCAATCGACGTCTGGAAGATCGTTCCCTGCTGCTCAAGGTCATGACGAATCTCCGCCGCATTGGTCAAGTTGCCGTTATGGGCCAAAGCGATCTTGCCCCCCGCATAGTTGACCATCAGCGGCTGGGTGTTAGCCAGCAGGCTCGATCCCGTCGTCGAATAACGCACATGGCCGATGGCGATGCACTGATTTTCCATATGAGGGACCTGATGACGGAACACCTCATTGACAAGGCCCATGCCGCGCGTAACATCCATCCAGGCGCCATCGGTGATAGCGATACCAGCGCTTTCCTGGCCGCGATGCTGCAGGGCATAGAGTCCCAGATAGGTCATGCCCGATACATCTTCGGTATGGGAATAGACGCCATAGACGCCGCATTCCTCTTTCCATTTCGGTTCTAAGTTATAGCCATTTTCATACATGGTTATTTTGTTCTCTCTTTTCCTTTTTATAAATACACGATTGCTTCAATTTTGCGTTCAAAAAAACAGTCCGATTGCGCACGCAGCTTAAAGCTGGGCAGCAACACGGGCTGCTTTCTTTTCAACTTCCTGAATCATTTTCGTGCGGTAATCCGCCAATTTCTTCGCCAGTTCCTGGTCAGAAACCGCAAAGATTTCCACAGCAAAAATCGCTGCATTCTTAGCACCGTTGACGGCCATCGTCGCCACGGGAATCCCCGACGGCATCTGGACCGTGCTCAAAAGTGCATCCATGCCATTAAGGGGCGTAGCGTTGATGGGCACACCAATAACCGGCAGCGTCGTATAGCTTGCTACCACACCTGCCAGATGAGCCGCAGCCCCTGCCGCCACGATGAACGCACCAATCCCTTTTTCCGGTGCACTGAGCACGACTTCACGGACTTTTGCCGGCGTACGATGAGCCGACGCCACGATAACCTCAGACTCGATACCGAAGGACTTCAACAGTTCTACCGCTGGCTTCAAAATCGGCCAATCGGAATCGCTTCCCATCATTACTGCAACTTTCATTACTCATGCTCTCCTTTCTTTGTGACTAGAAATACGGACCCGCTACAGGTCCGCATTCCTTGGAAACAAACCATTATGCAAAATCTTTGCCCGTCAGCTTCTTAAAAGCTTCCTTGTATTTCGCAATCGTCTTATCAATGATTTCCTGAGGCAGCTCATAATCGCTATCCGGATTTTCCTTAAGCCAATCACGAACAAACTGCTTGTCATAAGACGGCTGACTCTGGCCCTCTTTGTAGCCATCCAGCGGCCAGAAGCGAGAGCTGTCCGGCGTCAGCACCTCATCCCCCAATACGATATTGCCCTCTTCGTCAATGCCAAACTCGAATTTGGTATCGGCAATAATAATACCGCGGGAAAGCGCATACTCAGCGCATTTCTTGTAAATCGCAATCGTGTAATCCCGTACTTTTTCTACATATTCGCGGCCATGTCCCGGGAAAGCCTTCTCCAGAACTTCCGCACCCTTTTCGAGGGAGACATTTTCATCGTGGTCACCGAGCTCTGCCTTCGTGCTCGGCGTGAAGATTGGCTCGGGCAGTTTCTGCGACTCAACCAGCCCTTCCGGCAGCTTGATGCCACAAACCGTGCCATTTTCCTTGTAACTTTCCCAGCCGCTACCCGTGATGTAGCCACGCACGATGCACTCCATGGGAATCATCGTGAGCTTTTTGCATTTCATGCTGTTGCCAACGAACCCGTCCTGCTGGAAAAACTCTGGCATTTCCTTGTTATCCACCGAAATCATGTGATTCGGCAGGATGTCTTTCGTAAAGTCGAACCAGAACCGGGACATCTGCGTTAAAATAGCGCCTTTATCCGTAATCTTGTTCTTCAAGATATGGTCAAAGGCGGAGATGCGGTCCGTAGCCACCATGATGATGCTGTCCTCTGCATCATAAACTTCACGAACCTTACCGGATTTAAATGGTTTGTACTCTTTCATGGATTATATCGTCTCCCACTGAAATAATAGATGAAAACTCCTACAAAAAATATCATAACGGCATTTTTTCCTTCTGTCAATAATTCAGGACATGTGTCCTTGAAATTTTGTTACAAAAAAGCCTTCTTCCCCTGAGAAAAGAAGGCTTTTCATCCCGACCACTTATGGTCTTGCCTGTTTCAATTTTGTTTTTTCATCCACCGCCTGTTTGGGGCCGCGCTCTTTGGCCACCGCCAGCATGAGTTTCAGACGGTTAAGCTGGTTGACTTCACTCGAGCCAGCATCGCAGTCGATGGCGGTGATATTCGCCCCCTTGTAGCTCGTGCGCAGCTCGTGCATGACGCCCTTGCCCGTGATGTGGTTGGGCAGGCAGCCAAAGGGCTGCAGGCAGACCACGTTAGGGACTCCTTCGTCGATGAGTTTTACCATCTCACCGGTCAGGAACCAGCCTTCACCAGCCATATTGCCAAGGCTGACATGGCGCGCAGCGAGTTCAGCCGTCTCATAAATCGTATGGGGCGGCGTAAAATGCTTGCTTTCCCGGAGCGCCTTGCGCATGGGCTTGCGGAAAAATTCAATGGCCTTGATAAACATTTTGCCAAAGAACTGATCCTTGTACTTGCCAGCCAGCAATTTATGCTTGGCAATAGAATCATAAGCCGAATAAAGGAAGAAGTCCACAAAATCTGGCATGACTACCTCGGCCCCCTCATCCATGAGCACCTTCTCGATGTGGTTATTGGCCACCGGATGGTACTTGACAAGGATTTCACCGACGATACCCACCTTCGGCTTCCAGAGGCTTTCATCGATGGGCAGGTTGTCAAAATCCCGCACCATGGCCTTGATGTTCTTCTTGAACTTGAAGTAACTGCCGTGATTGATTTCAGCTTTGCAGCGATCCATCCACTTGCGGGAAAGCGCCTGGGTTGCCCCCTGAGTCGTCTCATAGGGCATCATACGATTGCGCACATTCATCAGGGTATCGCCATAGATAGCCGCCTTGATGGCATCGATAAGCATGGCCCGGTCGAGATTAAAGGCGTCGGTCTCATCCTTCAATCCATGGACCGCAAAAACCGGCACCTGCGGATACCCCGCATATTTGAGGGCCTCCCGCAGAACGCTGAGATAATTCGTCGCCCGGCAGGCACCACAGGTCTGGAACAGCATGATGCTCGTGTGGTCCGGGTCGCACAGGCCTGACTTTAACGCCTGGATAAGCTGGCCGATGACCACAATAGCCGGATAGCACATATCGTTGTTGACATAGCGCAGGCCCGTATCAATAGCCTCCTTACCCGGCATCGGCGGAATAACGACATTATAGCCATACTTGCGGATAGCCGTCTTGAAAAGTTCAAAGTGAATGGGCGCCATCTGCGGTGCCAGGATGGTATGGGTAGCCTTGCAATCCTCCGTAAAACGCGGCCGCTCAATCGGTTTGATTTCCTTATAAGCCACCGGCGTGCGGCGCGTGAGCGCTGCCATCAGCGAACGCAGGCGGATGCGAGCTGCCCCGAGGTTCGATACCTCATCAAGCTTGATCATCGTATAGATGCGATGATGCTGTTCGAGGATTTCCTTGCACTGGCCAGTAGTCAGCGCATCCAAACCGCAGCCAAAGGAGCTGAACTGGATCAGCGTCAGATTGTCATGCTCTGCCACGAACTGAGCTGCATGATAAAGGCGCGCATGATAGCTCCACTGATTGACGACCTTGAGCTTCCCGGACTTGACCGGCAGATGATAGACCGCATCCTCCGAAAGGATTGGCAACTTATAGGATTGGATCATCTCGGGAATGCCGTGATTGATTTCCGGATCCACATGATAGGGACGGCCCACCAGCAAAATTGCCTGCTCCCCAGTCTTTTCAATCCGGGCGAGAATCTTTGCGCCATAGTCGCGGACATCCTGACGATACTGCTCAATTTCCTTATAGGCCGCCTCAACTGCCGCCGCGATTTCCTGTTTGGAAATCCCTTCCTTGCGGCCCAGCTCCTCATAGAGGCGCACAATCAGTCGTTTCTTATCATGAATCGGTAGGAAAGGCTGTATAAAGTCGATATTCTGCTCCCGCAGGATATCCATATTGCCACGGATATTTTCGGCATAGGAGGCAACAATCGGACAGTTGAAATGGTTGTCCGACTCGTTGACATCGTCCTCCATATTATAGGGCTCGCAGGGATAAAAAATCTTTTTTACGCCCTTCTCGATGAGGTCGACGATATGTCCATGGGTAATCTTAGCCGGATAGCAGAGGGAGTCCGACGGTACGGTTGCCATCCCCTTATAGTACATCTTGGCACTCGACTTGCCCGACAGCACCACCTCATAGCCAAGGTTATCAAGGAAGGTAAACCAGAACGGGTAATCTTCGTACATATTGAGCACCCGCGGGATACCGATGCGGCCCCGCTTGGCATCAGCCTGGGGCTTGTAATATTTAAATACGCGGTCGTACTTATACTTGTAGATGTTCGGCGTCTGCTCCTGAGTCTGTTTTTCGCCACCCACGCCGCGCTCACAGCGATTCCCCGTGAAATACTTACTGCCATCGGGGAACTTCTGCATCGTAATCAAGCACTTATTGCCGCAACCCTTACAGCGGTAGGAACTCGTATCCACCGTAAAATTCTGCAGTTCGTCTGCCGACAAGACCGCCGATTTTTCCGCCCCGGTCTCCAGGGCCAGGATAGCGGCACCATAAGCTCCCATAAGACCGGCAATATCCGGACGAATGACGTCCCGGTCCAGCAGTTTCTCCATGCAGCGAAGCACAGCATCGTTGTAGAAGGTGCCCCCCTGCACGACAATATGGTCGCCAAGCTCGCGGACGTCCTTGAGCTGCATAACCTTGAACAGGGCATTCTTGATGACCGAGAAGGCAATGCCCGCCGAAATATCGGCGACTTCCGCCCCCTCTTTCTGCGCCTGCTTGACTTTCGAATTCATAAAGACCGTGCAGCGCGTGCCAAGGTCAACGGGAGCCTTAGAGGTCAGCGCCTTTTTCGCAAACTCCGCCGGCGTCATGTGCAGGCCTTCAGCAAAGTTCTGGATAAAGGAACCACAGCCCGCCGAGCAAGCCTCATTGAGGGTGATGTTGCCGATGCTGCCATCCTTGACGAAGAAGCACTTCATATCCTGGCCGCCGATATCGAGGACAAAGGTGACCTCGGGGCAAAATTCCTGGGCCGCCCGCAGATGGGCAAAGGTCTCAACCTCACCGCCATCGGCGTGGATAGCCGCCTTGACAATGGCTTCACCATAGCCCGTCGTCATGGTGCCAGCAATCCAAGCCGATTCCGGCATCGCCTTGTAAAGTTCCTTAAACTCGCGAACCACCGTCGTAAGCGGCGACCCCTGATTGCTGCCATAGGAGGTATAGAGAATCTCCTTATCGCGGCCGATAGCTGTGATTTTCGTCGTCGTCGAACCAGCATCGATGCCGACATAGACCGGCCCTTCATAAGCTGCCAACTCGCCACGCTTTACCTTATCCTTATCGTGGCGCCGCTTGAAGGCTTCATATTCCTCCTGGCTGTCAAACAGCGTAAAATCCGCCTTGCGCGTCTCCGTAGCCGCCGCTTCCTTGGCACGCTCAATGCTCGTCTCCAGCTGCGCTACATCGATGTTCTTCGCTTCATCCGACAGGGCTGAACCCATCGCGACAAAATAGTTGCCGTAATCCACAGCGACAACATGCTCCTTGTCGAGCCCCAGCGTCTCGATAAAGCGCTTGCGCAGCTCCGGCAGAAAATGCAGCGGACCGCCGAGGAAAGCCACATGACCATCAATTGGACGCCCCTGGGCCAGATTGCCGATGGTCTGATTGACCACCGCCTGAAAAATCGACAGGGCAATATCCGCTTTTTCCGCCCCATCATTCATAAGGGCCTGGATATCCGTCTTGGCAAAAACACCACAGCGCGAAGCTATCGTGTAGATCTGTTTGCCTTTGGCAGCGAGGGCATTAAGTCCCGGCGCATCCGTCGACAACAGCGATGCCATATGGTCGATGAACGAGCCCGTACCGCCAGCACAGACACCATTCATGCGCTGCTCCGGTGCATCCCCGAAATACGTAATTTTCGCATCTTCACCGCCGAGTTCTACGACCGTGTCCGTCTGCGGAATAAGCTCCCGGACAGCCGTCGCACAGGCAATAACCTCCTGCACAAAGGGCAGTCCAATGCGCTGAGCAATGCCCATACCGGCCGAACCGGTAAGCGCAAAGGAAAATTTCCGTTCTCCCACAATCGTCTTGAGATGCGTCAGATTTTCCTGCAGGGCATTGCCAATCTCCGAAAAGTGGCGAGCGTAATTCTTGTAAAGAATATTTTTCTCGTGGTCCAATACCACCAATTTGATGGTCGTAGAACCTACATCAATACCAACTTTTAATAGGGAATCCATAGTTTCACCACCTGAAAAAATGCATACGAGTAAAGACCCTCCTTTTACAGGGTCTTTTCATATTTTACCCCATATGCAAGTACCGTGCAAGCCGAATTATCACACAACCAATAAAAATAAGCGTCAATAATACATAAAGTGCGGAACTTTCTGCTTACCAACGCTTAGAATCAATATTCTACTTTATAGAGATAGAGCCCGCAAGCTGGTGCCGTAGCACTAGCCTGCTTCCGGTCAAGGCTATCCATAATTCGCTGGAAATCCGCTACCGTCAGCCGTCCCAGCCCCACATTCACCACCGTACCGATGATGTTTCGAACCATGTGATAAAGAAAGCCATTGCCATGGATAGAAAACTCCAACATGCCGTTTTCCTTTTTCTCCACCTTGGCCTCATACATGGTGCGTATCGGCAACATGGGGGCGCCGCCTGCCGCCCGGAACGCACTGAAATCATGGGTGCCCAGGATGCAGTCCAAAGCCTGCTGCATAGCCGCTATATCCAGCGGCCGCCGCTCATACCAAGCATACCGCTGGGTGAAGGGACTGCCCGTCTCCCCCTGCTGAATGCGATAGATATAGGTCTTAGACTTCGCACTGTGACGGGCACTGAAATCGAAATCCGCCTCATGTGCCTCCTTTACCACGATATCCGGCGGCAGCAGGCTGTTCACCGCCCGCACAATCCGCTCCGTGGGAATCGTACCATTGGTAAAAAAATTCACCACTTGTCCATAGGCATGAACCCCGGCATCGGTACGCCCCGAAGCCGCCAGCTCGATCGTATCCCCAAAGACCTGTTGCAATTTTTCTTCCAGTACATTTTGCACCGCTACCACCGGCGGCGTCTGACGCTGAAAGCCATGATAGGCTGTTCCATCGTAGGCCACCGTCAAAACGATATTGCGGGCTCTCGCCTTCATCTCCACTTTATGTTCTGGTTTCATGCCATTCCTTTCTTCGCTTATGCCAGCACCTTGACGCCAATCAGTGACGCCGTCAACAGGATAAATCCGCCAATCGCCAGGTAGTCAATAGCCCCTGTCTTCAATGACTTCATCTGGGTGCGCCCAACACCACCACGATAACATCTAGCTTCCATAGCCATGGCCAGTTCATCTGCCCGCCGGAATGCCGACAGGAACAACGGCACCAGAATCGGCACCATATTCCGCAAACGCTTCATCACATTTCCCGTGGTAAAATCCGCCCCCCGGGACTGCTGCGCCTTCATGATTTTATCCGTTTCCTCAATCAGCGTCGGAATAAACCGCAGGGCAATCGTCATCATCATGGCCAACTCATGGGCAGGCAGCCCAAAGCGGCGGAAGGGAGATAGCAAACTCTCCAAGGCATCGGTAAGTTTTAGCGGACTCGTGGTAAAGGTTAACAGCGAACTCATCAGAATGAGCAAAACCAGCCGCAGGGAAATAAAACACCCCATCCGCACACCTTCCCAAGTCACGGTAAACAGCAAAAACTGAGCTATCGGCGTTCCCGGATTGCTGAACAAATGGATGACAAAGGTAAAAAGAATAATCCACCAAAGCGGTTTAAGCGAACGAAGCAGCATCCGAAGCGGAACCCCCGAAAGCAACATCAGCACAAGGGTAACAGCGGAAAAGACTCCATAAGCCACGGCATTGCTGAACAAGAAAATCTCAATCAAAAAGAAAAACAACAGCAGCACCTTCACCCGCGGGTCCAAACGATGGAGGATGCTATTTCCCGGAAAGTACTGTCCAATCGTGATATTACTTAGCATGTGACAATACCTCCTTGATTGCGCGGATACCTTCTTCCAGCTGAATCCCATTCGTCTTTACCGGAAGCCCCACCGCTTGCAGGCGATGCAGCAGATGAAGCATCTGTGGTTCCTGCAAACCAGCCGCCTGCAGGAGTTCTACTTGTTCAAAAGCTGTCTGTGGAGCCGCTTTGATTGCCATTTGTCCATGATTCATAATCACCACAGAATCCGCCAGACGGGCAATATCTTCCATGTTATGCGAAACAAATACAATGGTGAGCTTCCATTTCTTGCGCAAATGGCAAATAGTCTGAATCAAATCTTCCCGCCCCTGCGGATCAAGACCTGCCGTGGGTTCATCCAACACCAAGTATTTCGGGCGAAGGGCCAGTACACCGGCAATAGCCACCCGGCGCTTCTGACCACCACTGAGCTGGAACGGAGAGCGATCTTTATAAACCGCATAATCAAGGCCCATTAGCTCCATGGCCTCTTTGACACGCTTTACCAAGGCTTCCCCCTCCAGCCCCTGATTCTTCGGGCCAAAAGCAATATCTGCCGCAATCGTCTCTTCAAACAACTGCTGTTCCGGATACTGGAACACCATGCCCACCTTATTGCGGGCTTCCTTAGCCGCTTGGCGTCCCGTCTTGGAGGAATCCGCCAAATCCACGCCATCTACCAAGACCTGCCCACATTCCGGATGCAACAGGCCGTTCAAATGCTGGACAAGGGTTGACTTTCCCGACCCAGTATGACCAGCAATGGCCGTAAAACTCCCCTCATCCAGCGTAAAAGACACATCATCCAGCGCCTTATGTTCATACGGTGTCTTGGGCATATAAGTATAACTGACCTGTTTTAATTCGATTGACACGTATATGCCTCCAATGCCTCTACCAATTCATCTTCCGTGAGGATAGTCTTCGGCAGCTTGACTCCCTGATGGCGAAGCTGCCAGGCCACCTCCGCCGCCAGTGGAACATCCAAGCCGCGTTTCTTCATACCGGGAACGTCAGCAAAAATCTCCCGTGACGTGCCATCAGCTGCCACCTGCCCCTTATCCATGACCACAATCCGGTCTGCTACAGAAGCTTCTTCCATGAAATGAGTGATATACACAATCGTAATTCCCCGCTCTTCATGAAGCTTCTGCACCGTCCGCAGTACTTCTTCCCGTCCCTGGGGGTCAAGCATAGCCGTCGGCTCATCCAAAACCAGGCACTCCGTATCCATAGCCAAGGCTCCAGCAATGGCTATGCGCTGCTTCTGCCCCCCTGATAACAGATGGGGCGCAAAGGTCCGGTATTTGGCCATATTCACCGCCCTCAATGCCGCATTAACCTTAAGGCGAATCTCCTCGGGCTCCATGCCTAGATTCTCTGGACCAAAAGCCACATCATCTTCCACCACCGCCGCAATGAGCTGATTATCCGGATTCTGGAACACCATCCCCACCTGCCGCCGTATCTGCCAAAGCTCCTCCGCCTTCCGCGTATCCTTGCCATCCACGAGACAGCTACCAGTCGTCGGCAAAAGCAGCCCATTGATATGTTTTGCCAAAGTAGATTTTCCTGAGCCATTCCGCCCCAAAATTGCTGTAAAAGATCCTTTTTCAATCGAAAGGTCTACTCCACCGAGTGCCCTATGTTCATTTTCCAGACCTTGATTATAACAATGCGTCAAATCATGGAATTCTATGAATGACATCCACTTCTCCTCTTTTCTATTAGTCACGTCATTCATTATACCGTGATTTTATCGTTAATTCAAATATTCTCTTAAGTTAACAAAAAAAGACCTCAGTCCGAAGACTGAGGTCTCTATGTCCTAATTAGACGAGCTCGATGATAACCATCGGAGCAGCGTCACCACGGCGTACGCCGAGTTTCAGGATACGCGTGTAACCACCCTGGCGGTCAGCGTATTTAGCTGCGATCTCATCGAACAGCTTTCTTACAACATCTTCATCAGACAGGGCTGCGATAGCCTTGCGACGAGCGCTCAGGTCGCCACGCTTTGCAAGCGTGATCAGCTGCTCAGCAAATTTGCGGAGCTCTTTTGCCTTAGCTTCCGTCGTCTCAATGCGGCCA
>NZ_JAILKR010000094.1 GCF_024693525.1 Selenomonas sp. | reverse complement strand
AACTGTTTTCCAACTCTTAATTAAAAGGCAAAAATTTCTTGTAGCGGGTTGTCACCGGTGGAGCGTTGGTACTGGGGCCCCCGCCGCCGGCGACTTGCTTCGAACACGAACTCGCTAATACGAACCTACAAACTGTAATTTTTTCTATACAAAAGGCCTGCCAACTTTTGTGTCAGCAGGCCCCAAGATTCATTTATTCGCCAAAGAACTCATTTTCGGCTGCAATGCAGAGCATATGATAGACCGGCAAGTGAAGTTCCTGAATGCGGAAGGTTTCATCATCCGGTACACAGATGCAGACATCCGCCAGCTTGCGGCTCTTTATCTTGCCACCGGACTTGCCCGTGAGGGCCACCGTCTTAACGCCCTTTACCTTGGCCATCTGCAGGGCGTAAATGACATTCGTGCTGTTGCCAGAAGTGGAGATGGCCACCAGTACATCCCCTTCATCCCCCATGCCAAGCAGCTGCTGGGCAAAGGAAAGATCCGGCGCCTGGTCGTTGGCAAAGGCCGTGTTGAGAGCCACCTGATTGACCATGGACATAGCTGGCAGAGCCCCCTGCAGATTTTCCATAAAGTAATCCGCCTCCTCGGGGCAGACCTCACGCATCTTCGCTTCCATATCTTTACCCAGTTTGCGGGGCAGCAAAAAGCCCTTCATGAGTTCGCCGACGATATGCTCGGCATCGGAAGCACTGCCGCCATTGCCGCAAGCGATGAGTTTGTGACCAGCACGATAGCTGTCGCAAATCACCTCTACTGCTGCCAGCAAATCCGCCTCACATACCGAAAGGGCCGGATAGCGGCGAATGAGTTCATAAACGGCCTGTTTTGTCGATTCCTTAATCAAAATTCCTTACTCCTTTTAACGATTGCGATATTTATCTGCTGTGCTTTTGGCATCGTAGCCAGCTTCCGACCCGCGGATATCACGGATTTCCCTGCGCTCTGCCGGTGCCTTTGGCGTTACGTCTTTGATGTCCTGACGCATATTGAGATCCCGCATGCTGGAACGATATACATTCGGCTCGTTCTTGCGGCCGCGGAACTTATTCCAAAGCCATTTCAAAATCATGATGACGGCCAGGAACATGATGACATTCATCACCAGTCCCAGGATATCTCCCAGCAGGCCGCCGCCCATTCCAAACAGCTGTGACAGCAGATGCCCCAGCATCATGCCGCCCGCTAAGAGGCCAATATTGCGCATGACACTGCCCCAGCGGCTGCCGCTCTGGGTATTGTTGTTCGGCACAGCATTGCTCTTGCTGTTAGCAGCTGGTGCCGTCTTATCCAAATCCTTGGCATTCTTGGATGGCTTATAGCTTTCGCCATTACCCGATACCGACTTGCTGTTGCTCGAAGGCGTCGATGCCTTGGGGGCCGAAGCCTTCGGGGCCGATTTGGCACCACCGCCAACTTTGGCTCCGCCTTTAGCCGCATAGGCAACCGATGCCTGGTCAAAGGTCACAGCCGTAACCACAGGAACGGCCGTTGCCACCATCAAGCTGGCCATAACGGCCGCTGCCATTTTCTTCATCTTCATATAATAGCTCTCCTTTAATGCTTATTCTTCCTCATAAGACTTTATATCCTCAGGGAAAGCATAAATCTCTCCTACGGTATCGAGCTCCCCCGACAGATAGCGGTCAATATCATCCACATCGATATAAAGTTTGCAGTCAATATCCAGATATCCCTGCTCCCGGCCGTTGGATAAATCGCGGATTGCCATCAATTTTTCCCGGAGCTTCAACAGCTCACTGCGGGTAGCATGAACATCCAGTTTAATCTGGGGAACGCCATACTCCTTGAGAACTTCATCCATTGTCATACGTTGCGACATATTAGGTTCATCCTTTCTTTTGACCTTTTGATGTTTATATCATAATCACCTTAGCTGAAAAACGGCTGAGATTTTAAGAATTTCTAGCCTTCATGCGGTCTAAAATCTGCTGCAACTGACGCTTTTGCCGCAGGTGGGTCTCATAATCCAGGTCGTTGGAATCAAGGCGCATCCTCTTTTCGATATTATCGATACTCTGCTGGAGCCGCGCCATTGCCTCCGTGTTGTTATCTTTCATTTCCGTACCCTTCCGTTATCCATTGCATCCATAATATCAGTTTATCCTTTTCTGTTCATCCATGCAAGAAAAAAGCAATCCGATACGCCAGCCGGACTGCCTAACCTGGCAGATTATTTGCTGTCAGCAGTTTTGGGGGCAGCCTGCTGCCCGTTTATCCTCTCGACCTTAACTGCCTTCGCCTCTCGCTCTACCTTCTTCGGCACCTTCAGGTTTGGAACTTTGTCCATGGGTACCGCCTTGATGGCAAGGTTCATCGTGCTGGTACTTATAAGCTCTTTTGCCTTTGCCACCTGCTCCGGCGTAGATTTAGCCGGATCGATTGACGCCAGCGCCATCTTGCGCAGGGGCTCCGTTAGATCGGCCTGCATACCGGTAACCATGTGCTTAGCCCGATCGATCTCAACCGTATAGGTAAAATCCCCGATGTTTTCCAAAACGGGTTTTAACAGCGGCAGCATGTTGTTGCCTTCCTCACCAGCCATGCTCATCACTTTGGCAAAATACGGCAAAATCTTTTCGCCATCCACCGTTACCATATAACTCTGTTTGTCGCCATTTGCCTGACCCAGCTCAACAGCCTTCACCGTCTCCAGGGATGCCTGAACCAGTTCTTTGTTGCTTTCCATATATAATTTTTTCTGGGCGGCCGGCATCGCCACGGCGGATTTTACCCAACTGTTATCGGGGATCTGAAAATAGGCCACAAGCTGCTCGTCCTTTTCCTGCAGATAGTAATCCCGCTCAATCGATGATACAGGCTGATTCGGCACTGCCATTGTCACTTTTACCGTTCCCTTGCCTGCTAATTGCGGCTTGGCCGCAAAATACAGCTTCGACTCGTAGTGACAATGAATCATCGACTTCACATCGGCATCCATCGACATCAGCAACTGCCCCTGGTCATAATCTACTAAAGACAGGGTCTCCTGGCAAAACTGCTCTTTGGCTGCATCGGTGGGTGCGGCCTGTACGGCAGAGCCGCCAAGAACTACCGCCATAGCCATTCCGACAGCCATCAGGAATTTTTTACCGTTAAACATGGTCAATATCCTCACTTTCTTTTTTCACAATCTCAGCATTAATAATTCGCTGTTAATCTTACATCCCCTCTACCATGGTATAATAAAATTGTTACAAATTTCTGTGAGGTGATTGATTTTGAAGCCAACATCTGATACCTATTCCTTCTTTACCGCAGCCTACGAAAAGGATTTGACCATAGCCCGGAAACTAGCCCAGCAAAGCAGCCGCCTTACGGCGCTGCGCACCATCGCCTTTATCCTGCTGATTTTTGCCTTTGCCGCCGGTTACGACGGCCATGCCGCTGGCACCATTGCCGGCTGTGTGCTGCTGGCAGCCTTCTGCCTGCTGGTTCGCCGTCACAGCCACATCAAAGCCAGCCAACAGTTTAACGCCTGCCATATTCAAGTGGTCAAGGATTTTCTCAGCCGCTTTAACGGTGACTGGAAAAACTTTGCCGATGATGGCGCCCCCCTGCAGCCCAAAGACCAGCCCCAGGCCACCGACCTGCATCTCTTTGGGCCGGCTTCCTTTTATCAATACCTTTCCTGCGCTCGCACCCTGCGGGGTAAAAAACGGCTGGCGGCGGCACTAGTCACAACACCGCCCAACCGTACCAAAATCCTGGCCCGACAGGAATCCGTCGCCGAACTCATCCAGCGAAAGGACTTCTGCCTCCAGCTGCTGGCCAAAGCCGCTCAGCTTCCTGACCGGCACGACACCACGGAACTGCTATCGGAAATCGAAGCGCCGCTTTCCCAGGCCAGCCACGCCATCGTCCGCTACCGGACGGCCTGGATACTGCCCCTTATCACCCTTTTAAGCCTCTTTTTGGCAGTCTTTGACCTACTGACTTGGACCATCCCCGGCCTGCTGCTGGGACTGCAATTCCTACTGTCCATGGTCTTTCATCAGCACAACCAGTTGACCCTGGCCCCTTTGAATCACCTTACCCATGAGCTTCATTTCTACGAAGCCCTCTTTCGCGACCTGGAACAAGCAAAATTCCAAGCAGCGGCTCTTATTGGCTTGCAGCAGCGGCTGCAAACCACCCAAGCCAGCCAAAGCTTGCACCAACTGGCCAAATTGACGGATGCAGTAGCCCTCACCCGCAACTTCTTTTTCGCCCTGCTGGGGAACACCCTGCTTCTCTGGGACTGCCACATGGCCGCCCGCTTTGCCCACTGGCATGATACCGCAGCAGAGAACCTGCGGGAATGGATTGACACCTGGTCAGAATGGGAAGTCCTGCTCTCCTTAGCCACCATCGGACAAACCAGAAGCCAGTGGACCTTCCCAGAACTAAAAGCCGGCCAGCCATCCCTTGAAGCCCAGGAACTTACCTCCCTGCTCCTGGCTGAAGACAAGGCCGTTCCCAATGATGCCAGCTTCGGGGCCGGCACCTGTATCCTCACTGGCTCCAATATGAGCGGCAAGACCACCTATATGCGGACGCTGGCCGGCGCCGTTGTCCTCGCCTATGCTGGTGCTCCCGTCTGCGCCCATTTCTTTTCCTTGACGCCACTTCACATCTTCACTTCCATTCAAGTAAACGATGATATGTCCCAGGGAATCTCCACCTTCTACGCGGAATTATTGCGCATCAAGCAAATGGTGACCTTCAGCCGCCGGGAGCTGCCCATGCTCATCTGCATCGATGAGATATTCAAAGGCACCAATTCCGCCGACCGCATCATCGGCGCCCGGGAAGCCATCAAACAGCTGACCCGTTCCTATTGCATTACCCTGGTCACCACCCACGATTTTGAGCTCTGTGATTTGAAATCCCCCAATGCCATTCCTGTAACAAATTGTCATTTCGAGGAATACTACGAAGAGAACAAAATTAAGTTCGATTACAAGCTGAAACCAGGCCGCTGCCAGACCACCAACGCCCAATACCTGCTACGCATGGCTGGTATTATCAGCGATGCGTAACCCCCCAAAAAGGATTCGTCTAAAACACGAAAAAATACGAACTTTCCGCATAAAATCGGTCAGTTCGTATTTTTTTATAAAAAAACCGAGACAAATGTCCACAGATGTGCTAATATAGTTATTGTCTTAATTTCGTATATTATTGTATACTCTCAAGAGACATCTTTTGTTATTTTATTCCCTTAAGGAGGACATTCTCATGGAATCATTCATCCCAGCACTTAATGCCATCGACTCCTTTATGTGGGGGCCCCCACTCATCACCCTGTTGGTGGGCACCGGCATTTATCTGACTTGCCGCCTGCACCTGCTGCAGGTCTTCCGCCTGCCCAAGGCCCTGGGCCTCATCTTCAAAGCCAAGAACCACGGCGAAGGTGATGTCTCGAGCTTCAAGGCTCTCTGCGTTGCCCTGGCAGCTACGGTGGGTACCGGTAACATTGTCGGCGTCGCCACGGCCGTAAAAGTCGGCGGCCCGGGGGCAATCTTCTGGATGTGGATGGCAGCTTTCTTCGGCATGGCAACCAAATACGCCGAAGGCCTGCTGGCCGTCAAATACCGCTCTGTTGATGAAAAAGGCGAAATCGCCGGCGGCCCGATGTTCTACATCCGCAACGGCATGGGCGAAAAATACAAGCCCCTGGCTGCTTTCTTCGCCGTGGCCACCATTCTCGTGGCCTATCTCGGCATTGGTACCTTCCCGCAGGTCAATGCCATTGTCGACAGCTTCGAAATTTCCTTTGGCGTTCCGAAACTCGCCACCGATGTCCTGCTGACGGTTCTCATCGCCGCTATCACCATCGGCGGCCTGCAGAGCATCGCCAAAGTCGCTTCCCGGGTCATTCCCTTCATGGCTGTCATGTACATCCTCATCAGCATCGGCCTCATCGTCATGCATCTCGATGCCGTTCCGGCTGCTGTTTCCCTGATTCTTGAGAGTGCCTTCACAGGTACGGCGGCTGCCGGTGGTTTTGCCGGTTCCACGATTATGATGGCCATGCAGAACGGTATCGCCCGAGGCGTATTCTCCAATGAGTCCGGTCTCGGCTCCGCTCCGATTGCCGCTGCTGCTGCCAAGACCAAGCACCCGGCTGAACAGGGTCTCATCTCCATGACGGGTACGTTCATCGATACCATCATCATCTGCACCATGACGGGCCTTGCCCTGGTTCTCACGGGAGTATGGCAGGGTGATGCTGCTGGTGCCGCTATGACCAGTGCTGCCTTTGCCAGCGCTTATGGCTTCGTTGGCAGCCAGCTGCTGACGATTGCCCTGGCCCTCTTCGCCTTCACCACCATCCTGGGCTGGAACTATTACGGCGAACGCGCTTGCATTTACCTCATGGGCACGAAAGGTGTCATGCCCTACCGTCTGATTTTCATCGCGCTGATTGCTTCCGGTGCCTTCCTTAAACTCGAAGCCATCTGGATTCTCGCCGATATCGTCAACGGCCTCATGGCCATCCCGAACCTCATTGCCCTCATCGCCCTCTCCGGTGTAGTCGTCGCTGAGACGAAGAGCTACCTCGCTGAAGAAGACGCAAAAAAAAATGCTAAAGAGGCCCTGAATTAAATTTCCCTTCCCATGATATAGAAGCCCGATGACGAATAGCAGCGTCATCGGGCTTTTTTTGCTCATTTTCTTTACATCTTTACAAACCAGGAACTTCGCCATACAATAGTAGGCATACACTTATGCTTAGAAAGAGGGCTTTACATGTCTGTCACATCATTACCGCTTGCAAAAAGCCGCCGGGATGTTTTCTTTGAAGGACTTCACGATGGTATCCCCATTGCACTGGGCTACTTCGTGGTTTCCTTCACCCTTGGCATCGCTGCCAAAAACGCTGGCCTCGACCCATTTCAAGGCTTTCTGGCCAGCTTCTTCAACAACGCCTCTGCCGGAGAATATGCGGCCTTTACCGTCATCGCCAGCGACGCCCCCTATCTCGAGATGGCCCTTATCACCCTAGTGGCCAACGCCCGCTACATGCTCATGAGCTGCGTAGTCAGCCAGAAATTTGAAGCCCATACGCCGCTGCTCCATCGCGTCCTGGTTGGCTTCGATATCACCGATGAGATTTTTGGCATTACCATTGCCCGCAAGGGGCCACTGAATCCCTACTATAATTACGGGGCCATGGCCGTGGCCCTGCCGGGTTGGTCCGTGGGCACCGCCCTGGGGGTCGTTGCCGGCAACCTGCTCCCGCCGTCGGTGGTCAGCGCTCTATCCGTGGCCCTCTTTGGCATGTTCCTCTGGGTCATCATCCCCACCGCCCGGGACAACCGCATTGTGGGCCTGCTGGTTCTATCCAGCTTCCTCATGAGTTTTGCCTGCGCCCACCTGCCGGGACTAAAAGAGCTCACAGCGGGTACCCGGACCATTCTGCTGACCCTGCTGCTGGCGGGAATCGGCGCCCTATTCTTTCCCGTTAAGGACCTGACCGACGAAAAAGAGGAGGAAAATCATGCAGCATGATATCTACAGCTATTTATTCGTAATGAGTGCCGTCACCCTGGCCATCCGCATCCTGCCGCTGACCCTTATCCGCCGGCAGATAAAAAACCGCTTTCTGCGCTCCTTTCTCTACTATGTCCCCTATGTTACCCTAGCGGTCATGACCTTCCCAGCCATTATGGATGCCACCCAGACCCCGCGCTCCGGCCTTTTAGCCTTGTTTACCGGCATCGCCCTTTCCTGGTATGGTGCCAGCCTGTTTAAAGTCTCCGCCGCCTGTTGTCTGACCGTGTTCCTGGTCGAACTCATTTGCTGAATAACTGCATATACCCAAAAAGGGCTGTGAAATTACAGTTTGCAGGTCTCATTCGAAGCAACTCTTCGCCGCCGCTAGGGGCAGTGCCAACACTCCACGGGAGATGTTTTCCTAAACGAAATTTTTATCTTAAATTAAGCATCGAAAAAGTTGCAAAACGCGCTTCGCTTGAACGGTAGCAATTTTTCGACGAACGGTGAGGATAAAAATTTCGTTCTTCACG
>NZ_JAILKR010000089.1 GCF_024693525.1 Selenomonas sp. | reverse complement strand
TGCTGAGGATAGTTATGCCAAGCTCAAATACGATGGCACGGCTGAAGCTGATGAAAAAATCATCCTGCGCGTGGCAGAGCTTGCCGATACGTATGGCGTATCCATGACGGAAATCGCTTTGGCCTGGCTGCTGACGAAGGTAACGGCACCGGTGGCCGGGGCGACCAAGTGCCATCATATCGATGGTGCGGTCAAAGCGGTAGAATTGGAGTTTGCAAAAGCAGATATTGCTTATCTGGAAGAATGCTATATCCCGCATGAGCTGGTGGGGGTAATGGCACAGAATACTGAAAGTGGTAATAAAATAACGGTAACCAAAGCATAGATTGCCGGTGGTGGAAGTAAAGTGATATAAAATCCTTGGTCTAACCATGGATTTTATCCTAACAAAAAGGTGTCCGGATGTTCCGGACACCTTTTTGTTAGGATAAACTTGCTTTATTTGGTACGTTTTACCTTGTCGCCATAGATGGTCTTGAATTCGTCATGCAGTTCCTGGGGGATCGGTTTTTGGTCCATGATGTAAGGTTTTACCTGCTGGGCAAGGGCTTTCATTTCCGGGGTGGCCTGATAGCCCTGGTCTTCCAAAGTGCGATGCAGGAACATCAATTCCTTTCATTAGTTATTTCATAAATAATCTATTGAACAGAATTAGATGAAATAAGTATAAATCCTGCAAAAACGCAGAAAATAAATCATTAGAATGGCGTTATTTGCCCTTTTTTATGCTTGATAACATTCTTTTTGGATGAGTTTGCGGTAGCTTTCAAGCAGGCTCTGTGTAATCTTGCCAGGGGTGCCATTGCCAATCGTATGACCATCGATGGCAATGACTGGGGTAACTTCGAGGCTGGTGCTTGTGACGAAGGCCTCTTCTGCACTTAGGGCGAATTCCGGCGTAAAGGCTTTTTCGACGACAGTATAGCCGAGCTGCGGGATGATTTCTTCGAACAGGATGGAGCGTGTGACACCTTTGAGGATAAGATGGTCGGTGGGATGCGTCCAAATCAGTCCGTCTTTTACGATAAAGAAGTTGCTGCTTGAGCCTTCGGTAATCAGATTCGTATCCTTGCGAAACTGGATGGCACCCTGCAGACCTTTGTCATGAGCGGCCTGTTTGGCTAGTACACTTCCCAAAAGATTGAGACTTTTGATATCACAGCGCAGCCAGCGCAAGTCTTCACACAAGAGACATTCAATACCGTGTTCCTGCCATTGGCGGTTAGGTGTTGATTCGTGAATGGTCATGGAGAGATTCGGGATGACTTGGTCTGGGAAGGCATGGGTGCGTTTGGCGGTACCACGAGTAAATTGGAAATAAATTGTGCCGTCTTTGATGCCACTTTTCTGGATGAGGTCGTAGTGGATGGCAGTGAGTTCTTCATCCATGTAGGTGATGGGGATGCGCAGTTCGCGCATGGAACGGCGGCAGCGGGCCAGATGACGGTCTAAGGCAAAGCATTTGCCGTTGTAGACCCGGGTGACCTCGTAGATGCCATCGCCAAACTGGTAGCCGCGGTCTTCGAGGTTTACCGATGCCGAGTCAAGGGAGATAAATTGGCCGTTAAAAAATCCATAGTCCATAGAAAATCCTCCAATCAATAATTGCTTTTTTTATTATAGCGCGACTGCTCCTGTTTTGCCAAAGACAATTGTCAAAGTTGGGACATATGACATGTTTTTTTCGAAAGAATTTTCGCATGGCTATTGGTTTTTGCGGCTTACCTTGATATAATGAAGAAGATGATTTGTGTTGACACATTGTTCTATGGTTTACACAATGACAAGTAGAAGTTGGAATATGAAGGAGAAATGTGTAAATGAAACTTGTAGTGACAGTCGTTGGTAAAGACCGTGTCGGTATCATCGCGATGGTTAGTCAAATCCTCGCCGAGAACAATGTCAATATCCTGTCCATCAATCAGAACATCATGGATGGCTTCTTCAACATGATTTTGATTGCGGAAATCAGCGAGAGTAAAATCAAGCTGGTGGACCTGCAGAAGACGCTCAAGGAGCGCGGACAGGAAATCAACGTAGATATTAAGGCACAGCATGAGGATATTTTTAACGTCATGCATAATATTTGACATGTCAAAAGTCAGATGTCAAAAGTCAATTGTCAATTGACAAGTCAGATTTGACCGTTTAGGAGGATTTTGAACCTGTGATAACAATAGATGACATTTTAGAAACCAATGCCATGATAACGGAGAACAAGCTCGACGTACGTACGATTACGATGGGGATTTCGCTTCGGGATTGTGCGCATCCGAATATCAACCAGTTTTGCCAGAACGTCTATGACAAGATTACGAAGTCGGCGGAGTTTTTGGTGAAGACTGGCGAAGATATCGAGGCCGAATACGGAATCCCTATCATTCACAAACGCATTTCGGTAACGCCGATTGCCATTGCAGCAGATGCCTGTAAGACAGATTCTTATGTTCCAGTGGCAGAGGCCATGGATCGGGCGGCAAAAGCTGTTGGCGTAAATTTCATCGGCGGTTTTTCGGCACTGGTGGAGAAGGGCTTTACCCATGGTGATCGCGTTCTCATCAATTCGATTCCCCAGGCGCTGGCCTCTACGGACCTCGTTTGCTCTTCGGTGAATCTCGGTTCGACGAAGACGGGTATCAATATGGACTGCGTTCGTGAGATGGGCGAGGTCATTAAGCGTACGGCGGAACTCACCCGTGACACCCAGGCCCTTGGTTGTGCAAAACTTGTCGTATTCTGCAATGCGCCGGGGGACAATCCGTTCATGGCTGGTGCTTTCCATGGTGTCAGCGAAGCGGACAAGGTGGTAAGCGTTGGCGTCAGTGGCCCGGGGGTTGTAAAACACGCCCTGGAAGGCCTTAAAGGGGCTGACTTTACGGAAGTTGCTGAGACGATCAAGAAGACGGCGTTCAAGATTACGCGCGTTGGTCAGCTGGTGGCTCGGGAGGCATCGAAGCGCCTCGGCGTGCCCTTTGGCATTATCGACTTGTCCTTGGCACCGACGCCTGCCGTTGGTGACAGCGTGGCCCGCATCATCGAGGAGATGGGGATTGAGAGCTGTGGTGCTCCAGGTACGACGGCGGCATTGGCACTCCTGAACGATGCGGTCAAGAAGGGCGGTCTTATGGCATCAAGCCATGTGGGCGGTCTTTCCGGTGCGTTCATCCCCGTCAGTGAGGATGAGGGGATGATTGCCGCCATCAAGTCGGGCAGTCTTTCCATTGAGAAGCTCGAGGCTATGACCTGCGTATGCTCAGTGGGCCTCGACATGATTGCGATTGAAGGCGACACTTCGGCGGCTACGATTTCCGGCATCATTGCCGATGAGGCTGCCATTGGCATGATTAACAACAAGACCACGGCGGTTCGCGTTATCCCGGTTCCGGGCGCGAAAGTTGGAGATATGGTTGAGTACGGCGGTCTCTTAGGCTACTGCCCGATTGTACCGGTTCGGAACCAGTACAGTTCGGATGCGTTTATTGCCCGCGGCGGCAGAATCCCGGCGCCAATCCGAAGCTTGACGAACTAAAATTATATAGCCTTCCCTGCGGGGAAGGCTTCTTTATTCGGCTGACAAGAAGGTGTGACTATGCGGGTAACGAAGAAAATCAAGGAAGAACAGCTCGCCATTTTGGAAGAAACCTATCGGGGGGCCAAACCGGAACTCATCTTTTCCAATGCCTTTGAGCTATTGATTGCGGTGATTTTGTCGGCACAGTGCACGGATAAACGGGTTAATGTGACGACGGCCCGGTTGTTTCAGAAGGCGGCGACGCCGGAGGCTATCTTAGCGCTAGGGGTTGAGCAGTTAGAGGAAGAGATTCGCGATTGTGGCCTTTTCCGCAACAAGGCCAAGAATATCCTGGCGGCCTGCCAGATGCTCTGTGAGAAGTTTGGCGGGCAGGTGCCTGACTCCTTCGCAGATTTGGAATCATTGCCGGGGGTGGGGCGCAAGACGGCGAATGTTGTCATGAGTGTGGCCTTTCATCATCCGGCTATTGCGGTGGATACCCATGTGTTCCGCATCAGCAATCGGTTGAAACTGGCTGTTGGGACAACGCCCCTAGAAGTGGAAAAAGAACTGCAACGGGTGATTCCGCGCGAGAAGTGGTCGGATGCCCATCATTGGCTTATTTGGCATGGTCGCAAAATCTGTAAGGCTCGCAAGCCTCTTTGCGGAACATGTCCGTTGGCTGATGTCTGCCCCAGTGTGATGGCAGAATGAATTTTCGGAAATGAGATGATTGAGTGAAATACCGTAAAGCAACATTTGATGATGTCGAGGCAATCTATGCGCTGGTGTCGGATTACGCGACCGATGGCGTGATGTTGGCTCGTTCGCGTAATACCCTTTATGAAACGCTGCGCGATATGGTGATCGCGGAAAATGATGAGGGAGAGATTGTGGGCGTTGGTGGCCTGCACTTGATTTGGGACCGTCTGGCAGAAATCCGTACCATGGCGGTATCGCCCAAGATGACCCGTCAGGGAATCGGTGCCGAGATTGTGACGCGTCTCATTGACGAAGGAAAAGCCTTAGGCGTGGAGAAGTTCTTTACCCTGACGTATAAGCCGGGTTTTTTTCAGACCTTAGGGTTCCGTACCATTACCAAGGAAGAGCTTCCACACAAGGTTTGGAAGGAATGCATCGATTGTCCGAAGTTCCCGAACTGCGATGAAATCGCCATGATTCGAGATTGACGGAATAAATGTATTTCACCAATGGAACAACTTTACAAATCATTTACAAAAAACTATTGACATTGTGGAGCTATCTTGATATATTATTAAGCAACAAGTGAAATGCATGGACGGAGAGAAGTAAATCGCAGGACTTCCTAAGAGAGCGGCGGGGTGGTGTGACGTCGTGAAGGACGCGATGGAAATACACTCCCGAGCAGCAGGCTGAACCTTTTAGTAGGCCGCGCCGGATGCCACCGTTATCATAGGCTAGGATATGTCAGTATCCGAATAGAGAGGCTTGCATCGGCAAGCAGGGTGGTACCACGGGTATATCAGCTCGTCCCTGTAGAGGGGCGGGCTTTTTCTATTTCCATTCTTTATTCGCGAGATTCTATATCAGCGTGCATCACAAAACCATTTGGAGGGAAGGAATATGATTATTGTAATGAGCCCAAACGCAACGAAAGAAAACCTGGATAAAGTTATTCATAAAGTAGAGGCCGCCGGCCTCAAGGTTCACGTCTCGACTGGTGAGGAGGTCACCATTGTCGGCGTCATCGGCGACAAGAAGAAAATCGCCGGCCTTGAGATGAACATGATGGAGGGCGTGGAAAAAACTGTCCGCATTACGGAAAAATACAAATTGGTCAGCCGCACTTGGCATCCGGAAGATTCCGTGGTGGATGTAGATGGCGTGAAAGTCGGCGGCGAGGAAATCGTCGTTATGGCTGGCCCCTGCTCCGTGGAGAGCATGGAGCAGCTCCGTGAGGCCGCTAAGGCCGTTAAGGCTGGCGGTGCTCAGTTCCTCCGGGGCGGCGCTTTCAAGCCCCGGACCAGCCCCTATGATTTCCAGGGCCTGGCCGAAGAAGGCCTCAAGATGCTGCGTCAGGTAGCCGACGAAGAGGGGCTCAAAGTGGTAACGGAGATTGTGGACAAGGATGATATCGAACTGGTGGGCAAGTACGCCGATGTATACCAGGTGGGAGCCCGTAACATGCAGAACTTCCAGCTGCTGAAGGCATTGGGCCATGCGAAAAAGCCGGTAATGCTTAAACGCGGCCTGTCGGCAACCATTAGCGAGTGGCTCAACGCCGCCGAGTACATCATGGCTGGCGGCAACGAGCAGGTTATCTTCTGTGAGCGCGGCATCCGCACCTATGAGACCTTTACCCGCAATACCCTGGACCTCAGCGCTGTGGCAGCTATTAAGGAGCTTTCCCATCTGCCGATTATCGTTGACCCCAGCCACGGCACGGGCCGCTGGCAGATGGTTAAACCCATGGCACGGGCAGCGGTAGCCGCTGGCTGTGACGGTCTTATCATCGAGGTTCATCCGCATCCGGAAGTTGCTCTTTCCGATGGCGATCAGAGTCTTACGCCGAAAAACTTCAATCGCCTGATGGAGGATTTGGGTAAGATTGCGGAAGTCATGGGCCGGAAATTATGAGCAAAAAACGGGTGAATCTTGCCATCATCGGCGTGGGCCTTATCGGCGGTTCTTTGGGCCTTTGCTTAAAGGAGAAGATGGGAGAGGACATCTACATTACGGGACTTTGCCGCACGAAAGCTTCCATGGATAACGCCGTGAAGCTTGGGGCGGTGGACTATGCGGACGCGGATATCGAGACGGTAGTCAAGGACGCGGACATTGTCTTTCTGAGCCCGCCGGTGCTGCAGATTGTGCCCATGGTGGAGAAAATCCTGCCCTACCTAAAAAAAGGCGCAATCCTTACCGATGCTGGCAGCACGAAGCAGTACATCTGGCAGCATTTGCAGAAAATCCTGCCGGAGGATGTCTATTACATCGCCGGACATCCCATGACGGGGCGGGAAAAAAGCGGCGTCACCGCTGCCCAGAAGGACCTCTTTGTGGGCAAGGCCTATGTGATAGTGGAAGATACGGGGGCGCCGAAGGAAGCCCACGAGAAACTCATGGCGGTGCTGCGGCATACTGGGGCTAATTTCACCACAATGGATATTGCCAAGCATGACCGCTGTGCCTCGGTTATCAGCCATGTGCCCCATGTGACGGCGGCGGCGCTGGTAACGCTCTTAAATCGCACCGGGGGGGATCTGGATTCCTGCATCAAGCTGATTGGCGGCGGTTTCAAGGATACCACGCGCATTGCTTCTTCTAATGCGGACATGTGGGCGGATATCTGCATGACCAATGGGGAGGCCATTGTGACCAATCTCAAACAGCTGCAGAATATCTTGGGGGAAGTCATCACGGCCTGCGAAAATCACGACCGTCAGGCGGTGCACGATTATTTTGTCGCGTCCAAACAGCGGCGGGACAGCTTGCTCCAAAATGCCGCCAAAAAATTCGATACGAATTAATCGATAAAGTCTTTCCCGAAAGGGGAAGGCTTTTCTTTTTCCGGGAAACCGTGTACAATAAAAAAGAATGCAAAAACGGAGGCAATACTATGAAAGTAAAACTCAAAGAACTGGCGGCGGCCATGCGGGAATCCGATGTGCGGCAAAGCTATGTCGATATTGCACAGGGCAAGGTCATCCTGCTCGAAGAGGATATGGGAGAGGAAGAAGCACTCGATCATGTCTTTGACATTGAGGATGACTGGGAACATTATATTCCGGTGCCGAATGTCATCGATGATGATATGCCAGCCATCATGCAGGGATTTGCCGAAACCTGCAATCGGGAGGATACCAAGGAACGTCTGCTGGAGGCGTTGAAAGGGCCGGGGGCAGTGGCCAGATTTCATCATCAGGTAAAACATCTGTTGTTAAAAAAGGTTTGGGAAGACTACCTTGACGAACGGCTGGTAGAGATTGCCCGTGACTGGTGCGAGGAAAATCAGCTGGAGTATGAAGATAAGGAGCGGTGACGATGCAAAAGAAATCCTTAGCAAAGATTGTGGCAGTAATGTTGGCAGCTTCCTGGGTGGCAGTTCCTGTGGAGGCTTTGGCGGCGTCAGTGGATTACCGGGCCCTTTATTCTGGTGTGGATTATCAGAACAAGACGACCTGTGTTATCGGCCCGGAAAGTCAGAATATGGATTCCGTGGGAGCGACCATTGGCTATGCTTACTTGAAATCCCAGCTGGGCATGGCAACGGAGCCCCGAGTGTCGGCGCCTCTTAACCGCGATATGAGCTATATGTTGGAGTATTTCCACATCCCCCAGCCGACGGTGATGCATGATGCGACAGGCCAGCAGGTCATTCTCGTGGATCACAGCAGCTATGGGGCAGCCATAAATGGCATGAAAAAAGCCCGCATCGTGGAGGTCATTGACCGCCATAACTTGGGGGGCTTGCAATCCGATGGCTTGGTTTATTCGCGAAATATCCCGACGGCGGCGACTTCTTCTATCGTGTATCTTTCCTTCAAGGAAACTGGTGTCGATATGCCAAAGGCAATCGCGGGAGTTTTGTTTGCCGGGGTAATGTCGGCAACGGACAACTTACAGGGCAGCAATGTGACGGCGCTGGACCGTCAGGCCTATGAAGAGCTCAAGGGAAAGGCTGGGGTCGAGGACATTAACGTGTTCCATAAGGCATTGGAAAAAGCGGCGTTTACCCATGAGGGCATGAGTGACAAGGAAATCTTTGAGACGGATTGCAAGGACTACGTCGTAAAAGATTGGGCGATGACCATCAGTCAGTTGGAATGCCTCAATGATGAAGAGTTTGCCCAGATGAAGGAGCGCATGCTGGCATATATGAATAAGATTCCTGGCCGCAAAACCGGAATACTCTATTTCCTTGTGCTCAAAAACCGCAGCACGGGCGCAGCAGAACTCTTGTATACGGGGGATATGGCTGAATCCGTAGCGAAAAAAGCCTTTGCTGGGGCGGATGCCAATCATGCGGTCCTCAAGAACAATGCAGACCGCAAGCGCGATGTCGAGCCGGCAATCCGCACGGAACTGGAACGTTATATGCAGTATTGATACCTGGGGAATAAGAAACAGCGCAGGCTGCAGGGCTTGCGCTGTTTTTGTGTGAATTTTTGCCAGAACCTGTTCAAAATGATATAATTACGATTGTATGATTTTTTTAGACGCGGCAGGTGTATTGGCATGTGCCCAAACAGGAGGTGTCTTTTTTGACACAGTTTGATAAACGAAACATTTCCATGATGATGGATTTTTATGAAATGACCATGGCGAATGGCTATTTCCAGGATCATGATAAAGACGTACAGGTGGCATTTGACGTATTTTATCGCGCCAATCCTGACAAGGGTGGCTTTGCAATTTTTGCTGGCCTGGAGCAAATCATCGAGTACGTGGAAAACATGGAATTTTCGAAAGAGGATGTGGAATACTTCCGTCAGCAGCATATCTTCTCGGAAGCGTTCCTGCAGTATTTGGAAAACTTCCATTTCTCCGGCGATATTTATGCTCTGCCGGAAGGCACGATCATGTATCCGAATGAACCATGCATCACGGTAGTGGCTCCGCTTATCGATGCGCAGCTGGTCGAAACGGCAATCCTGGCACAAATCAATCATCAGTCTTTGATTGCGACGAAGGCCCGCCGCATTGTAAAAGCAGCCGATGGCCGCGCTGTGTCAGACTTTGGCGCGCGCCGGGCACATAACATGGATGCGGCAACCTACGGGGCTCGTGCTGCTTATATCGGTGGTGTGGTCGGCACGGCGACGGTGTCGGCAGGTCAGATGTTCAACATCCCGATTTCGGGCACGATGGCGCACAGCTGGGTTATGTTCTACAAGGATGAGTACACGGCTTTCAAGAAATATGCTGAGACTTATCCGGATGCAACGGTGCTGCTCGTAGATACCTATGATGTTATCCATTCGGGCATTCCGAATGCCATCCGCGTGGCGCATGAGGTCTTGGAGCCCATGGGCAAGCGCCTGGTGGGTATCCGCATCGATTCGGGAGACTTGGCATACCTTTCTAAACGGGTGCGCAAGATGTTGGATGAAGCGGGCCTTGAAGACTGCAAGATTGTGGTCTCCAACAGTTTGGATGAATTTACGGTTACGTCTCTGCTCAATCAGGGAGCCTGCATCGACAGCTTTGGCATCGGTGAGCGGCTGATTACGGCTAAGTCTGAGCCGGTATTTGGCGCCGTTTACAAATTGGCGGCTGTGGGCGAGGGAAATGAATTTATGCCTCGCATCAAGGTTTCCGAGAACGTGGAAAAAATTACGAATCCGGGCCTTAAAGACCTCTATCGCGTCTACGATAAAGACGGCCATGCGGTGGCTGACCTCATGGCAATTTGTGGGGAAGATATCGACGTAACGAAGCCTTATCGTTATGTTGACCCGGTAAAGCCCTGGAAAAATCGTACCTTTGAGGATTGCACCTTTAAGAATCTGCGCAAGCTTTATGTTCGTCAGGGCAAGCGCACGGAGAAGCTGCCAAACCTCGATGCGATTCGCGACTACGTAAAGGAACAGCTCGACAACGAAATTTGGGAAGAGGAACAGCGCTTCGAAAATCCGCACCGTCATTATCTTGACATGACGCCGGCTTATTACGAGCTCAAGATGGAGCTTTTATCCAAGACGCGTGAAGAGCACGCTTGACTTTAGCTTCTTGCAAGAGATGGAAGATGGTGCCATGATTCGGAGGGATTTGCTATGCTTACAGGAACGACCAAAAATCTTGCGGTAATCGGCTGGCCGATAGCCCATTCCCTGTCGCCAGTGCTGCAGAATGCAGCCATTGAAAAGGCTGGAATCGACTACGTCTATACGGCGCTGCCGGTAAAGCCAGAAGATTTATCATCGGCGGTAAATGGTTTGAAGGCCTTGCAGTTTCGTGGCTGGAATGTGACTATTCCGCACAAGACGGCCATTATGGAATTGCTGGATGAGATAGACGAAGATGCCCGCATCATTGGTGCTGTCAATACGGTGGTAAACGATGCAGGGCATCTGAAGGGCTTCAACACCGATGTCACGGGCTTTATACAGGCTTTGCGGGACAAGGGCTTTGATCCGGAAGATAAGACGGTGGTCTTGCTGGGTGCTGGGGGGGCAGCCCGGGCGGTGGTCTGGGGGCTATTAAAGGCAGGTGCCCAAGCGATTCGCATTGGCGTCAGAACACCGGCGAAAGTCCAGCCGCTGGTGGAGGAATTTAGCCAATATGGCACGATTACCGTCAAGCATTGGGAAAGCGAAGCTTTTGCCGCCGAACTTTCTACTGCTGACCTGCTCGTCAATACGACGCCGTTGGGAATGACGCCGCAGGTAGAAGCTATGCCTCCTGTTGACTGGACAAAGGTCAAAAAAGAAGCCTTGGTCTATGATATCATTTATACGCCTGCGGAAACGCTTTTTTTACGGGAAGCCCGGGAAAAAGGGCATCCGACGCTAAACGGCGAGGGAATGTTGGCCGGGCAGGGAGCGGCCGCCTTTGAAAAATGGACCGGCGTCAAGCCAGATGTGGAACTTATGAAAAACAAATTGCGTGAGGCATTAAAATAAGAAGCTTCCTCCTTTGGGGGAGGCTTTTTTATTGTCTTATTATTTGCTACAATTCGGACACAGTTCTTTGTATTTTGTCCGTATTTATGGTATGATATAAACTTGATGGCAGTGTAACAAAAAACTGCTGTAATTTGCTGGAAATTGGAGGTTTTTGTTTGACAGCGATTACCTATGAATTAATTCGCAAGGATGAAAAGACGGGGGCTCGGGCAGGTATTATCCACACGCCCCATGGCAGTTTCCCCACACCGATTTTTATGCCGGTAGGTACCCAGGCGACCGTTAAGGGCGTAAGCCCTGAGGAGCTCAAGGATCTTGGCGCTGGCATCATCTTGTCGAATACCTATCATTTATTCCTGCGTCCGGGTATGGAGCTTATCAAGGAGGCGGGCGGCCTGCATAAGTTCATGCATTGGGATCGCGCGATCCTGACGGACAGCGGCGGGTTCCAGGTCTTTTCTCTCGGCGATCTGCGCAAGATCACTGAGGAGGGCGTGACCTTCCGCTCCCATATTGACGGGTCGAAAAAATTCCTGTCGCCGGAAGTATCGATGCAGGTGCAGATGTGCCTAGGTTCTGACATCGTCATGGCCTTTGATGAGTGCGTGCCTTATCCGGCAGACCATACCTATGCGTTGAAATCCAGCGAGCGCACGCTGCGCTGGGCAGAGCGCTGCCAGAAGACCATGACGGCGCCGAATCAGGGCCTTTTTGGCATCGTGCAGGGCGGTATGTATAAAGATCTGCGTAAATGGCACGCCCAGGCCCTTGTGGACATGGATTTCCCCGGTTATGCCGTCGGCGGCCTTTCCGTTGGTGAACCGCCGGAGCTCATGTATGAGATGCTGGATTATTCCACGTCTCTTTTGCCGGAGAACAAGCCCCGTTATCTCATGGGGGTTGGTACACCGGACCACCTGGTGGAAGGTGTTATGCGCGGCATCGATATGTTTGACTGCGTTTATCCGACCCGAGTTGCCCGCAATGGAATGGCCATGACTTGGACGGGACGCCTCGTCATGAAGAACGCCCAGTTCACCCATGACCACAATGTCATGGAGGAGGGCTGCGGCTGCTATGCCTGCCGTAATGGCTATACCCGTGCGTATATCCGCCATTTGGTGCGTGCTGGCGAGATTTTTGGCCTGCGCCTGTTGTCGCTGCATAATCTCTACTTCCTGGAAGAGTTTGTGCGCCGCATGAGACAGTCCATTATTGATGGGAAATTCACGGAATTCCGCAGGGATTTCTTGAATAACTATAACAAAAAGTAATTGAACCGAAGGAGTGGATTTCTATGAATCCGGAAATGGCAGCTGGCCTTGCTACTTGGGGCCCCATCATCATCATGATTGCAATCTTCTATTTTCTGCTGTATCGTCCCCAGAAAACTGCCCAGAAGCGTCGCATGAGCATGCTGGACAGCCTGGAAAAGCATAACAAGGTTATGACGATTGGCGGCATCTATGGAACGATTGTGGATCTTGACGACACGAAAGTAAAACTCAAGATTGCTGAAAATACGGTTATCGAGGTGGCTCGTTCTTCTATCAATTCGAACTTGACGAAAGAGCAGCAAGCGTAAAGATGGAAGGACTGTCGGTAAAAGAGGCAAAGAGAGCACTGCGAAACCGCGCTACAGCAGCCCGCAAGGCGCTGGCGGAATCCTATCGCGATGCCGCCAGCAGCAGGATGCTGGCCATTCTTTTCGGATTACCGGCGTATCAAAAGGCGAAAACGGTATTCCTATATGCTTCGATGCCCGATGAGGTTCAGCTATACGAACTGATGAAACAGGCGCTGGCGGATGGCAAGACGGTCTGCCTGCCGCTTATCACGGGCAAGGGGACGATGGAAGCCATGGCGTTTTCTTCGCTATCTGATCTCGTGACGGGAGAATATGGTATTTTGACTGTTGACAAGTCAAAGGGGACGCTCGTTTCCCCCAGTGCCATCGACCTGATTGTGGTTCCAGGGGCTGCCTTTGACCATAAAGGCGGACGTCTTGGCTTGGGGGCTGGTTTCTACGACCGGTTTATGACGGAGAGAGCCCCCCAGGGGTATCGCTGTGCCTTGGCTTTTTCTTGCCAGCTTGTGGACAAGGTTCCCATGGAACCCCACGATGCAGTGGTGCAGTACGTCATTACGGAGAACGAGGCCTTTGCCGTAAAGTAAAGTGAGTGGTTGTTATGGAAATCAAGATTGGTCTGGCAAAGACGGCCAAATATGCAAATGAAGTGTGTGGCGACTGTTGCGATATCGCAGAGCGCCCTCACGGTGGTATTTCGGCAATCATTGCCGATGGACAGGGCCATGGCCTTTCGGCCCATCATACCAGCAGCTGGGTGGTCAATAAGGCAGTTCAGCTGATTTCAGATGGTGCCCGGGATGGAGCCGTAGCCCGTGCCGTTCATGACTATCTTTATGCCATGAAGGACAGAAAGGTATCCTGTACGCTGACGGTAGTCAGTGCCGACCTGGATACTGAGACGGCAGTTATCAGCCGCAACTCCAATTGTCCGGTTATCGTGAAAACCGAGGAATACGAATCGGTCTACGATGAATCGGTGGAGCCTATTGGCGTCAACCGTCATATGAAGCCGCTGATGTATGAGATTCCGCTGGAAGCGGGGATGCTTATCGTATCCTATACCGATGGCATTGACCATGCGGGCAGGAAACGGAATGGACATGGCGCGGACTTCGATAAAATCATGGAAATCATCCGCAAAAATAAAGCGGAGGATGCACAATTTATTGCGAAGAGCATTATGGATTATGCTTTGACATTGGATGGGGATAAAGCTTCGGATGATATGACTGTTCTGGTCATGGGGGTTACGGAAGGTTCGTCCAATCCGCCCCGTATTGAGCAGATTGAGGTCACTTATCCCTATTGACAAAGGGGGCAAATGCTTTATGAGAATTGCAATTGTTGGTGTCTGTGCGTCGGGGAAGACGACGTTGGTGGCGGGACTTAAGGCCGCCGGTTATGATGCGTATAATGTTGCCCAGGAACATTCCTGTGTGCATGACTTTTGGGCCAAACGGAATCCTGACCTGTTGGTCATGATTGATGCCACCATGCCGGCCATCCACAAGCGCCGCAAGGTGTATTGGGATGAGAACCGCTTGGTATCCCAGCATAAAAAACTGGCAGATGCCAAGGCTCATGCAGATCTCTATATCCAGACGGACCAGTATAACGCTGACGAAGTCCGGGAAAAAGTCATTGCCTTTATCAAACAAAAGGAAGCGGGTAAGTCCGCGTGATTTACCACGTCTGCTTTTACATAAAAAGTAAATCTGGGAGCGAGGCTCCCACAAGAAAGGGTTGAATCCGTTGAGAAAAGACAATCTCATCAAACTGATTGTCTGCGTTGTTGCTATCATCGGCATTTTTGTCGCTTTCGTCAAGCCACTGGCATTTTCGATTCGCCAGGGCCTTGACCTGCAGGGCGGCACCCATGTCGTACTTGAGGCAGAGGACACAGACATTGCAAAGGTCAACGATGACGCCATGAACCGCGTTGTCACCATTATGGAAAAGCGTGTCAACGCGTTAGGTCTTACCGAGCCGATTATCCAGCGCGAGGGTGAACGCCGCGTTATCATCGAGCTGCCGGGCGTCAAAGACCCGGATGCCGCCATCAAGACCATTGGTAAGACGGCTATGCTGGAATTCAAAGACGAAGAGGGCAATACGGTGCTTACGGGTACGGATCTTAAAGATGCCCAGGCGGCTACGAATCAGCAGAATGGCCAGCATGTGGTCAACCTGGAGTTCTCTGATGAAGGTGCCAAGAAATTTGCGGATCTTACCACGAAAAACGTTGGCCGCACCATTGCCATACTGCTGGATGGGGAAGTGCTGACGGCACCGAATGTCCGTGAGCCGATTTTGGGCGGCAAGGCGGAAATCTCCGGCCAGAAGACGCTGGAAGAAGCACAGCAGCTGGCGGTTGTCCTCAGAAGCGGTGCGCTGCCGGTCAAAGTCAACATCATTGAGACCCGCACCGTTGGTCCGTCCTTAGGCCAGGATTCTAAGGATAAGTCTACCTTTGCCTTTGCTGTCGGTATTGGCGCTGTCCTCGTATTCATGATTCTGTTCTATCGTTTGTCGGGCTTTATTGCTGACGTAGCCCTAATGGCTTACACCATCATGCTGCTGGGCCTCCTGTATCTCCTCGATGCGACGCTGACACTTCCTGGTGTCGCCGGTATCATCCTGTCGATCGGTATGGCCGTCGATGCGAATGTCCTGATTTTCGAGCACTTCAAAGAGGAGTATCAGATTCAGGGTAAGACGCTGCGCCTGTCGATGGATGCCGGCTTTAAGCGTGCCTTTACGACGATTTTTGACTCGAACATCACCACGATTATCGCCGCTGGTGTCCTGTTCTTCCTGGGCACGGGTACGATTCGCGGTTTTGCCATTACGCTGGGACTTGGTACGATCCTGTCGATGTTTACGGCCATCACCCTGTCGCAGTACATGTTGAAGCTCATGATTAACTCAAAGATTGCAGAGTCCCCGAGCGCTTATGGCGCCAATGGCTATATGCTTTGGAAGAAGGAGGACCTGAAACATGAATAAACTCAATCTAGCAGGACATAGAAATATTTTCTTCCTCCTTTCAGCTATCATCATTGCCGCAGGTATTGCCTGCATGTGCATCCGCGGATTTAACTTCGGTATTGACTTCACGGGCGGTACGATTATCGACCTCAAATTCGAAAAGCCGGTAACAATCGCTGAGGTTCGTTCGAGCCTGGCAAAATACAATCTGGAAGGTTCGACGATTCAGCTGTCGGGCGAGAATGGGGCTGCAACGGATGCAACCGTGGGTGAGAACGTTATGATTCGCACGGTGGATCTCGAGGAAGACCAGCGTAAGGATCTCATGGCGACACTCAAAACCGATGTTGCGGACTATCAGGTACTGCGCGAGGAGAAAGTCGGTGCAACCATTGGCGGTGAGCTCATCACCAATGCGGTATTGGCGCTGGTTGTTTCGTGGGGACTTATCATCCTCTACGTTGCTTATCGTTTCGAATGGCGTTTCGGCGTTGCGGCTGTCCTTGCATTGATTCACGATATTCTCATCGTGCTGGCGGTATTCTCCTTTACGCAGCGTCAGATTGACTCGTCGTTTATCGCGGCGCTCTTGACGGTCGTTGGTTACTCGATTAACGATACCATCGTTATCTTCGACCGCATCCGCGAAAACCTCAAATTGCACTTCCGCCGTGGCGGCAACATCGATAACTTGGTCAACACGTCGATTTTCCAGACGCTGACCCGTTCCCTGTACACGGTGTTTACGGTCATGTTCACGACCTTTGCCCTTTATTTCTTTGGTGGTGACACGACGAAAGACTTCGCCTTTGCCCTGCTCATTGGCTTTGGCTGTGGCTGCTATTCGTCCATCTTCATTGCCAGCCCGCTGTGGATTGTCTTCCGCAACTGGGGCGAGAAAAAACATAAGGCAAAAGTGGTAACGGAATAACCAAAAGACTCCTAGAACTAATGTTGGTTTTAGGAGTCTTTTTTTGAACGAAACTTTTTAGAATGAAACTGTTTTTTAGGAAGGGATACAAAAAGCAAATGATGATGGTTTTGGCGATTCTGGTGGATGGTGAAGATTAATGCCATAGGGGAGAAGGATTTTACGCCAATAGCGCGAAGTTCTTCCTGTATAGTTTTTGTATTTTGAGGAGGTTCTTATGGATTTTTCGACGTACTTGAAACAATATCCCAATGCAGAGGGGCGCTTTGGCAAATTCGGTGGAGCGTATTTGCCGGAAAAGCTCATCCCGGCCTTTGAAGAAATCACCCAGGCTTATATGACCATCTGTCATTCTTCCCAGTTCGTCAATGAGTTGCGAAGAATCCGCAAGGAGTTCCAAGGTAGGCCGACGCCGGTTTATCATTGCGAGCGGCTTTCCCGCAAACTGGGGAGTTGCCAAATTTATTTAAAACGCGAAGATCTCAACCATACCGGAGCCCATAAGCTCAATCATTGTATGGGGGAAGGGCTGCTGGCAAAGTTCATGGGGAAAAAACGCATCATTGCCGAAACGGGAGCTGGCCAGCACGGGGTGGCTTTAGCCACGGCGGCGGCTTTTTTCGGCCTGGAATGTACGATTTATATGGGGGAAGTGGATATTGCCAAGCAGGCCCCCAATGTGGCTCGGATGAAGATTCTAGGAGCAAATGTTGTGCCGGTAACCCATGGCCTTAAAACGCTGAAGGAAGCCGTCGACGCCGCCTTTGCTGACTATTTGGAAAACTATCAAGACACCATTTATTGCATCGGTTCGGCGGTGGGCCCCCATCCCTTCCCGTTGATGGTTCGGGATTTCCAGACTATCGTGGGCATTGAGGCCAGAGAGCAGTTCCAGGAGATGATGGGATTTTTACCCGATGTGGTAACAGCCTGCGTAGGTGGCGGCAGCAATTCCATTGGTATGTTCGTGCCCTTCTTAAATGATCCGGTGGAGATTGTGGGGGTAGAACCCTTAGGGCGCGGTAGCAAAATGGGAGATCATGCGGCGTCCATGACGTATGGCTCGGAGGGCGTTATGCATGGTTTTGACAGCATTATGCTAAAGGATGAACATGGCGAACCAGCGCCAGTCTATTCGGTGGCTAGTGGCTTGGATTATCCTTCGGTGGGACCCGAGCATGCACTGCTGAAGGAGGAAGGTCGGGTGAAATACGATTCGGTTACCGACGAGGAGGCAATCGATGCTTTCTTCAAACTTTCCCGCTACGAAGGAATTATTCCCGCCCTTGAAAGTGCCCACGCCGTGGCCTATGCAATGCGCCGGGCCAAGGAGATGAAGACGGGGTCTATTCTGGTCAACCTCAGTGGCCGTGGCGATAAGGATCTGGATTATGTCATCGAGCATTATGGTTTGGGGGAAGACCATCGGGACTTTTAAATCCACCGGGATTGTACAAATTAGCTTGAACAAGGATAAGGTTCCATGATAAACTATAACTAGGAGAGCGTTATATATACGTGATAGAGTCCTCAGGTTTTTGTGTATTAGCCTGAGGATTCTTTTTGTAAAAAAATTATTTTACTATTGAAAATGATTATCAAGTGTGCTATATTATGTACAGGCTTTCGTTAAAGCTCTCCTAAAATATAATACACAGCGAAAAGACGGTCGTACTGCTCATGCGGCCGTCTTTTCGTATCGCATGTGTGTATCTTCGGCAGGATTGGGGTTCAATGCTGGCGAAATAAGCAAGTAACGAATAGGTTTAAACGAGAAGGAGGAACGTGATGCCGAAACAAGTACTGCTGATTCATATGGGTAAGTCCTTTATGGTGGGGACGATTGCCAAGAATTTTGCCGATGGAGGATATGAGGTTACAGAGTCTGAGCCCACGATAGACGAAATCCGCCTGCATAAAGATGAAGCGAATTTATTGGTGCTTTATCTTTATGCAGGCGGATTTATTGGTGCTTTATCTGGGAGATTATGTGGAGACAATGTCAGGGGCTTTGGTTTATTTGAATGATATCTGCAACAAGGAAGACAAGTTGCTGCTCCTCATTGGCACGGCGACAGAAATTGAGACGGCAACCCAAATCATTCCGATGGCAGCAGTGGCTGCTGCTTTTGAGCGGCCATTTGACCTAAAGAAAATGGTGGCCCAAGCGGATGGGCTGCTGTCCACCAATATGGAACGCACTAAGCTTATCGCTGCCCTGGATGATTTCTTTGAAAAACAAAAATATCAAAAACTGCATGCGACGCAAATGTCTTGATGTCGCTGCGTTCTGTTGCCCTTGCTGTTGCAGGGGCATTTTTCACAGAAAGGCGGAATCCACATGTTGCAAAAAAAATTATTGGGTCTGTAAAAAGGAATCCTTGGATGTGATGCAGCGGGAATTATCCGATATTTTGACCGAAATAAAGCAGCAGGGGGAGGAGCTAGGCGTTTCGTCGATTTATCTTCACTTGCTGTTTTGGGGGATTAGCAAAACCGAAGGACAAGCGATATATCGCCAACTCCGGGCCGAAATCCTTAAGGCCGTGATTACGGGCATGACGGAAACCATGTTTGGCAATCAAGAGGAATGCCCGTCCTTTAAACTCAATTGCAATTTTTTTACCGAAGCCAACGTGAAATTGCTGGAATATGTAGGCTGCCCGAAAAAATTATCGCGAGGTTGGGCAGGAGCTGGGGCAGCAGTTGTCAGGTTTTCGAGATGCGAAAGCCGCAGCTGTATACTGTGGGGGCTTGAGTACGGAAGTAGTGGATTTTATGATGGCTTTTGCCGAGAACAACGAAGAGGTGTTGATTTTCGGCGCGGTGGTAGGAGTCTTTGAGGAGTCTGGTTCGTCGGCACTAAAGGAAGCCTTTCCGCCTCAAGGCCGGAATCTCTTTAAGTAGCATGCGTGCAACGAAAAAGAATGGCAGTACATCATGGGCGGGGATATTTATACGATGGCAATTGTGGTGGCGGTTTTCTGTGGCCGGGATCTAACAGTACGGGGGGATTATGTCTTAGGCTGGAAGCCATTGGGCAAGGAACTGACGGTTACGGAAACCTTGGGGAAAACTTGCATTGTAACCCTGGACGATATGCCGGCCACTGAGATTTATAAGCATTACCTAAACGTTTTGCCTGATGAAAATTTTTTGTTCAATATTTCCGAATTTCCCTTGATGGTGGAGCGAAATAGCTTGTCCATTGCTCGGGGTCCACCGGTGTGTGATGGGGAAGGGCGAATTTACTTCAATGGGGATATCTATAAAGGGGAAAAGTGCGCTTGACTTATGCGGTTCATGACGAAGTGCTTCACATTACCGATTTGGCCAGTGAAAAGATGTATAATTTTTCTCTGGAAAGTTTATTTTTAACGGTCTGTGGCAATCGAACGCTTTTTTTACGGGAAGATGCGGATAAGGAGTTGGCCTTTTATCGTCGCATTACGAAAGACCTTATCGTCAATCATGGCACGTCGGAACTCTATGCGTATCAGCGCCAAGGGGGCATATTAAACAGTGCTTTGGTGGCAGTAGGCATGCGGGAGGGAGATCCCAAGGAACGATTGGACTGCTATGTTTCCTTCACAAACCGGGGAAGCATGCACCGTATTCGGCCGCTGGCGGCAAGAATGGCGGTGTTTTTGGATGCCACTACCGAAGAGCTGGCCGACTCAAACGAAAATTTAAAGAAAATGGCCTTGGCGGCGAAGGAGGCCAATTTGGCTAAAAGCCGGTTCCTTTCCAATATGAGTCATGAAATACGCACGCCAATCAATGCGATACTGGGAATGGATGAAATGATTCTGCGGGAATGTCAGGACCCGGTAATCTGCGAATATGCGGAAAACATTCGTCTAGCAGGCAATACCTTATTGGGGCTGGTAAACGATATCTTGGATTTTTCCAAAATCGAAGCCGGCAGATTGTCACCAACTTGTTGACCAATGCCGTTAAATACACCGAAAAGGGGAAGGTTACTTTAATCCTTGGTTGGGAAAAGATAGCGGCGAGTACCATTAACTTGAAGGTAGCCGTGCAGGATACCGGGATTGGCATTCGGGAAGAAGATAAGGAAAAACTGTTTGTCGCCTTTGAACGCCTGGAGGAAGAACGAAATCGCACCATCGAGGGGACTGGACTGGGCATGAATATTACCCAGCGCTTGTTGTAGCTTATGGATAGTGAGCTAACCGTGGAAAGCGAATATGGGAGCGGGTCAACTTTTTCCTTTGTGGTGAAGCAGGAGGTGCTTAATTGAGCCCCCATGGGGAACTACGAAGATGCATATCGGCAAAGGGAAAATAAACAATATGAGAAGCGAGCGGGCTTTGTGGCCCCTGAGGCCAGGGTGCTGGTGGTGGATGATACCCCGATGAATCTCACGGTGGTAATGGGGCTTTTGAAGCGCACGTAAATACAGGTGGATATCGCCGTCAGCGGATATGAGTGCTTGGAACTGGCAGTGAAAAAGGACTATGATGTGATTTTCTTAGACCATCGCATGCCGGGGATGGATGGCATACAGACTCTAGCGGCTATGTGGATGAAATTGGTCAGGATACGCCGATTATGTTGGCACTATGCCGGAGTTATTTGGAAAAGCTCTCCCCGCTGGTGGCAGAAAATGACACCACGCCGAAAGAACGCATTGCTCCGGAAGAATTGGCAGAAGCGTGGCAATCCATGAAGGAGGTTGCCCATGCCTTTGATTATGACAGCCTAAATTACATCTTGACGGAACTTTCGCATTACGATTTGCCCGCTGATGAGCAAAAACGCCTGCAGGCAATACGGAAAGCTGCAGATAAACTCGCCTGGGACGAAATTGCCAAGCTGATTTAAGACAGAAAAAAGGGGACACATTGCTTACTGGCAGTGTGTCCTCTTCGGGGGATGGGGTGTTATTATTTTTTCAGTTGGGAGACGAAAAAGTCGGTTACCGCTTGGCAGGCACCCTGTCTGTCATGGGTGAAACCATGGTCTTCTCCCGGAACGAGTTTCAGCTGGCCTTGGAAATAGATGCGCTGATACCGCTGGCTGTAGGTATAGGGGACGATTACGTCGCCTGTGCCGTGAATCATGAAGGCAGGACCCTGATAGCGGACGGCCGTTTCGTAGATGGGGAGAACCTGAGCCGTCAGTACGTAATTTCGGCCTAAGGTCAGGCCTTTTTTGATGGGGATGGTTTCGGGGATGTTGTTGGCATCGTAGCGTGAACCCTGGCAGTCACCGCGGATGGCATCTTCACGCAATACAGCGGCTGGAGCCATGAGGGCCAGGCTCTTTACTTTGTCGGTGCCCAAAAGCCCTGCCGTCATGCTGGCAACAACGCCACCTTGGGAATGACCAGCTAGGGAAATGGAGGTAACATGGGGGAGTTTGGCGGCGTAATCGTATACTTTCTTCGCGTCTTCAATTTCGTTGGGCACCGTCATGTCCTGAAAGCGGCCTTCGCTTTTTCCGTGACCGTTGAAGTCAAAACGCAGGGAAGCGATGCCGGCTTTTTCCAAATCCTTTGCCAGGGTTTGCATCAGCTCGGTGTCTTTGCCGGAGGTGAAGCCGTGGCAGATGATTACCAGCGGATATTCTTTGGCCTTGTTTGGCGTCTGAAGGATAGCGGACAGCTTGCCGTGGTCGCCATCGATGGTCAAATCTTGGCTCTGGGCGGAACTTACGCCGGTTCCTACCGTCAGCAGCCCAAGGGTCAGAAGCGAAGCGGTGGCAACGCGTTTAAAGTTAGATAGTTTCATAGGGATTCCTCCTGTTGCATCGTGATAAATGTGTAATTAAATACATGATATCCAGGAGATATCTTACCTCTTGCCTGGGAGAAATGTCAAGGGAAAAAGTGTAAATAATTACATCACGTGTCATTTCATGGTATAATCAGGGAAGAGAAAGAAGGATGGTTGCGTATGGCACAAAAAAATGTATTGAAATATGTCGTCCTGGGGCTACTGTCCCATCGGGATTTGACTGGTTATGATATAAAAAAACTCTTCGAGGGGGAACTGGGGGATTTTTGGTATTCCAACCACAGCCAAATTTATCCAGAACTAAAAAAGATGGTGGAGGGGGGCTTGATTTCTTCCTATGATGATACGGTGGGGCAGAAAATGACAAAGACCTATTATCGGCTTGAGCCCCAGGGACAGGCTGAGCTGGCTGGATGGATGGAGGAGCCCCTTAACGCCCTTCCACCGACCCGGGATGAGTTTTCGATGAAGATGTATTTACTAAAGGATGACAAGGACCCGCGGATAAAAAAATTATTTGCAGAGGCAATTGCCCGTCATGAAGAGAAATTAGAATATCTAAAATCTCGGTGGCAGACTGTTTTTTCCTCGCAGGCAGAAAAAAAGCAGCATTATGGTCATGCCTTGATTTTGCAGCAGGCGATTCACCGGGAGGAACAACGGCTGCAATGGTTGCGGGAAGAACGAGCAAAACTTCCTGGGTAAAAGATTTTAGCGTTTGAAATAAGGGAGCGAGTGACATGAAATTAGCAATATTGGGTACCGGTTTAATTGTAAAGGAAGGGGCATTGCCAGCCCTTCGCCAGGTGCCGGAAATCGAGGTGGTGGCTATTTTTGCCCGCCCTGCCAGCCGGGAGAAGGCGGAAAAACTCCAGCACGGGTATTCGATACCGAAGGTCTATACGGATTATGATGAGCTGCTGGCTGACCCGGAGATTGATTTCGTGTATGTGGGGTTGGTCAATAGCGTTCATTACGAGTACACGAAAAAGGCTTTATTGGCGGGCAAGCATGTCATCGTAGAAAAGCCCTTTGCCTCGGCCGCCCGAGAGGTACAGGAACTGCGGCAGCTGGCTATAGATCGGGGGCTTTATGTCTTTGAAGCCGTAACGCTGCTTTACCTGCCAAACTTTGCCGCCATTCGGGAGGCATTGCCGCAGTTGGGGAAAATAAAAGCGGTGATGGCCAATTACTCCCAGTATTCCAGCCGCTATGACCGTTACCTTCAGGGGGAAGTGCTGCCGGCCTTTGACCCGGAGCGGAGCGGCGGTGCCTTGTACGATATCAATATTTACAATCTAAATCTCATCATTGGCTTGTTTGGTGCACCAAAGGCCGTTCAGTATACGGCAAATATCGGCTTTAACGGCATTGATACCAGCGGTGTGGTGCAGCTGCAATACCCGGATTTCTTTGCTCTGGCTATGGGGGCCAAAGATTCCGACAGTCCCGGCTATGCTGTAATACAGGGGGAGAAGGGCTATATCCGGATGGAGGGCAATCCTAATGAACTTCGGGCCTTTGAGCTAAAGCTTCGCGGCAGCGGCGTGAAGCACCATTACGAATTGAATCGCTACAGCCATCGCATGGTGCACGAGTTCCAGGAATTTGCCAAAATTTTTGCCGCCAAGGATTATGACCGGGTAAAAGAGGGGCTGGCAGTATCGGCGGCGGTGCTGGAAACGGCGGAAACCGCCCGCAAACAGGCGGGGATTGTTTTTCCCATGGATGGGGAATCGGTGTGATTGTGGCTGGGAGTATCTTCTTGCTCTTTTCAGATAGGTTTTTTATAATAGGAATAGCAATTTTGAAAATGAGGTGTAACCGATAATGCGAGATAAGAAACGTCTTTACATGATACTGGGTGTGGTAGTAGTTGTGGCAGTGGCGGTTGGATGTTACCTGTGGAATGGTGGCCAGGCACCGCAGAATGCTCAGGTGGATGGTGGCAATGTTACCTCGGTGGAGGACGCGAAAGAGCCAAAACCAGTGGAGGAGTCCCAGGTGAAAGAGGAGAAGCCAGCTGAGGTGCAGCGCAGTATCCCCGCTGAAGATGTGGTTGCCATGACCTTTGAGGGAACGAAGACGTATATTGTTGCCGGGTCGGTTACGGGAACGAGGGATGGTAACCAGTGGACGGCAACCCTTCGCAACGGCACCGCTGGCAAATTGGTAAAGGTGGAGTTCAAGCAGGAGGGAAAGAAAATCCTGACGCGCAACGAAGGTGGTTCTTGGCGTACGCTTGATGAAATGGACCAATCGATTTTCCGCAAGGTACAAGAAATTGTAGCAAAACAGTAAAAAAATCAAAAAAGTTTTATTTTATGGGTTGACATATGGCTGGCTTATCCGTATAATAATATTTGTCGCTGAGAGACAGCGGCAAGGAAAGAAAACGGCCCGGTAGTTTAGTTGGTTAGAATGCCGCCCTGTCACGGCGGAGGTCAGGGGTTCAAGTCCCCTTCGGGTCGCCATTATGCGGAAATAGCTCAGTGGTAGAGCACCACCTTGCCAAGGTGGGGGTCGCGAGTTCGAGCCTCGTTTTCCGCTCCATTATTTCGGCGACATAGCCAAGTGGTAAGGCCGAGGACTGCAAATCCTCTATCCTCAGTTCGATTCTGAGTGTCGCCTCCAATTTTATATCTGATGCGGAAATAGCTCAGTGGTAGAGCACCACCTTGCCAAGGTGGGGGTCGCGAGTTCGAGCCTCGTTTTCCGCTCCATTTTT